>CAZQJU010000003.1:24203-91997 GCA_964593185.1 uncultured Roseivirgaceae bacterium
TACCCGGATTCCGTAACTGCTGATGGTACCAATGGTCTCATTAGTCCCGGTACTTACAAGGGAGCCAGCTATCCGGAGGCAATTCTAGGGGCTTACGATATGTATTGGCTGCCAAGAAAAGACAGCATGTATCTACGAACTGTTGGAGAACCATTCAAATTCTATAATTCCACAGCTGAACTCGAAGGGTTCGCAAATATTACCACGAATGGGGTTTACGGTGGAGGTACTATGCTCACACGAGGTTCCAGATCCGTTTCCCAAGAGCTGAACTTTAAAGAATTTGAATACGGAGCTCGCCACGCATCCTTTGAGGTCCTAACTGACGACCCTACAAAGCCGGCAATGGAAGGAGAAGACATCCGATTAGATTTTGATTTGACCACCAACACTGCGGTGATCAGACCAGAGAGATCGGGTGTAGCAGCGATTTCGTTTCCGTATGCGCAAATGAAAACTTCCATCACCGAGGCGGTATGGGATCTGGCAGATTCGGTGGTAACGATGACCAAACCGCCAAACGTGGACATCAGAGATTCCTACTTTTTTACGACGAGAGAGGAACTGGACTCACTTGCCTTCAATGGAGAGAAAGCAATTTATGACATCAACTCCCAGGAGCTGAACGTCCAAGGGATTCCATACATCATCGTTGCAGATTCGAAGATTATTCCGGAAGGCAATGAAACCACCATCCTTGCGAACTCTGTATTGCAGGAATTCAACAATGCGGAAATAATTATCGACACACTGAATGGCTATCACTACCTGGATCGAGCCAACATCCAGATTATCTCCAGAAATAAGTTTGAAGGGAATGCCTACTACCAACAGATTGTGGAGACAGACACGTTTGACATTCGCTTTGATAGTTTCGAACTGCAAGAAGTTCCTGTGGGTCAAGCAGACAGAAAAGGAAACTTCGCGACAAAATTAATGACCGTCTCGGGTGGAGAAGTCATGGAAAATCAACATGTGGTGATCTCACCCGGCTTCTTGTACAAAGGATCTGTCATTATGTATGCTTCTAAGCCTGCTCTTGAGCTCGACGGGTATGTTCAACTTGATTTTTCCGCGCCTGGATATGAAGAATGGGTGCAATTCCAGCGATCTGACGAAGAAAGAGATGTGCAGCTGACCATTGATGATGCTGTTTTTGAGACAGGTCAACGGGTCAACGTTGGATTGCACAGCGACCTTCGAGATCAATTGTATTTCACATTTGTTGAGAAAAAGCAAAGTTCTCAAGACGCTGATCTCTTTACCGCTAGTGGGGTACTCACTTTTGACGATTCACTTAAAAATTACATCATCGAAACGCCATCAAAAACCAACGGAAGCACATTTGGTGGGAGTACCATGATTTACAATGAAGTTTCTCAAAACGTCATCTTTGAAGGTCCGATCAATTTCATTGACCCTTCCAATACGCAAATAAAAATCAGCTCGGCAATCCTGGGTGCCGGAAGAAGAGACTCCCTAGAACTAGTAGGGGACTGCATGCTTTCTATTGATTTGCCCGATGCACCAGGCAATGCAATGGCTGAAATGGCATTAGACCTTACAGATATCATCGAAAGAATAGGCCCTCCAACCGCGAATAAAATTGGACCCGACCTGCTGAATAAACTTGCTAATGTGAGCTACGAAACCGTCGCAAAATCCTATGAAGAAAAAAGCCTTAAGGAATATACGTCTTTAGTGGATGTAGATCGAGTCCTTGAAAAAGCCTTGTTCATTTCCAATGTCAAAATGAAATGGAACTCAGATCAAAAGGCTTGGCACAACACCACAAAAATTGGTTTGTCCCACATCGGCAGAGACGATATCAATGCCAAGCTTGATGGGTTTATGGAAATCACACGAGACGAGAGCGGAGCCGATGTCTTTAACCTGTTCGTTCAGGCAGCACCGGGAGTGTGGTACTACGTAGGTTATTCCACCAATCAGCTCATTTTATATTCATCAAACAACGATTTTAACGAAGCAGTCGAGGAAAAATCCAATGTAGACAATGTGAAGCCAGGTGAGCTGATCCTTGCTGTTGGGACCGTCAATGAAACCTTGACTTTTATCAATGATTTCCGACTCAATTACTTTGGTATTGAAGAGCCCTACAACCTTGTTTCACCAGATGAAATCAATGTGGAAGATGAAAATCTTGACACCATTGAAGAAGACGATGATGACGGTTTTGGTTTCGACTAAGATTGAATACGCATTAATCTATGTTCCTCGTTAAGTTTGCACCCAAAATAGTCCCAGATGAGTGCATTGACCTACTTAGAAGAAAACAAGGAGAAATTTCTAGCAGAGTTACTTGATCTACTACGGATACCATCCGTAAGTGCAGATTCGAAGTTCAAAGATGACGTCCGAAAAGCGGCAAACTTTTTGGTCGAGCGCTTTGAAGAGCTTGGCACTCCCGTTGAGATTTGCGAAACAACAGGTCATCCTATTGTCTACGCAGAACACATAAAAGATCCAGCCCTACCAACCATTCTAGTGTATGGTCACTATGATGTGCAACCTGCCGATCCATATGATTTATGGGATTCTCCTCCGTTTGAGCCTGTAGTCCAGAACGAACGCATCTACGCAAGAGGCTCGGCAGATGACAAGGGGCAAGTTTACATGCATGTAAAAGCATACGAAACACTGCTTAAGACAGACTCCATACCGTGCAATATCAAGTTCATGATTGAAGGTGAAGAAGAAGTGGGGTCGGAAAATCTTGAAAATTTTGTAAAGCAGAACAAAGCAAAACTAGCTGCTGATGTTATCATTGTCTCAGATACGCACATCATCAGCAATGACATTCCCTCAATCACCGTGGGTTTAAGAGGTTTGAGCTACCTGGAGGTAGAGCTTACAGGGCCGAACAAGGATCTTCATTCGGGTACTTTTGGTGGGGCCGTTGGAAATCCGATCAACACCTTATGTCAAATGATAGCCTCTCTTCAAAATGAAGAAGGAGAAATCACCATTCCGGGATTTTATGATAAAGTCGAAGCGCTTTCTTCTGAGTACCGAGAAAAAATGAATCAAGCCCCTTTTAGCCTTGAAAAATTTAAAGCGGACTTGGACGTGGAGGCGGAAAAAGGAGAGGAAGGATATACAACGATCGAACGAACGGGGATTCGACCTACATTGGATGTCAATGGGATTTGGGGCGGCTATATAGGAGAAGGCGCCAAAACTGTGCTTCCTTCAAAAGCCTCTGCGAAGATTTCTATGCGGCTAGTTCCACACCAAGAAAGTGATGAAATCACCCAGCTATTTACCGAGCATTTTAAAAAAATTGCTCCGAAACATGTTAAGGTAAAAGTGACGCCCCATCACGGAGGAGAAGCTTCGGTAATCCCCACAAATTCGGTTGGATACAAAGCTGCCTCCAGGGCAATGGCCAAAACGTGGGGCAAAGAGCCTATCCCAACTCGTGAAGGAGGGAGTATTCCCATTGTGGCCTTGTTTCAAAAAGAACTTGGTCTTGATTCTATTTTGATGGGATTTGGACTACAGGAAGACGCTATACATTCACCGAATGAAAGCTACGGTCTTTTCAATTACTACCGAGGAATTGAAACCATTTCATACTTCTATCAGTATTTCGCTGAAATGCACTGAATTTGTAAAATCAAGTGATTTAAGGCTACTTTTGTAGCTAAAAGCGCCAGAGCTGCAACGCCTGATTTAATAAACCACACAAATTTTTAGTAGGAACCAAATTCCATAACGGGATGAACTTTATATTTTCAAATCTTGGAAAATCCATTTGGTTAACACTGATGTCAGTGGCGATCAGTGCGGTTACAGGATGTAGCACACGGGAGGCTGAAGAGAATCAACTTCAGCCCATTGACGTAGGTGAAATTTCCCTGCCTGTCATGTACTATAATCTTCCCGTAGATTCCTTAGAAATCAAAGAAGGGAAGGTTCGATGGAACCAAAACCTCTCCGAAATTCTTGAAGAACACAATGTCTCTGGTGCGGATCTCTACACACTTTCCAACAGGTCCAAATCCGTTTATGATGTCAGAAAAATCAAGGCAGGAGCCAAATACGCAATCGTTCATGAGCCTGATTCATTGAAATCAGCAAAGCATTTTGTGTTCGAACCTTCGCTTACGGAATATGTAGTATACCACTTTGGTGATTCGATCTATGCAGAACTTTTCCAAAAACCAATCGAAATTAGAGAACGGGTCATTGCAGCGGAAATCAGTTCATCGCTGTACAATGCCATCTTGGAGCAAGAGTCTTCCCCACAGCTAGTAAATAAACTTGTGGACGTGTTTGCCTGGCAGGTGGATTTCTTTCGCATTGCAAAAGGAGATAAGTTCAAAATCATTTTTGAGGAAGAGGTGGTCGATGGCAATGTCGTCGGCATCAAGAATATCAATGGGGCATATTTTGCACATTGGAGCAAGGAGTACTATGCAATCCCATTCAAAACAGGAGATAAAGTGGACTACTTTGATCAGGAAGGCAATAGCTTGAGAAAGACGTTCCTGCGAGCACCATTGAATTTTACCAGAATTAGTTCACGCTACTCTCTGAGACGATTTCACCCGGTACAAAAAAGATACAAAGCCCATTTAGGGACCGACTACGCAGCACCCACAGGCACTCCAATTCGTACGGTCGGTGACGGTGTAGTCCTGGAAGCGCGATATCACGGCGGAAATGGGAACTACGTCAAAATCAAGCACAACAGCAACTACACCACGCAATATTTGCACATGTCCAAAATTGCCAAAGGAATCAAACCCGGTACCCGGGTAAAACAAGGCCAGACCATCGGTTTCGTCGGGAGTACAGGATTGGCGAATGGGCCACATCTCTGTTTCAGGTTTTGGAAAAATGGACGTCAGGTAGATGCACTTAAGGTAGATTTACCTTCTTCAGAAGGGATCTCAGAAGATCAAATGGACGCCTTCCAGGTCGAAAGTGAAGTGATTATCGGCAAGCTCAACAGCATTGCATTTCGACCCAAAGAAAAGCTGATTGCGAAGCTTCCAGAGACTAACTCAAACGAAAAGTTGAACTAAATCCGCAGCTTTCATTCAAGCCCAATTCGCAAAATATTCTTTAATTTCTGGAATTATTTGCATTATTTTGAGCTTTATCATCCTTAATCGAATGCCAAAAGTATTCATCACCTCATTATTCACCTTTATTGTGTTTGCGACAACTCAAGCACAATCCGAGGTCACCTTGGCCACAATCACAGGTAAAATGTTAAGGGCTCAGGATTCAACTGCGATCTCAGGCAATATATTATACGAAAAGCTGCCGTATTTTGACGATATGGGACTTGTTTCTGTCGGAGATGAAGGCTCTTTCGAAGTGCAATTGGTCATGGGAGAAACGTACAGCCTTTCCGTTTCAAAGCCTGGCTATCACAAGTACGTTTCTGAGCAACAGATTACGGGAGACATGTCACTGAATCTGTATGTAAAGGAAGATATCATCGAGTTGAGAAAACTTGAGAATCTGAACTTTGCCAGTGGTAGTGATCGAATCAACGCTGCTTCTTACCAAGAACTTGATGAACTCGCTCAGTACCTCAAAGACAATCCTACGCTCGTAATTCAGCTGGAAGGCCACACAGACTTCGACGGAAACGCTGAAGCCAACTTACGACTTTCCCAATCCAGGGTAGAAGCTGTCAAGAATTACCTGACAGATAAGAAGGTGAAGAAAAACAGGATTTTTACCAAAGCCTTTGGTGGAACACAGCCGATAACGGATGAACGTTCACCTGAGGGGAGAGCACAAAACAGGCGAGTAGAAGTTAGGTTTATTCGCAGCTAAAAAACTACAATGAAAAAGATATACCTTTTAATTCTTGGTCTGACCGTCATGGGTACCGCCAGTTCACAGGAAACAGTTTCCTGGGGAACTCAGATCATTGATATTTCTTCTGAATATTCTCCTTATGAGTATTCCGCTATTCAAGTGCTTCACCGTCCCAACGTACCACCCCAAGGTGGAGAAAGTCCTAATGCGTGGAGACCTAAGAGTACCAATAAGAGGGAATTCATCATGGTTTCCTTCAGCAATCCAATCAAAGCCAAGCAGGTTGCCATCGCAGAATCAGAAAACCCAGGTGCAGTTACAGAAGTTTACGGATACGATAGAGACTACAACGAATACAAGCTCTTTGACCTTACAGCCAGAGATCTTCCGATTGAAAGCCGTCTCTTAAACCTGTTTTTTGACGAAACCTCTTACGAAATCCAAGCCATTCGCGTTGTTCTCGATTGTAGTGTCAACGATGGATACAACGCAATCGATGCGATTGGGATTTCTGCTTCAAACATCCCAATCAACGTACTTATCAACTTAGCGGCTGGTGTCAATACCTCCATAGAGGCAAACAAATTAAGTACCAACGTGAACAGTGAGTACAAAGAACATAGCCCTATCGTTTCTCCTGATGGCAAGAAACTTTATTTCTCCAGACAATTTCATCCTGACAATGTGGGTGGGGTAAATGATGCCGAAGATATTTGGGTGTCGGAATTAGACGAAGAAACAGGAGAATGGCTGCCGGCTAAGAACGTAGGCGCCCCCTTGAATACGCAAGGACCTAACTTCATTAGTTCCATATCTGTAGTGGATGGAAAAGAGGTATTGGTGCTGGGAAATCGGTATGGAAAGAAGGGAAGAATGTATACCGGAGTATCCCAATCCACACGTGAAGGAGATACCTTCTCAGATCCGGTTGGAATCGATATTGAAAATGAATACAACTATTCCCCTAATGCAGACTTCTTCTTAACCCCCGGCGGGGATGCTATGATCCTTTCTGCAGAACGAGATGATACGTTTGGGGCACGAGATCTCTACGTGAGTTTTAAAAACGACAACGGTACGTGGTCTGAACCTAAGAATCTGGGCTCAGACATTAATACAACCGGTGAAGACGAATCCCCCTTTATGGCAGAAGATGGCAAGACGCTTTACTTCTCCTCAGACGGATACAAAGGATACGGCGGTGTAGATGTTTACGTTTCCTTTAAACTCGACGATACTTGGACCCGATGGTCAGAACCCGAAAATCTGGGCCCCGGAATAAACAAAGAAGGCGATGATGAGTATTTCAGCATTCCATCGTCTGGTCAAAACCTTTATTTCACCCGTGCAGAAGAAGGTGAGGACTCTGACATTTTTAGCTTTAAAGTAGCCGACCTATTTGTAGATGGTTTAGCTGAATCTCCACTTGCCTCCTCTGTTGATCATTTATTGGAGAAGGAAATCCTGATTACCATCAAAGGAACGGTATTGGACTCCAAAACGAATCAGCCGGTTGAGAATGCTAAAGTGCTAATTGAAAGACTGCCTGATGGACTTGATTTTGGCCGTGCTTCAGTGGATGCAGACGGAAATTTCCTGTTTACTGTTGAAGGTCAAGCCAAGTTTGGGTTGGTTGGAGAAGCAGAAGGATACATCTCCGAAGATGAGAATCTTGACTTCACAAACTATACGAAGTCGGATACAGTTACCACCAACTTAAAACTGATCCCGATAGAGAAAGGCGAAACTATAACACTCAATAACATCTTCTTTGACTTTGATAAATCCGAGTTAAAAACTGGATCTTATCCTGAATTGAATCGTATTTTGGCTTATCTGAAAGATGACAAAATCGAAAGCATTTTGATCAAAGGGCATACAGATTCTGTAGGAGACGAAGCGTACAACCTGGGATTGTCTGGTAGAAGGGCAAAAGCAGTAATGGACTTCTTTATAAAAAGTGGCATTGCCAGAGATCGACTATCGTACAAAGCCTTTGGAGAAGATGCCCCGAAAGCTTCGAATGAAACGCCAGAAGGAAGAAGTCAAAACAGAAGAGTTGAATTCGAAATCAAATGATTCATATACTAACCTATTCAAAAAGTCAGTTCATTTGAACTGGCTTTTTTTGTTGGAGTAGCTTAATTTGATGCTATGAAAATGAAGAGATTCTATCCGCTATTAGCGTTGTTTGCCGTTGCTTGTTCGTCAGGTAGCTCTGAAAATGAAAGCGACAGACCCGCGGAATGGCTTGGTGAGTGGAAAGCAGAATGGGAAACCCCGCCGGAATCGCCCTCCTACGCAGGTATTCAAGACATGGAGTTTTACATGGATGGGAAGTTCGTCTTCAGTGAGGATAGCCTCATGGTCCAGAACAATGGGTATCCTGGTTGCATCTTTGCGGTAGACACGTTGAAACACACGCAGCTCTGGAGCATCTCCAACGATACCTTGCTTACATTCAACAACCCAAAAACACCTGGCATGACTTATAAAATCAAACGCTTAGGGGAAGATAGAATTCAACTACAATTGATGGAAGACATCTTTGTGACGCTCTCGAAGTAGATCATCTTTCTGTTAATATCCTGAAACAAGCTATCTCTTCCGTGAGATTATGGCTAATTTCAATTCAAATTCTTTGCTATGAAAAAGTTCCTAATTGTCCTTGGCATCCTATTCGTTTTGCTTTTTGCCGCAATCATTGTCTTGCCCATTGTCTTTAAAGACGACATTCAGCAGGCCTTAGACGATACCATGGATGAAAGTCTTAACGCCAAAGTCTATTACAATCCTGATCAGTTTAGCATATCGCTTTTGACCAATTTTCCAGATCTGACCGTGAGTCTTGGTGATTTTGGGGTCGTCGGGGTGGATGTCTTTTCCCAGGATACGTTGGTTTCCGTTAACAGCTTTGATGTGACCGTGGACCTGATGTCCGCCGTGAATGGCGAACAGATCGTCGTTCGGGAAATCCTTCTCAGTGAACCGAAAATCAATGTGTTAGTATTGGAAGACGGTTCGGCGAACTACGATATTGCAAAACCTTCGGCAGAAGTACCCGAAGAAGAAGAGACCACAGAGAGTGCAGGCAGCAGCGAATTAAGCATTGGCATTGAAAGATGGGCAATCACCAATGCACAAGTGAAGTACAGCGATGAATCCCTCAACTTTTTCACAACGATTGACGGGTTAAATCATGAAGGTTCAGGGGATTTTACGCTGGACATCTTTGACTTGCAGACACAAACGGTCGTCGATGCGCTGTCGCTGGGATTTGAAGGTGTTGAATATCTTTCCAAGAAAAGACTGGAGGCAGATATCACCCTCAATATGAATCTACCGGAAATGCGATTCACGTTCAAGGAAAACAGCATTAAACTCAATGCCTTTGCCATGGGAGCAGATGGATTTGTTGCCATGCCGGGAGAAGACATCGTCATGGATATAACCTTCGGCGGCAATGACATTGACCTCAAGAGCATTCTTTCCTTGATTCCGGGTGTTTATCAAGAGTACTTGACTGGGGTCAGTGCGGAAGGGCAAATCGACTTTGACGGCATTGTCAAAGGCACTTTCAATGAAACCTCGATGCCCAAAGTGGCGGCCAATCTGTCCGTTGTCGACGGGTCCATCGCTTACTCGGAATTCAACATCCCAATGGAAGCCATTAACATTCAGGCAAACTTTGATTATCCTTCTGCGGACCTAACCGAAACAAGTTTCAACATCGACAAGTTTGCCATGCTGGTAGACGGAGAACAACTAGAAGCTTATTTGAAGTTTCGAGACCTGGAAAACTTCACCTGGGACTTTGGATTTGACGGAAGCGCAGATTTGGAAAAGATCACCAAGATCGTACCTCTTGAAGATATGACCTTGAAAGGCAAGATAAAAGCTGGATTGAGGTCAGCAGGCGCAATGGCCATGGTTGAGGCTGAACAATATGACCAATTGGCTACTTCTGGACGATTTAGGGTTGACGGATTTTACTTTGAATCGCCCGACTTTCCACAAGGATTTGGGATTTCTACTGCTGACCTCACCTTTAATCCAAGTGACATTACACTTGCGAAATTTGATGCCTCAACAGGCGCTACTGACTTAAGTTTAACTGGTAACATCAATAACTACCTGGCCTTTGCTCTTAATGATGAACTCCTGTTGGGTTCATTATCGCTCCAATCAGATCTTTTGGATCTGAACGAGCTCATGCCTGAAACCACAGAAGAGACAGAAACCGTGGAAGACACCACATCACTGGAAGTAATTAAGGTTCCCGAAAACATTGACTTTACGTTTGCTTCCTCTATAGCAAGAATCAATTTCACTGACCTTAAAATTGAGAACTTCGAAGGTAAGGTCTTGATAAAGGATGGTGCCATCATTTTAGATCAGAATAGCTTTGAAATGCTTGATGGAAGTTTTGAACTGACGGGGTCTTATGCCACCAAAGACCTGGAACAACCTAAATACGACTTTGGATTTAAAGTGAGCGATTTGTCCATCGCGCGAGCTTTCGAGTCTTTTTCCACGGTCCAAAAATATGTTCCCATCGCAGAGCAAGTTACCGGTACTTTCTCTACAAATTTCGACGTGAATGGATTACTGGGTTCTGATATGATGCCATTGATGGATGAGATCAACTTGGCTGGTTTAGTCAACGTTGCACAAGCGTCGCTCTCCAAAGGTGATTTCGTATCAAAGCTTAATTCCGTTGCTGCTTTCAATGGTGGAGGTTCATCCGACGAACCAAAGCAGCCAATCTCCATCAAAGATGTGTTGATTCAAACCGCCATCAAAGATGGTCATCTCTTTGTCGAGCCCTTTAATTTGAATGTGAATGGACAAGAAGCCACACTAGGTGGCAGCAACACGCTCGATGGAAAACTGGACTACTCTATGCTGATCAAAGAAATCCCAACTGGTGCTGTGGGGTCCGCCCTGAATAGTGCCATTGGTTCATTAACTGGAGCCCAAAATTTGGTGGCGGATAAGATAGACATTGACCTTGGAATCGGTGGTACTTATGATGATGTTTCCATCAATTTACTCAGTACCAGCGCCTCTGGAACTGGTAGTGGTGCGGCGGCTGCTTTTAAAGAGCAGATGACAACAAAAGTAGACGAAGAGAAAGCAAAAGCAGAAGCAGAACTTGAACGTAAGAAAGAGGAACAACGTCGAAAGATCATTGCCGAGGCACAGGCTACGGCAGAATCGATCAGAACTGAAGGGAAGAACAGTGCGGATAAGGTACGGGAAGAGGGCTACGCCGCTGCAGACAAATTGGTCGCTGATGCTGGTTCAAACCCGATCAAGAAAAGGGTGGCACAAGAAGCCGCCAAGAAGTTGAGAACAGAGGCCGATAAAAAGGCACAGGGAATTGAGGACGGGGCAAACAAAAAAGCTGATCAACTTGTCGCTGAAGCAGAAGAAAAGGCTGCTAAAATTTAGCGGAGACCGTCATTACAACTCAAAACCGTTCCAGAAGCTGCATTCGATGGGCATCTAGCTTCAAAAAGCTAAACAGCAAAATCGTAAAAGCCCACAAGGAAGATCCTCCATAACTAAAAAATGGAAGTGGGATCCCAATGACTGGAAATAGTCCAATTGTCATGGCAATGTTGACTGCAAAGTGAAAGAATATGATACTAAGCACGCCATAGCCGTAGACGCGTCCGAAGGTAGATTTCTGCCGCTCTGCGAGTACGGCAATTCGCAGGAGCAATGCTGCAAAAAGGGAAAGTAGAAGTACACTTCCAATCCAACCCTGTTCTTCGCCAATGGTGCAGAAAATAAAGTCAGTTGATTGTGCAGGAACAAAATCAAACTTCGTTTGAGTCCCTTCCAGATACCCCTTGCCGGTAAAACCTCCCGATCCGATAGCGATCTTTGATTGTGTCACATTCCAGCCAATCCCTAAGGGGTCTATGTTGGGATTTACAAGCGACATTACACGCTTCTGCTGGTGAGGCTTCAATACATCTGTTAAGATAAAGTCGACGCTTCGGACAGCGATGGTGACCACCACTCCACTAATGATCACATAGAGCAATCGCTTAGGTCTTCTTGTATTTAGACCGATCCCAAGTAACACCACAACACCGATCGCGACCAGCAAGACCGTCTGATTTACAAGCAATGTCAAAAGAAAAACAATCAAGATTGAGAAAGCAATTAAGAGAATATTGGCAGGCATACCTTCACGAAACAAGGGAATCACTAAGGCCCCAAAAACCATGGCTGTGCCAGTATCTCCTTGAAGGATGGTCAGTGCTAAGGGTACGAAGAGTAATGCAAATGCAAGAACAAGTGTCTTTAGGTCTTCAAGTTTCCGATTGGGTTTATCCAGAAATTTGGCGATAGCAAGTGCAGTAGCAAACTTGGCAAACTCTGAGGGCTGTAAACCAAATCCTCCCAAACCTATCCATGATCGAGAGCCGGCAACCTCCTTTCCACTGAGGGAGACAAAGAGCAGCAGCGCAATGACAATACCATAGATGACAAATGCGAGGGAATGAAATACTTTAAAATCAAAGAATGATATGAAAACAATGATCAAAACGGCGGTACAAATCCATATGAATTGTTTTCCTGCGCTTGTTCCGAAATCAAAAATCCCTTGATTAATATCAGGGTCATATTCAACAGCATAGATATTAAGCCATCCTGACAAAACCAGCACGCCGAAGAGTAGTACCGTTACCCAGTCAATTTTCTGCGATAGTGATTCTTGGCGCATTCTGCGGTAAGTATCTTTCTTCTAAAACATAGTCTTCCAGCCAGGGCCTGGAGATTTTTCCCAATACGTGCATTTCAGCCAGCAGACTTGCAACCGACACAGCAGCTCTACCCCCTTGGCCTGCATTTTCCACGTACGCAGCCACAGCAATCTGTGGATCATTCAATGGTGCAAAACCCATAAAACCAGAATGATCTTCACCATGAGGGTTTTGAACTGTACTGGTCTTTCCGGCAAGTCTGAGCGTATCCAGATATCCACGGATACCCGAGCCTGAATTGATTACCTTTTCCATACCATTGAGGACTGTTTCGTACAAGGATGCGTCAAAAGGTAATACCTCCTTCCGAATGTCTGGATTTGGCCAATCCTCTACCCGATCCACCACATGGGGTGTGATAAAATATCCTTTATTCGCAAGAATTGCAGCCAAATTTGCCATTTGCAACGGAGTAACGAGCAACTCACCTTGGCCAATGCTCAAGGATGCGATATTGGAGTACTTCCACCTCTCCTGACCATACACACGATCATAGTATTCAATTGTAGGCACATTTCCAGTTTTCTCATTTGGTAAATCAATGCCTAAGGTTCTTCCCAAGCCAAACAATTGAACGTAGTTGCGCCACTTCTCAAAGCCAATCCGTGCATCAAGATATTGGCTTTCTTTTATATTCTGTTCTACGACCCTTTTCATTACGAGGTAGAAGTAATTGTTTGAGGATTTCTGAATTCCTTTTTCCATCCAATAGGGGCCAGGTGGTGCCAGATCGCCGATATTGGACCCATCGGTACGAATGATCTCCTCGGGACCCACCACCCCTTCATGCATAGCGATGATTCCCTGCAAGGTCTTGAACATGGAACCCGGCGGGTACATGGCCTGAAGCGGTCGATTAAACAAAGGCTTATCCTCGTTTGAATTCAAATCCGGAAAAAACCTGCTCAAATTTTTTCCACTCAGGAGTTCTGGGTCATAGGATGGTGCCGAAACAAACGCGAGAATCTTGCCGGTCTTTGGCTCGATGGCCACCACACTTCCTACTTTGTCCTCCATCAATCGCTCAGCGTATTGTTGGAGCGCTAGATCGATCGTCAAATGCACATTTTCACCCGATTTAGGCACCGTGTCGTATTCACCATCGCGGTACTGGTCCTTAACAATTCCCTGAACATTAACAACTTTAAAACTGACACCGCGCTTTCCTCTTAAACTTTGCTCGTACTCTTTTTCAATACCACCTATGCCTATGTAGTCTCCTTGGCGATAGTAGTTTGCAGTATCTCTGTTCAGATCCCTCCTACTTACCTCGCCAACATACCCAAGCACATTGGCCATTGATTTGGTGTTGTACGACCTTACGGTACGAGGTAGTACATAAAAACCAGGATAGTTGATTAACTGGTCTTGGACCTTTGCAAATAAGGTATCTGCCAACTGAGACTGGAAACGAGACGCTAAAATTGCTGAATATCGAGCGGCCTTTTTGAATCTTGTGACAAAGTCTTCCTTGGTAATTCCAAGCATCTGACAAAAGGCTAAGGTATCCTTAACTCTGGCCTCCTTTGGAACCACCATCAAATCATAGACTGGAGAGTTATATACGACCAGACTATCGTTGGTATCGTAGATTAATCCGCGATACGGATATTCCACCGTCTTCTGAACCACATTGTTCTCTGCCGCAATTTTGTAGTCCTCCTCTATGATCTGGATATAAAAGAGACGAGCGGCAAAGATAATTGCCGTGAAAACAATAGTGATCCGTATGATCAATGCCCGCTCCATTACCCTCTACTCCGATTTCCAGAAATTACAAAATTCAAAACTAGTATGATGAAGGTACTGAATAATGTACTAAGTACAATTTTGTTTAATAGCATGCCAAATAGGTGGAAGCCTCCGTTCTCAATTATAAAGAGTAATGCGTGATGAATAAAAACCAGTGGCAAAACAAAAAGTAAAAATCCCAACCATTTCAGGGTCGCGATATTGATATTCTTAAGATCCATCCAGTCATTGCTTACAATCGAAAGCCAAAAGTTGCGCAGAAACATAATGAATACGCAAGAAAGCGCATGCAAGCCAGGTGTATTCGAAAAAACATCTACCATTAGCCCAGACAAAAACCCAATCAGCATGAGATAAGACCTGCTTAACCCTAAAGGAAGAAGCAGCAAGAAGCCCACGTAGAAAAATGCAAACGCTTTGTCAAAGAGCGTAATCCTGTGAATCAAAGGAAGCTGAAAAAGCAATAGAAAAACAAAGTTGAGCGCCTGCTCTTTAAAGCTTAGCCTATTCATAGCAATTCAATGGAATCCTTCTCCACTTTTAAATGATCCTTGATCAAGTATACATAACTGAGCGAACTGAAATCTACCGTGAGTCTAATCCTGGCCTCATAGAAGGTCATTTGATCTTCAAGATTAAAGTCATCTACAATCCCGATGGCGAAATCGTCAGGAAAGACGGAGTTAAACCCTGAAGTCACAACAGTGTCACCAATCGCAAGCCTGATGTGTCGAGGAATGTACTTCAAACTTGCATGATAGGGGTCTCGCTGGTCCCATTGCACCGTCCCTTTGGTATCGGTCCGACTCACTTTTGACGACACCAATAAATTAGGATGTAGCACTGAGTATACCGTTGCAAAATTTTGCGAAACAGACTTGACCTGGCCAACAATTCCTGCGGAGGAAACAACTCCCATGCCCACCTCTACACTGTCTTTTGACCCGGCACTGACTGTAAGGTAATTGGCTCCTCTGTGTATTGTATTGGAAACCACTTTAGCACCAATGACCTGATACCTTGCCAACGTGTCTTCGTAAACGTTTGGCGAAGTGCGGAGTCGACTAATTTGCGCCTGAAGAAGTTCGTTTTCTTTCATCAAGCGCTCGTTAATCTCACCTAGTTCAAAGTAAGATGATATTGAGCTGGTTGATGCTTGAATATTCGCAGCCAGAGAATTGCTGGAATTGAAATAAGTGGCTTTAGGTCGTTGATTGAAATTGATCAGTAGCCAAACACTGAAGATTTCCAAAACTAAAAAGATGCCAACCTCTCGCTGACCATACAGGAAATCTAAAAGTCTTTGCATTCACTCCTAGTTCATTAAGACCGCTTTGTAATGGCTTAAGCTTTTGAGCGCTGCTCCAGTCCCACGAACTACCGCTCTCAAAGGATCTTCGGCAATGTGAATAGGTAGCTTGGTCTTCATCGAAAGACGCTTATCTAAGCCTCGGAGCATCGCCCCACCACCCGTTAAGTAAATGCCATTATCATAGATATCGGCAGACAATTCTGGTGGCGAAATCTCCAGTGCCTTAAGCACAGCCTCCTCAATTTTTGATACGGATTTATCAATCGCGAAGGCGATCTCTGAGTAGGAGATTTTGATCACCTTTGGGATCCCAGTCATCAAGTCCCTACCTCTTATTTCATAGTCTTCCGGACCATCGTCTAACTCTGTCAATGCGGACCCAACTTCAATTTTTACTTTTTCTGCAGTTCGCTCACCAATCAAAAGGTTATGCTGCCTTCTCATGTAATCCAGAATATCCTTATTGAAAGAATCTCCGGCGACACGAATGGACTGGTCACAGACAATTCCACTTAAAGCGATAACTGCAATCTCCGTCGTTCCACCCCCAATATCAACCACCATACTTCCGATCGGTTGATCGATATCGATACCGATACCAATTGCCGCTGCTATCGGCTCGTGAATCATATATACTTCTTTGGCCCCTGCGTGCTCTGCGGAATCTCGAACGGCTCTTTTTTCTACCTCTGTAATGCCTGACGGAATGCAGATGATCATTCGATGCGACGCAGGCAGAAAATTCTTTCGACCATTGTCCATCATTTTGATCATCCCTCGAATCATGTGCTCTGCAGCATGGAAATCAGCAATTACGCCATCTTTAAGCGGGCGGATAGTCTTGATGTTTTCATGCGTTTTTTCATGCATTTGCATGGCGCTCCTGCCAATGGCCAGCACTTTATTATTGCTTTTATCAATTGCGATGATTGAAGGCTCGTCTACTACGACTTTGTCTTTGCTAATAATAAGTGTATTAGCAGTGCCCAAATCAATAGCAATGTCGCTTTGAAAGAAATCGAAAAGACCCATGAATAACCAGTCTGAATTAGAGCACGAATTTAGAATCGTTTTTGCACAAAAACTAAATATCCGAGAAACTGAGGAAGATTAGCCAGCTACCCTAGCGCTTTTCTCTTTAATGGACCTCATTTTGGACTTCAGATCATTAAGTGTTTCCTTGGATAACTCCATATAAATCCTGAAACTCTCGTTTGCAACCAGCTCCTCACTGATCAAGAGCTCAAAGGCCTTGTTCTGTTGTGATTTGACATGTTTGATGCGCTCAGCGACCTCTGATAACTTCTTAAGCTGAGGTATGTGATTCTTTGTGGTAATCAAATCCTCATAAAATTCATCAATCCGATCTTTTTTCTTCTGTGCTTGCCACTTCGCCAATGAAACGAGTCCACTCCAGCTCGCTACAATTAAGGACAAAATAACACCTCCCAACTCGGCATATCTTTCCACAAAACTTGGTTCGTCTCTGGCAAGAAAGCTTCTTGCTCCCTCATGAAGGGGTATGTTGAGCTTGCCTTGATCAAAATCTTCCCTCATTCCGACATATAAAAGTGGGTCAATCGCTGTAAAAATCTGTCGATTTCGGAGCATTGTGCGGGTGAAGTCATTTACCGGAACCTCCCCTAGGTTTGAGCGTGCCATGATGACCAGGTCCACAGAAAGGGTGATAACGGGTTCTGGTGAAAAATCCCAGTAAGAATCTCTGGGAATCACAAAAGGCGTTAGTCTTGGATACTTTAGGGAAATCCCTTCTACCGTAGCAGCCATCTCAAAACTTTCAGGGGTGTCAAAGCTGAATAATTTGTAGGACTCGTATTGCTGAAGCTCGTCGGCAGTCAGGAGGTTGGTTAGTTCGACAACGACATCTGCTTCCGCCATTTGAAATGTCACTCGAATCCTGGAATCATCTACTCCAAAAAAGTCAAACAAATCCATCATGAGATTGTAGGTGGGCGATTCTCCACGTCCAATGTAGAGCATTTTATCGTGCACCAAGTCTTGGAAGGAAGTAACCGTGTTTTCTCCCTTATAGAAGATATGTAGAACCTCCGAATAAACCGAAAACAGCGAGCTCACACCCTCCGTGTAGTTCACGTAGTTTTCCACCAAGGCAAAATCCACCTCCTCTTTACGCAAGCTATCAAGGTTTTGGTTCGTGCCATCACCCTCAATCAAGATCACATCCGTATTGTAATAAGTCTCTTCAAGCAGACGCTCCATCCTTTCCGCAATTTCTTTGTTTGGCCCTTCATCATTGTAAATGAAGGAAAACTCTGTCAAGGTTGGATTACATGCCGAAATCAGAAAAACTCCTAAAATTGTATAAAGGATTCGTTTCATAGTGCATATTACGTATTGATTAAAAATAGTGCTAATTATTTTATGTCGAATGCGTGACACATCTCATTTTAAATTGAAGGATGGATTGTAGTGCTAAATTTGCGCTATTTTAGAAGTAGTTTTGCCCGACATAATAATCATCGTTTCTGAATGAGGAAAAAGATCTCTTTCGCAGATAAAGTAAAGTATCGCTTCGACAGTTTTGTTTCGCAGGGCACCATCTCGATGATCAAGGGGCTAGGGGTGATTACTTTAATTGTGATAACCCTTTTTGGCATCACGCTCCTCGGACTTGGTCTTCACCCAGATCACGAAGCAAACTTTAATGTATTCGAATCAATTTGGGTCAACCTCACCCATGCGCTGGATCCAGGCGTATTGGGCAATCATGATGAAAACTGGCCATTCCGGATGTTCATGCTACTCACCACCGTTTTAGGTCTGGTGATTATCTCAACGCTCATAGGCTTGGTTTCAAATGGTATCCTTACCAAACTCGAAGTCCTACGAAAGGGTCGTTCATTTGTCATTGAGCATGACCATGTACTTATTCTGGGATGGTCTTCAAAGATATTTACCATCATCCCGGAATTGGTAGAAGCCAATGAAAATCAAAAGAGGGGTGTCATCGTTATTCTTGCAGACATGGATAAGGTGATGATGGAAGATGAAATCAAGGATAAAGTAGGTAGTACCGGCAATACACAAGTCATTTGTCGAACCGGAAACCCAATCGATGTTCATGATTTGCAAATTGCCAATCCCTTTGACACCAAGTCCATCATCATTCTCGATAAAGACAATGAGAATTCGGACAGCCAGATTATCAAAACCATCGTGGCGATCGTCACCAACCCCAACAGGCGTAAAGCGCCGTACCACATCACGGCTGAAATGGAGGATAAGAGAAATTTCGACGTTGCCAAAATGGTGGGTGGTGATGAAGTAGAACTGATTCTTTCCGATGAGATTATTTCCAGAATCATGGTGCAAACCAGTAGACAATCTGGTCTAAGTGTGGTGTATCAAGACCTCATGGATTTTGATGGGGATGAGATTTACTTTGAAGATGCTCCTCAGCTGATCGGAAAATCTTTTCGAGAAATTTTGTTTGCCTATGAAGAATCCTCCATCATGGGTATTCAGTATGCTGATAAAACCGTTGAAATCAATCCCCCGATGGAAACGCTGTTCAAAGAGGGCGATAAGGTCATTGGTATAACGGAAGATGATGACACGCTCATACCTAACGTCGATACCCCTGGAGAGCCCCACGAAAGCAAGATTGTCTACACCGAACCGGAGCCGCAGGAATCTGAAAAGATCCTGATAGTAGGATGGAACTCACGCGCCAGGTATATTATCAAAGAACTTGATAATTACGTCCCAAAAGGCTCATCCGTGAAGGTGGTTTCAAAATTTGGTGACAACGAAAAAACAATTCAAAGACTGAGTCAGAATGTTGATAATATCACATTAGAGTTCAGTAGGCAAGACACCACAGATCGGGAGACACTGGAAAGCATGCGACTGGAGAACTATGATTACATTATTCTTCTTAGTTATGTAGATAACTTTCCGATACAAGAAGCTGATGCACAGACACTGATCACGCTGCTTCACCTTCGAAACTTCACCGAGGTGAGTGGAAGCAAATACAAGATCGTGAGCGAGATGCTGGATATACGGAATCGCCAGTTAGCTGACATTACCAGTGCAGATGACTTTATTGTGAGTGATAAATTGGTAAGCTTGTTAATGAGCCAGGTTGCGGAGAATAAGTATCTGATGAGGGTATTCGAAGATTTGTTTGATGCTGATGGATCAGAGATTTACATCAAGCCTGCGAAAGAATATGTTCAGACAGGTCAGTCCATGAATTTTTACACCGTGCTTGAATCGGCAGCAAGAAAGAATGAGGTGGCCATTGGCTACAGAATAATCAGTCAAGCCAAAACTGCTGATGCACAGTATGGGGTGGTCCTAAACCCGAAGAAGTCAGAAGAATTCGTGCTTAGCGAGAACGATATGGTTATTGTCCTCTCCGAGGACTAAACGCTTTTCAACGCTTCCCGTATTTGTCTCATCGCCTTCCTTCGGTAGCGTTGCTTGCTATGAATCGGAGATTTTACATTTCTGATGTACTCCAGGATATCTGACTTTTGATGGCCATTCAATCCTTGAACGGAAGATAGAATTTCACTATCGAGTCTGTAATAATTCATCATGTTGTGGTTTATATCAAGACTAAATTACTTTTTTGCTGTTGCTTTAGGTTTAGTTGAATGTTGCCTTTTAATTAAGTTGTTACGGGTAGTTTAACGCCGAAGTAATCCGTTTTGTCAGACGTGGATAAAATATCTATCTTGAATTTCGATTACCAAAACCCCAAGATCGATGAGTGCCCAAAAAGAAGTCACAGCGTTTTTAGACAAGATCTCAGCCAAAAATCCCAACGAGCCCGAGTTTCTTCAGGCGGTACACGAGGTAGCCGAAACAATTATCCCGTACATCGCTGAGCGCCCAAAGTACCAAGGCCAAAATATTTTGGAGAGTATGTGTGAGCCTGAGCGAGTCATCATGTTTAAAGTCCCCTGGCAAGACGATAACGGAGTTCGCCAGATCAATCGTGGGTTCAGAATCCAAATGAACTCTGCGATCGGACCCTACAAGGGCGGCCTAAGGTTCCATCCAACCGTAAACCTGAGCATCCTCAAGTTTTTGGCTTTTGAGCAGACCTTTAAAAATAGTTTGACCACACTGCCAATGGGGGGTGGAAAAGGAGGTTCTGATTTTGACCCGAAGGGGAAGAGTAATGACGAAGTCATGCGGTTTTGTCAAAGCTTTATGACGGAGCTCTCGAAGCACATCGGCCAATTTACCGATGTGCCCGCAGGAGATATTGGCGTTGGTGCCAGAGAGATTGGCTACATGTTTGGCCAATTTAAACGGATACGAAATGAATTCACAGGGGTACTAACGGGGAAAGGCCTTGAGTACGGAGGAAGCTTGATTCGACCAGAGGCTACCGGATATGGCTGCGTATACTTTAGCGCGGAAGTACTTAAGCATCGATCGGACGGATTGCATGGAAAAGTTTGCACGGTCTCGGGTTCAGGAAATGTCGCTCAGTTCGCGATCGAAAAGCTGATTCAAAGCGGCGCCAAGGTGGTGAGTGTTTCAGACTCGCAAGGGTCCATCTACGACAAGGATGGCATTGATGAAGAAAAGCTAGCGTTTATAAAAACCTTGAAAAATGTGAGAAGAGGAAGAATCCATGAGTACGCCGAGCAATTTAAGTCTGCTGTTTTCAGAAAGGACGAAACCCCCTGGACGATTCCCTGTGACCTGGCGTATCCCTGTGCCACACAGAACGAACTGCCACTTGTTGATGCGAAAACGCTCGTAAAAAATGGTTGTTCAGGTGTTTTTGAAGGCGCCAATATGCCTACGACTGTTGATTCGATTGAGCTTTTTAAGGAAAACAAGATGATGTTTAGTCCAGGAAAGGCTTCAAATGCCGGAGGCGTAGCCACCTCAGGGCTTGAAATGTCTCAAAACTCGCTTCGCCTTTCATGGATAAAAGAAGAAGTAGACGAAAGGCTGCAAGGCATTATGGTGGGCATCCATCAAAAATGCGTTGAGTTCGGACAGGAAGATGATCAATATGTAGATTATGTGAAGGGAGCCAACATTGCGGGATTTGTGAAGGTGGCCGACGCCATCATCGCACAGGGCATTGTGTAACGTATAGCCGTCGTCGATCACGTTTTAAATACATCCAATCGCTCCTGCTGTTCATTTGCGATTCCAGAAAGTCGCTGAATCTGTGCAGCAAAATTCTCCATTCCAGTTGCTAGCTGAGCTGTTGAAGCCGCAGACTCTTCTGTGCTCGTGGCCGTTTCTTCGGCAATTACCGTGACACCTTCAAATCGCTTTAGAATACTCACTACATCATCTGATTGAGACTTGGTAGCATTTACGATCTTATCGGAGGCAGACAGCGTGGCTCGGCAGTAATCCATGATTGATGTAAATATGGCGATCGATTGATTGGCCACCTCAGACGCTTCCTCGATTCCTTGATTCATCTGGGTAACCAATTTGGCTGTGGCATCCGAGTTTTCCTGAACGCCTAGAATTAGGTTTTCAACTTCGTTGGCGTTGTTTTTTGAATTCTCTGCCAGCTTTCTGATTTCGTCAGCAACTACAGCAAATCCTCTACCCGATTCTCCTGCTTGAGCAGCCTCAATGGCTGCATTCAAGGCGAGCAAATTAGTCTGACTGGCAATTTCCTTAATGATACTCACTACCTGGATGATATTGCTGGAATAACTCGTTAGTTGCTCTATCGACTGATTTGTCTGTGTTGCGGAGGATTTCACCTCGTCAATTGTTTGGTTTAAGTTTTGAATATGATTTAAGCCTTCCTCACTTTTCTGATTGCTGCTATTTGCCTTCTCTCTCACCTCTTGCGCCATGGAGTAGCTCTCGGTAGCGGTTGTTTTAATGCCTTCAATTAATTCAAAGGACTCATCAATTTGGGTTACCTGCCGATGAGCACCTGCACTAATCTCGTTTGTCACTGCCGAGATCTCTCCCGTGGTATTTCTTAATTCACTACTCGTTAGCAACATTTCCTGGGTGGCACTATTCATTTCCGTAGAAAATCTTCGAACTTCCACAATTAAGTCGGTCAAACCAGCAAGTGAATTGTTTAAGTTGTCTGCCAATGCTTTACTATCACCCAATGCTTTCTCCATGTAGCGATCTTGTAGATCGCCATCTGCCATCTTGGTAATAATCCTATTCAATATCTTATAAGGAGCCATGATAGAATCAAACAGACTGTTGATAGACTCGCCTAGCTCTTTCCATGCGCCTTCCTTTGTCTCTATGTTGATTCGGGCATTAAAATCCCCCGACTGAACTGCTTTGGAGATGACCTCATTTGTATCGTCGATGGCCTCCTTAAGCGCCTCACTTTGATGCTGAAGTAGTGCATTTTGTTGCTTCATTTCCGCTGTAGCCTCCTCCACTTTGTTTTCCAATAATTCCTGACGTATCCTGATACTTTTTGACCGTTGGACTATGACCAGGATAAAAACACCAATGACCACTAAAATCAAGAACACTTTGAAGAACATGGTCTGCCACCAAGCGGGTCTAATCTCAATTGGTAACTGGACCAGCTGTCCTCCATATTCTTCCCCGATTCTTACCTGAAACTCGTACTTTCCCGGGTCTAAATAGGCATACGAAGCACTAGGATCTTGCGTACTTATCCACTGTTCTTCTAGCCCTAGCAAACGGTATTCATAGGTAAACGTGGGCGCGATTTCATCATTTAGTGCAGTAAAGGAAATTTGAAAGCTATTTTCCAGATGCGCGACGGACACACTTTTCTCAGCGTTAAACATTCGCCGAGTAGCAAGCTGAACAGATTCCTCTATTTCTCCCAAAATGCTAAAATCAGAAAGCGTGAGTGACGCAGAAGAAGAGGATGTCCTAAGTTCGTCTACATCAGCAATGTAAAAACCTTCTGCTGCCATGAAGTAAATGTTATCCTCAGCCGAGTTGATTCTGAGAATGGAGTTGGAAATGAATCCGTTTTTCTTGCTGAAGAACTCAAAGGTGTTGGATTCGTAACTGAACCTAGAAGCACCATCGTGTGAGGCAATCCACAAATTTCCTCTAGTGTCAAGCACCATATCTTCAATGATCAAGCCATTGAACCCATCATCTCTGTCAAAGATCTTGAATTGATCAGAAGTCTCGTCCAATCTGGCGATGCCACCGTCAAACGAAACCCAGACGTTCTGCGCTGCATCCTCAATAACCCTGGTTACATTATTCTTGGGCAACGATGTAAGGTCTCCTTTGCTGTTCTGGTAGTGCTTGAAGTTACCGTTTCTGAAAATATCCAACCCATTTTCTGTTGCGATCAACACACTGCCGTCCTTTCTAAGCCACAGGTCATTGATATTGTTGTCGATGAGTCCATTGCCTTCATTTTTGTTCTTGTTGATGTGCGTAAATGTGCCTGATCCTTTATCATAGACTGCAATTCCATTTCGAGCGCCTCCCATCCAAATACGTCCCTCGCCATCTTCAATCATGGTTGGTATTTCGATATCGTGCACACCATTTGGGTCGTCGGGGTCTGCAACTAAATGCGTAAACGTTCCATCTTTGTAATAATCCACACCGAATCCCACGGTTGAAATCCAAATCACTCCATCCCGATCTTCTATGATATCTCCTATACGAAGGGAGCTTACACCCTTTCCATCACCGGTATCGACGCCATAACTATCAAATACCCCATTTTTGAAAGTTCCCAGAGCCCCAGCTGACGACCCAAACCAGACAGTACCATCCGATGCGATCGTTAGCGCTTGCACAGTTGAAATGGGGACTAATCCTTTGTCTTTAAATTTATTGTAGGGATAGACCGTCAATGCTCCCTCGGAATAGCGGTTTGCTCCCCCTAAGGAATTCACCGTCCAGATATTTCCAGATTTATCGACCATTACCTCCTCGAGATTATCGTTTTGAATCGAAGTTTGGTCCAACGGATCATTGCGAAATACACGAAATACACCCTCATCCACCATCTTATTGAGCCCATCCCCGTAGGTAGCTACCCAGATGTTGCCTTGCTGATCTTCAGCGATATTCAATGCAATATTGCCACTCAAACTTTGGGGGTTGCCCGGCTCCGGTCGATAATGAACAGCTTCACCCGTTGTAGCATCAAGTTTGTCCAGACCGTGTAATATGATGGCCAGCCAAATTGCCCCGCTTTTGTCTTGGTACACATCATGGACAAAATTTCCGGAGATCGATGTTTCACTCGTTGGATCATGCAGAAATCTCTGGAATCTACCGTCACCCAAATGCTTGTTTAAACCATTCTGGGTCCCCACCCAGAGATCACCTTCTCGCGACATCATAAGCGAGAAAATACGATCATCCGAAAGGGTATTAGGGTCATTTGGATCGTGATTGTGCACGGTCACGGTTTCATTTTCGTAGAACACGAGCCCCTGATTGGTAGCAATCCAAAGCCCATCAGAATCGTCATTTTGTACAATGTCTTCTACGAAATTACCTGGCAGACTTACCTCCAGCGTGGGGTCTTGGGAAATGGACAAATCAATGGCTCCATCTCGTAACCGGAAAGCACCACCTCCTCCGGTTCCCACCCAAATTGCTCCATCTCGTGCTTGCATAATATGCCGGATGGTCATCTCATTAACCCCTAGCTTAAAATGCTCCTCACTGTAAGTGTAATTGGTAAATGAATATCCGTCGTAGCGTTGAAGCCCCGCTTTTCCACCAATCCAGATAAATCCGTCGCGATCCTGGAAAATGGCAAAGTTGAACATGTCTAAAAGCCCGTCATCAGTGGTTAGGTGGTCGAACTTAGCGTTGGATTGCCCATGGGAAAAGGTGGTCACTACCCATAGACACAGGGGTAACAGTAATTTTTTGAACATTAGCTAGCGGGTTGAAAATGTTGCTCGTGTATTAAAGCTACAATTTTCTTAGTAAACCGAAGCTTTGAACACGCTGGTTTTGGTAGATTATGGTCTTCAGCGGCTCTACCTCAACCAAATCAACTTTCATCTCCTGATATAGTGGTTCCGTGAGGGCAAAAGATACCCGGCCGTCGCAAAACTCAGAAAACCCATTTGTTTTTTGCAATACAAACTCCGTGGCAATTGCAGAATCCATCGCGAAGTAAATCACTGCTCCTGCTTTCATGCTACTAATCAATTTTTCCCAGATTGACAGAAAATCCAGTCGATCTTCAGAGAAATGAAGAATTCTGCTTGCAACTACCAGATCAAAGCGATTCTCAAAGCTTATTTCCTGCATTGTACCTACTTTGAAGGATGCATTGGCATTAGAGAGACTTGAAGACAGGTACTCCAACAACCTAATTTTGGAAGAATCTTGGTCGATCCCTAGGTATTCAAACCCAGTTCTAATGAAGTACAGTCCATTGCGACCCTCCCCACAGCCTACATCGAGTACTGTGCCAGAAGCCGGAAGGTAACCCTTGAGGATCGCGTCGATGAGGCTTAGATCCATGTCACCAAAATGATTGACAATATCAGCAGCACTCAAAGTCGACAAAATCGAAAGAAATATGATGGAGTTTGCAACAAGTTCCGTAAATTAACGTTTTCGACAAAATCGAAAGAAATAAAATTCAATCTAAGTTAACGAAAGAAAAATTGCATGAAGGGGACAAATCTTGGTGAACTGGAAGAGCTGGTGATGCTGTCTGTGGGCATCTTATACGACGATGCTTATGGCCTGGCCATTCAGAGAGAAATAAAGGATCGATGCAGACGAGCTATTACCATTAGTACAGTACACTCTGTGACCAGTCGTCTTGAAGAAAAGGGATATCTAAAGGCCCGTTACGATGGTGCAACACCAGAACGCGGAGGCAGAAGGAAGAGGCTGTTCACCCTAACCTCATCTGGACAAGCTGCCATTGTCAAAATGCGAGAGATGCGGGAAGAAATGTGGCAGGCAATTCCGAAAGTCGCCCTCTCCAATGGATAAAAAGCCAAGGATTCTTTCCTTCACTGGCAAACTCCTTACAAGATTTTGCCAACCCGTCATCGTAGAAGGAATACTCGGTGATTTGGAAGAAGCCTACTACGAAAACAAGGAACAAAAAGGAGCCTTTCGAACCAATGTGATCCACCTGTTTCAGGTGATTGGTTTTCTAAGGCCACGATTTAAGAAAAGGTCAAAACACTCAAACATCGAAGCTATGCTCAAAAACTACATTACTTCCACGATTCGGAATTTAAAGCGACATCAATTTTATGCATTCATCAACATCTTTGGACTGGTGGTTGGTATGACGGCGGGATTCTTGATCCTTCAGTACGTTTATTTTGAACTCACGTACGACAACTTTTTTGAGAATAAGGAGAACATCTACCGTGTACGTACAAATCGGTACAATGCCGGGGAACTCGCCACTGAATGGGCCTCTGGTTGTGCCGGTGTGGGTAGACACTTAAACGAAGACTTTCCTGAAGTCGAGGATTTTGTGATCATGCATTCAAGCGGGGCGGAAATCTCCCATGAGGAGAAATATTTTGAGCTCACGCATCCTTACTACGCAAGTGGCAACTTTTTCGAGTTCTTCTCCATTCCTCTGCTTCGTGGAGTGGACAGTTTGGTCTTGAAAGACCCATGGACCGTGGTGTTGAGCGAATCCCTGGCGACTAAAATTTTTGGAGAGGAAAACCCGGTTGGCAAACGTATCAAGCAAAATGATGCAACAGACTTTACCGTGACAGGCGTCTTTCAGGACCTTCCTGAACGATCACACATGAAATTTGATCTCCTCTATTCCTTTGAATCGTACGTCCTGTTCACAAGTCCAGAGGCAAGAACTGCCTGGCAATGGGATGGATTTTTGAACTACATCTCACTTTACCCGGGAACAGACCCGGAAGTATTTTCTGAGAAATTTCCCGACTGGATCATCGAAAGGGAAGGAGAAGAGTTGGAGCAGTACAATGCGGGTATGGAATTCATCTTACAGCCTTTGGAAAAGATTCACCTGATCTCAAATTACATCGGAGAAATCAAAACAACGGGTAACGAAAAAACCACTTACTTTCTACTAATCATCGGGATGTTCGTCCTGTTTATTGCCTGGATCAATTACATCAATCTGACCACCGCCCGAGCCTTAAATAGAGCAAAAGAAGTCGGGGTGAGGAAAGTACTTGGAAGTCATCGAGGCCAGTTGATTTTTCAGTTCATGTTTGAGTCTTTTGTGCTGAATCTTATGGCGTTTTTTATTGCCACACTTCTCACCATTCTTATTTTTCCCAGCTTCAATGGATTTGTTGGAAGAAACGTAGCCTATACTTGGCCTGATGCTTCGATTTTTTGGTGGGGTTTGGCAGGACTGTTCATTGTCGGGTTTTTCCTTTCTGGCTTTTATCCAGCCTTTGTCCTTTCGCAGTTTAAGCCTATTACCGTTTTGAAAGGTAAGTTCTCCGGAAGTGCCGGCGGTAATGCCTTGCGTAAAGGCCTTGTTACCTTCCAATTTCTGGCCTCGGTTATCCTCATCACAGGTACCTATGTTGTTTACAAACAAATGAACTACATGCAGTCTCAAAATCTGGGAGTTAATATCAATCAAAAAATGATCGTGCGGACACCAAATTTTGCAAGCGACTCCATTTCCAACATCAAAGACGCCTACTTTAAGAATATTTTGAAGAACAACGCCTCAGTAAAAAATCAGGCTACCTCCAGCGAAGTTCCAGGAAGAAAGGCCGGATGGAATGCCGGAGGAATTCGATTGATCAACCAGACTGAAGCCGAAAGCAATCAATATCGTGTTATTGCTTGCGATGATCAATACATAGATTTTTACGGCATCGAACTCTTAGAGGGCAGGTCCTTCGATCGATCCTTTGGAGCTGAACAAGAAAACGTCTTGTTCAAT
This sequence comes from uncultured Roseivirgaceae bacterium, assembly GCA_964593185.1. Lineage (GTDB taxonomy): Bacteria > Bacteroidota > Bacteroidia > Cytophagales > Cyclobacteriaceae > Ekhidna. The sequence goes on from CAZQJU010000003.1 coordinate 52,714, forward strand.
GAGGCAGCCACTAAGGTGATGGGATTTGCTGACGCAAGTGAAGCAATCAACAAAAAGATTTATTTCTGGGGCGACACATTCAATATTGTTGGAGTAGTCCAAAACTACCGGCAGGAGTCACCCAAGAAAGCCTATGACCCGTTGATTTTTCGCTATTTTGAATCACCCGGAGGATTTTACTCACTGGACATTAACACGACCAACATGCAAAATTCCGTGGAAGAAATACAAGCTAGTTGGGAGCAAGCCTTCGGCAGCAAGATCTTCGATTTCTTCTTCCTTGACGATTATTATAACGAACAGTACAAATCCGAGATCCAATTCGGGTCCATTTTTGGCCTATTTGCTATTCTGGCTATTTTGGTAGCATGCCTGGGGCTCTTTGGTTTAGCCTCTTACATCACGAGCTTAAGATCGAAAGAGGTTGGTGTTAGAAAAGTGCTTGGAGCATCCATAAATCAGCTCCTTAGACTCCTGACCTGGGACTTTATCAAATTGGTGATCATTTCGATATTCATATCAGCACCGCTCAGTTGGTGGGTCATGAGTAGTTGGTTGCAAGACTTCGAAAGCCGCATCAGCTTAAGCATTGATGCTTTTCTGATTCCTGCAGTGCTTATCACGCTAATCGCCATCCTTACCGTATCATGGCATACGCTTCGAACAGCAAAACTAAATCCTGCAGAAACGCTGCACGATGAATAAATAACTTCTAGTCGCGGTGGATTTCGATGCTACGATGGAATCCACCGCTAAACTCACTCAAGGGTACAATAACCGTCAGTACATCGTGGTGATATTCCGCCGAAATATCCTCTAATACGGCATTTCGGGAAAGTTTAAACAAACCAATTAGGTTGGGAAGCGGAAGCTGATTGACCTCGATCGACTGAAAGATCATCAGACTTTCATTGTTGATCTCAACCTTTAAATCTTCCGGGTCCACTGAGGGCATACTTACCTCGATTCGATAGTGATCCTTTTCTTTGGATGTATTGAATGTTGGATACACCGTACCACCATTGACTGTATTTATGAAATCTGCAGTTCGTGCAAGATTTTTTGAAAGTTCAGGGTTTATCTTCATCACGTTCCTTTTTTATCTTCTAACGCCTTCAAATCTCATTCCATATCCTATTAAGATATTTTAACGCCTGCCAGAATGTCTTTTTCTCAGCAATAAAGACGACAAAATGACTGATCATTACAATTTGACAATTTGTCCAGCAAGGGAAACGTTTCGTCAGTCTTTTTGTCTTTGCCACATGAGTGAACCATAAATTCGTCTTAACTGCATTGTTTAACAATGGATCACAATTAGCAAATTATAAAAAACTCAAAATGAAAAAGACGCTACTTTTTATCTCTATCATGGTTGTAGGTCAACTAACTTTTGGCCAAAACGGCCGTCCTAAAACACTTATTGGGAATGACCCAGAAGAAATCTCCGGATTCGGAGGAGCACTTTTTTCCTTCACTACGATTGACGGAAGCCTTGCTACACTTACAGGAGGTGGTGGCGCCGTACTCTTTGATAACACTTTTTTTATTGGGGGCTACGGCTTGGGGCTGACTGGCAACTTAGAACAAACGATTGATGGGTCAACGTATTCCAGCAGCTACGGACATGGTGGCTTTTGGATGGGTTACAACATTCGCCCTTCTGACCTTGTCCACTTCGGTGTAGATACAAAACTTGGATGGGGAAGTATTGAAACCAAATCGGCAGCTTTAATTGACGGGGAGGTAGTTGACGATGTCTTTGTATTCAATCCGTCTGGTTTTGTAGAAGCAAACATCAGCTACTGGTTCAAAGTGAATGCGGGTTTGGGATTCCAAAAAACCATCGGCGTAGATAGCGACTTCTTCAAGGCATCTGATTTTGATGGCCCTACGTTCAACATTTCATTGCTGTTTGGCTGGTTCAATTGACCGAAAAATCCACTAAATTTCCGATTAGCATTTACTCAAGATCATTTTGCTTAAACCTCCGTTAGACCCTAAAAACTATCACAATGGATTCTTCTAATCGCAAGAGAGCTATTCTCGGTATTATTCTCGTCATCATAGGATCGATCTTCCTATTGGACAATCTTGGTTTCGACATTGATCTTCCTTGGTATATTTTCCGGTGGCCAATCATTTTTATCATCCTTGGCGTTGTAAATCTCTTTTCTGGAAATGCAAGACCCGCCTTCCTGTTCTTTGGACTCGGGACCCTATTTTATCTCAATATCTTCCATGTTCTGGATATTCGAGATTTCTGGCCTGTGATCCTAATCATTGTCGGGATCATGTTCATTTTTAGAAGAAATACGCTGGTCAAAACATCAGAAAACAAGGAAGATGTGTTCGATGAGATAGCCATTTTTGGCGGCAACGAAAAGAAGTTCACTTCTGAAAATCTACGTGGGGGGAAAGTCACCACCATCTTTGGTGGCTCCAACATCGACCTAAGAGGGTCGAAAATTGAGGAGGAAGCGAACATCGAGGTGTTTTGCATGTTTGGTGGCACCGAGATTCTGGTGCCCTCGGACTGGAAAGTCAACATGAATGCAACCGCTATTCTAGGAGGTTCAAGTGATGAAAGAGCCAACATTACAGACGATTCAGTGGCCACACTTAATGTAAACGGGTTCGTAATGTTCGGGGGATTGGAATTGAAGAACTAGAGGACAAGCTTCATTAAATAGTAAACTCCGAGCCCTAGAAGCAAAAATCCGGGTACCCGATGTACGATGTACTTGTTTTCTGAAATCTGCGTGAACCGCTTACCCAATGCATCTACGGTGAGCAAAAGGCAAAAGGTTCCGCTGGAAAGCCCAATGAGGTACGTCCAGAATCCCAATGCCGTCACATCTATCAGTCCATCGTTTTCCAAGTAAGTAGTAATCGCTAACCAAAAAGGGATGGTCATAGGGTTTAAGATGCCCAGGATTAAGCCTCTGGAAAACCCGTGCCTTCCGGTCAAATTCGTATCAACCTTGATAGAGGAAGAAGTAGTTGTTGCCAGAAGATTCCAAAGCCCTAATCCGATCAATGCTACAGCAGTTATCATTCGAAAGTAGTTTGCGATTTCCTGATGTGTATTGAGATACAGATGAAATTGGACCGTTAGTCCGGCATACACAAACTCAACTAAACTGGCGGCGATAGAAAGAAAGATCGCTGCCCGATGTTTTTTCAGAATCGATAGCTGCATTACGGACACATTGATCGTCCCTGGCGGAATCGAGCCTACGTAACTGATCGCAAAAGATACGATTAGGGTTTGAATGATCATCTGGCGGTAAGCAGTTGATAGTACTTCTTGTAGGCCTTCCATTTTTGAACCCCTTTTTTAAGTGTCCAATAGGCATGCCCTCTTTTTCTGTTTTCAGCACTAATTTCAGCTAAAACCCGAAAATGCCAAAGTATGTCCCTATATGCTTTCCAAATAGGGTAGCCGGGCTGGTATACATGTGCGGGTTCGGCACCAGCTCCATTTAATTCAAGAATCGTGAATGCCTCCAACTTGGCAAGCTTTTCGTAGGATTGGCATTTCAGGTCGAAACGACCATAAAAAAAATCAGGAATTTCCTTAGCAAGCCGATCAATCGCCTCACTGAGTTGGGGGTTGATCTTATCATTGTCGTTTAAAAACTGCGTACCGCGACTATGGTTTCCAATCGGTTCCACAATGACCTTCTCGCCAATACCCGGAACACGATCTCCTACCTCTTGTAAAAAATCACTGTCAAAATCGACCGTCATAACGGCTCGATCCATCCTTAGTAACAATTCTCGAATTGTCTGCGTACCATTCCCCACGACGGAAAGGAAATCCTTTCTCACAATTGATGTGATCTTTCCCTGATCATCGCTCGGGTACCTCACATAAAAAACACCTAATTCAAGTGGGTATTCCACAAGTTCTTGTAGTAGAAATTCTACTTTACAAAGCTGGACATACTTAAGCAGCTCCTCTTCCCGTTCGATCTTCTTGATCCAAACACCGCGCTCTCCTATGTTAGGCTTGGCAATGAGCGGGTAACCCAATGTTCTTGCAGCTTCCAATGCTGCTCCTCCGTCGCCAACACCTATAAGGAAGGTATTTGGTATATAGTTCTTGGGTATCAGGGAGTAGATATCGGTCTTTTTCTCACCAAACATTCCACCACAATCAATGCTTGGGTTGGACGAGGTAAAAAAGAAAATAGAGCGTTGCTTAATGGAAAGCCATAGGAAGTAAAAAAAAACCGGCGTGTAAAAAAATTCAAAGGGCCAATATTCCCATTGAGTCAATCTTACCCAAAACTTTCTCATTGTTTATGCTCGCTGCCCTGTCCTGTATCGAACCGTGGAACTGGCGACACCAAAGTTTTCGGGTAACTTGATATACCCTAACGACTGGTTAATCGCAATTTTAATCAATGCCATGTGATGAATCGCATGCTCAATGTTGTAGGCTAGTTCTCTGAAGAAACTACTTTTCATTTGCTGGTTATTCCCTTCAGAAGCAGTATGATTGGCTTCGAACGTAATATCAAAGTCCTCCTCATTCTTTTCCAAAAATTCAAGGATTGAGTTAATCACACTTTTTGCTAATTTCTTTTCGGACTCAATGAGCTTGTCGTGCTTTCGATTGTCATAGTTGACAATTCTCTCATTCCTCGCGTCAAAGAGGCAAATAAAGAACTCCAATGTATGCCGAATATGTTGACCAAAAGTGGAGCCACTAAGTTCGTCAAGCGGCCGTGAAAAATCCTTGCTATCGCACTGATCAATGATCTCTTCGAGCTGCCTGAGTAATTCCTGTGCTGAGGTGTGAAGCATATCTTAATATTGGATTAAACTTACGTAATCTGTCTCTAACGGGTAAAATTAATTCGCGAAATGTTTCATGCCTGACCATTAGGTCTTTTGGAGCCTTTCAATAGCTTTCCACACCAGATCAGATTCGAATCCTTTTCCCGCCAAATAGTTGGCCGTCTTTCTTTTCCGGTTCAGTGATTCTTCGTTTTGGAGCTTTTCCCATTTTTTTTGAGCCAGCTCATTCAGCCGAGTAATGTACTTTTCCAGGTCAATTCTATCCAGCGCATTTTGAATGACTTGGGATGGAAGTTGATGCGTATAAATGCCCGTCCTGATTTTTACCTTGCCCCAAGAATTGAATTCAAACTTATCATGACAGTAGGCATTCGCAAAGCGTTGCTCATTGATAAAATTAAGGTTCGTTAAGTGTGCCACCACCTTGACGCATTCATCTTCTTGAAGGCCCCAGGACTTCAACTTCTCAAGCACTTCGTGGGGCGAACGTTCTCGAAATGAACAAAACCTTCCGGCTCTTTCTTCAGCTTCCTTTATGCCAAGCGCTTTCGCCAAAGCTTATTTCTCAGGAAGGTAGCCTTTGCGCTTCAGTACAGTTTCAATGAACCTGATTTCATTGTCGTTATTGAAGACCTTAAATGGTAAATGCACCAACTGCGCTTTGCTAATGAAAAAAGTGAATGATGCTTTCCCCTTTTTTGCCCGTTTTATTTGATCCCACTTCATCGGCATTCCTTGTTTCGCATTGAGCTTGATTAGAATCTGCTGGGAAGATATTTCATAGGAAAGCTTCTGAAACATGAATTTTCCCTGGTCGAGCTGCGTAACTCCGGCAAATTGAATCAACCAGAAAAGCAAATACAGCACAAGTGCGATCGAGGCCCCGGTTATCCACCAGTGGTTTGGTATCCAAAAGTATCCTGCGCAGATCGCCAAATAGATGGCAAATGCCCACCACTGTTGTTTAAGCACTGACCTAAAAGCTATTCCAATATACGTTTTGGTAGGGAGTTGATATTTTTTAGTCCTTACAATCATCTTTCGCTACTAATCGATTTAACTCCGCGAATATAGCGTTTATACGGCTTTCAAGCTCATATCCATGCTTTGATATGAATGCGTAAGGGCACCCACCGAGATATAATCTACCCCAGTCTCTGCAATCTCCATAATGTTCTTTTCAGTAATGCCGCCGGAAGCTTCTGTTTCAAATTGTCCCTTGATCATTTTTATGGCTTCCCGAATTTCGGATGGGAGCATGTTATCAAGTAAGACCCGTTGGACTTGGCCCACATCAAGCACCTCTTGAAGTTCTCCTAGCGACCGAACCTCAACTTCAATGGCAACATCGAGATTCTGTTCCTTTAGATAGTCTAAGGTGCTTTGAATGGCCCCTTGCACCCCCCCGGAAAAGTCGATGTGATTATCCTTCAGCATCACCATGTCGTAAAGTCCGAAACGATGGTTAACGCCTCCTCCAATCAAGACAGCCCATTTTTCTGGCAAACGGAAAAGTGGTGTGGTCTTACGTGTATCCAAAATCTTGGCTTTCGTACCCTTTATGAGCGAACACATATGTTGTGTGTAGGTAGCAACTGCACTCATTCTTTGCATACAGTTTAACACCAAGCGCTCGGTAGATAGAATCGATCTCGAACTTCCTTTTACGTAAAGCGCGATGTCTCCTATCTCGAAAAAGTCTCCATCTTTTTTAAGCACTTCTATTTCAAGAGCGGGGTCCCAATGTCGAAAGATTTTCTCTGCAAGCGATACGCCTGCAAGCATTCCCTCGCTCTTTAAGATAAGTTGGGCTTGATTGGAGGCAGATTCAGGCACCGACCCCAGGGTGGAATGATCTCCGTTTCCAATGTCTTCAGCCAATGCTGATTTTATGAACTCATCGATCCTTTCGTCGGTAAGGTAAGGCGCATGCATAAGGGTATGTGTTGGTGAACGAGAGCTAAATAAATTACTCTTTGCTGAAATTCAAAGTATCAATCCGATAGTTATCTCCAATTTTCTTGATGAACATCACAACTCTGTACGTACCTTCCTCATGTGTATATTTTCCAATCGTATACTTCAGTCCTTCCGGGGAGGATCCTTGGTGAATGTAACTAAAGCCCTTTGATGGGTTCTTGGAAAAGAAGTCTTTGAGAATAACTTCGGCTTGATTTCTGCCGTAATTGGAGCTTTTTCCATCGATTTTGATCTCCACAGTATTGTTGCAAAACTTGATGAGCTCCTTAGAGCTCCCGGCTTTCATCGCTATCCCGATCTCTCGCACGGTTTCGTCCTGAAACGTACCTCCGACAAAGAGGATAATTGTTAATAGCAACGCGTTGATCATGTTTAGATATTTAAAAGGCTCTATTGCGCTAAAACCATGCCTAATTTATCCATTCATAAATCCCCAATCAATTATACCGACATCTATATTTGCGATATGAACAAAAAAGTTATACTGATGATTCTGGACGGCTGGGGTATAGCCACGCAGAAAGAAGTCTCTGCTATTGATGCAGCGAACACTCCATTTATGGACAACGTGTTGCAGAAGTACTCACACAGTACGCTAGAAGCATCAGGACTGGCCGTTGGCCTACCTGAGGGCCAGATGGGAAATTCCGAAGTAGGACATATGAACATTGGCGCGGGTCGAGTCGTGTACCAGGATTTGGTGAAGATTAGCAATGCTGTGAAAGACGGCTCCATTGGGGAGAACGAAGCGTTAATCAACGCCATTAACTACGCAAAAGAAAACGACAAAGCCATTCATTTGATTGGGCTACTATCAGATGGAGGCGTCCACTCACACATCGATCATCTCAAAGGACTTTTAAGTTCATTGGCTTCGAAGCAGTGCAACAAGGTTTTTGTTCATGCATTCACAGATGGGCGCGATACGGATCCTAAAGGCGGCGTCAACTATGTAAAAGATCTACAGGATCATCTGAAGGCAACCACAGGAACACTCGCCACCGTCACAGGTCGATACTATGCCATGGACCGAGATAAAAGATGGGAACGTGTGAAACTTGCCTACGATGCGCTGATAAACGGGGTGGGTCAGCAATCCGAAGATGCCATTTCCTCCATTGAAGCCTCCTATGCAGAAGATGTCACTGACGAATTTATCAAACCCATCATATGTGGGAACGGAAAGATTCAGGAAGATGATGTGGTGATCTGCTTCAACTTTCGAACGGATAGGGGAAGGCAAATCACGCAGGCATTGACACAACAAGATTTCCCTGATCAGGGCATGTCAAAGCTAAATCTCCACTATGTCACAATGACAAACTATGATGACTCCTTTCAAGGAGTAGAGGTCATGTATGACAAAGACAATCTTACGCAGACGCTAGGAGAAGTGTTGGAGGCCAATGGGAAGAAGCAAATCAGGATCGCGGAAACCGAGAAGTACCCTCATGTGACCTTTTTCTTTTCAGGAGGACGAGAAGCAGCATTTGATGGAGAGAAGCGAATTCTTTGCCCCTCACCCAAAGTCGCTACCTATGACCTTCAGCCTGAAATGAGCGCGGCAGACATTCGTGACAAAATCATTCCTGAATTAAATGCTCTGTCTGCCGACTTTATTTGTCTGAATTTTGCCAATCCGGATATGGTGGGACATACTGGGGTTTTTGAAGCCGCAGTGAAGGCGTGTGAAACGGTAGATCAGTGTGCAGAAGCAGTTGTGAATGCCGCCTTGGACAATGATTACCTTTCGATCATCATTGCGGATCATGGAAATTCTGATATGATGATCAACCCGGACGGTACACCAAACACTGCACATACTACCAACCTGGTCCCCTGCATTGTCGTGGACAACGAATTTGATGGGGGCCTTGCCAATGGAAAGCTTGGTGACCTGGCCCCAACCATCCTGACCTTTATGGGAATCAAACCTCCTGAGGAAATGACAGGAAATGTGCTGATTTAATAATGATACGAAAGCTTGTTAATAAATTCTGGATCAGCGCAACCGTATTGGTTTTATGCGGATGTCAGAACCTCCGCCCGGAAGAAATTGCCTTACCAAACTATCCTGATCTGGAAGCACTGTATAGCATGCAATACAAAGCGCTTGGAAGTAGCAAGCTAGAGAAAGAGATATCGCTCGATGGGGCTCATGAAGTCAAAGCGTTTGCAATGGACACCTCGAAATGGAAGGAAGAACTTGCTTTTCTAAAGGAGATCAATCCTAAAAAGCCAGAATACGTAGGTACTTATCAGCGAGTGAAGGAAGGAAGCAGCGAACGCCTTACGTTAATTGATGGAGAAAATAGCATCCTAAAGAATCTCAGCATTGAATATACTGCTGAAGAGTATCGATCTATTGCAGCTGTTATTCATGAGGATAAGGATGTTTATGTGCACCATCGCACCATTGACATCTCATTTGAAGAAGGCCGTATTTCCAACTGGAGTATTGAGGGTTACCAGAAAATCATGCTAAAGGATACCATCTGGTTTACGATCTCGGGAAAAGTGAACTAGCGTTGGCGCCGACCTGTAGTCACGCTAACATGATCCAAACGCGCCAAGATTAAAAAAGGGAGAATAGTCAGGCTTTGATGGCGAGCATTTTTATGGCTGTTGCAGCAGCCTCGTCCCCCTTGTTTCCGTGCTTACCTCCTGCGCGATCTAACGCCTGCTTCATATTATCGGTAGTAAGCACCCCAAAAATGGCGGGCTTACTGAATTTGAGACCGACATTGGTAATGCCATCGGCTACCGCATTGCATATAAAATCAAAGTGACGAGTCTCTCCTTGGATCACGCAGCCAAGGCAAATCACTGCGTCAATGTCGGCACGTTCGGCCATCCACTGACTGCCAAGACTCAATTCAAATGTTCCAGGCACATTGATGCGCTCGATTTTTGCCCGGTCGGCTCCAGCCCCTATTAAGGTTTGAAAGGCCCCTGAATACAGGGACTCGGTTACCTGCTCATTCCATTCAGAAACGACAATTCCAAACCTAAACGTAGAGATATCCAGATTCCGACTAAGGTTTACGTCACTTAAATTTTTCTCCGATGATGCCATGGTGCAAAATTAAAAAAGGAAGTCGTTCTGAAACCCTCAGAATCTTACTTCCTTTAAGCTAAATCTCTTCGTTGTGCGCTGGACTGCTATTGCCTTCTCGCAAGCTCTCGTTGATCCTACTGTGCCAAAGCTTCAAGTCTAGCCTTTTGCTTCTTTGCATCATGCACTTCGGAGGCTTGCGGATACTCTTTTACGATTATGCCGTAGGTAGCTGCTGCAGAAGCCAGCTCCCCGTTCTGCTCTTGTGCGATTGCCAATTTCTTTAAGTAGACTGGCGTAAACGACTTGTTTTTCTTGTAGTCAGCAGCCTTTTCGTAGTATTCTGCCGCATTGCTGAAGTTATCCTGCTCCATGTACGCATCTCCGATTAAGGCATAAGCGCGTGCCTGGGCCAAATAATCGCTGCTGCTAAAATCGCCAAGATGCCGGATCGCACCATCGAAATCACCCAACCTCAAGTAAGAAGCACCCGCGTAAAAATTTGAAAGATTTGCGGCTTTTGTCCCTGGAAATTCATCGATGATTTCCAAAAAACCATAACTGTTTCCGTCACCATTTAGCGCAAGCCCAAGACTGTCCGCTTCAAAGTAAAACTGGGCCTGAAAAAGCTCCTCTTGTGCAGTGGTATTTTGGTTGGTGATGTAGTAGTTGTATCCTGCAATACCCACCACAACGGCAGCGATTAACCCTCCCAATCCAAAAACGAGTGCTTTATTTTTCTTGCTGCTAAAAAATTCGTTGGCTTTGTCAACAATTGCATTTGGATCTTCTAAGATGTCAATGCCTTCGTCTTTCTTATTCTCTTTTGCCATTTTTCTGTTCGATTCTACACCCTGGTTACTAGGGTCGTATGTCATTCCAATATCTTATTCGCTTGGGTTAAAAATTAAGCGACCGCAAAGATACCGTTTTTGTTCAGATGTATGTGATTATTAGTAAATTATGAATCTACGAACGGATAGTCATCCTCAACATAGTTGTCCGTGTAGGCTTCTGAAGGATCCGGCCAAGGAGAATCTTCGGCAAATTTCACAGCTTCCATCACGCGTTCCTTGATTTTCTTATCTGTGTCTTTCAGCTCCTCCTCTGTCGCCCATTTATTCTTGAGGATCACATCCTTCACTTGTTCAATTGGGTCCTGCTTCTTGTACTCTTCCAACTCCTCTTTTGTTCTGTACTTAGCAGGGTCCGACATGGAGTGCCCCTTGTATCGATACGTTCTAAACTCCAGAAACGTGGGGCCATCTCCTTTTCTTGCGCGGTCCGCTGCACGTTTCACTGCATGATGAACATCTTCTACGCGCATCGCGTCTACAGGCTCCGCAGGCATATCATAGGCTTCAGCAAGGGTATATAATTCTGTCACATTGGATGTACGTTGAACAGAAGTCCCCATCGCATACCCGTTGTTTTCTACCACAAAAATGGTGGGCATTTTCATGGTCATTGCCATATTCAGTGCTTCGTGGAAAGCGCCTTGCCTGACGGCTCCGTCTCCCATGTAGCAGATGCAAAGATTCTTGGTCCCAAGATACTGCTCAGCAAATCCCAAACCTGCCCCCAAAGGAATCTGAGCACCGACGATACCGTGTCCACCCACAAAGTTGACTTCCTTGTCAAACATGTGCATGGAACCTCCTTTACCTTTTGAAACTCCGGTGGCCTTACCATAAAGCTCTGCCATTATTTTGTTCGGGTCCGTCCCAAGCGCAATCGGATGCGCATGGTCACGATATGCCGTGATGTATTTGTCTCCTTTCTCAAGCGCAGAAACAGCGCCTGCAGCACAGGCCTCCTGGCCAATATACAAATGACAAAAACCTCGAATCTTTTGCTGGCCATATAGCTGACCTGCTTTTTCCTCAAATCGTCTCATCATAAGCATGGAATCATACCACTCCATGTATTGCTCTTTTGAAAAGTCTGTCTTGCTTTCTGTTTTCTTTTTGGCTGCCATAAGAAGATATTTATTTTCCTTCGCAATAACAGTAATCGGAAGGGACACGAAATTAGTTCAAAATCCATGATCCTGAAAAGCCTTAAGCTAACGAGTTTTAAAAACCACCCAAATTCGCAATTTGAGTTTGGCGAAAGGATCAATTGCATTGTCGGGAAGAACGGTGTTGGGAAAACCAATCTGCTCGATGCAGTCTACTACCTGTCTTTTTCAAAAAGTGCCATCAGCTCACAAGATCGTCACGCCATTTCGCTGGAGCACCCGATGTTCACTATTTATGGAACCTATGATGAAGGTACCATTGCGCTGCAGTGTGCTAAGAATAAACCGAAAAGCATCAAAATTGACGGTAAGGAGCCTGTAAAGGTCAGCGACTTGATTGGTAAAGTGCCTCTGGTCGTCATGCTCCCCGATGATACGAGCATGATCAAGGAAGGGAGTGACGAACGACGAAAGTTTTTCGACGGAGCTCTGAGTCAATTCGATCCCGAATATCTCGAAGCACTCATACGATACAACAAGCTCTTGAAACAGCGAAATAGCTTACTGAAGCTACGTGACGGACAAAGCATCGATAAACGACTGCTGGAAACCTACGATGAGCAACTTATCCCGCTGGCCAACATCATTTCTGCACGGCGCCACCAACTTGTGGAGGTCTTTCTTCCATTCCTACACAAGAATTATCAAGAATTGCACCAGGGTAAGGAAATGCCAGATCTGCACTTTGTCACCCAGGTGGACGATACCTTTAGCGATACGTTTAGAATGAATCGTGATAAAGACCAGATCATGCAGCGAACCCTCCTTGGTAGCCATCGGGATGACTTCGTTTTTCTACTGAATGGTGAACCGATCAAAAAGTTTGGATCGCAGGGACAACAAAAAACGTTTACGATTTCCCTCAAGCTAGCTTTGTACGACTTTTTAGTGGAGCGACTAAAGAAAAGACCGCTACTTCTTTTAGATGACATCTTTGACAAACTGGATGACAACAGAATTGAATTGCTTGTATCATTGTTGAAAGATCCTGATCGCTTTGGTCAGATATTCATCACTGATGCAAGGAACGATCGGAGCAGGGAGCTCTTCAAGAATGAAAAAGGAATCAACATGATCGAGCTGACATGAAAGAAGATCCGATAAAAAGCTTTAGAAATGCATTCAAAGATTTTCTGAAAGAAGAGAATCTGGAACACACCTACAAGCAAAAGCACCTGATTACCCATTGGGAACAGATTATGGGGAAAACCATTGCTTCACGAACTGAAAAGCTTTTTTTCAAAGACAAGGTTCTCTTCATCAAAGTGACCTCCGCTCCACTTAAAAACGAGATGTTGGTTGCGAAACCACAAATCATGGAAATCTTGAAAAAGGAATTAGGAAATGCTGAAGTAAGGGACGTTCGGTTTTTATAGCCTTATACTCAACCATAAAATAGCTGGCGACGCGAAAGTAAGTTCTTTGATCTCTGTCTCCGTATCATTGTCGTCAAAGGCAGGGTTGTCACTAAAGTCTACCTCAAAGGTGTTTGTTAAGCTCTTGAAATAATAGTTCGCTTCTGTTCCTACCCAAATTGCATTGCTTATTTGATAGCTTAATGTTAACCTTGGGCCCAACCCCCATCCACTCAACTTACTTGTGGTAATAAGTTCACTTGAAGAGAAGGTATCGCTGCTGACCGTTTCGTTCTTTTCACTATCTACCGTTAAGTCTACCCCCAATCCGTAGACAAAATTCTTTCCTAGGTACCTCTTTTTTTCATAGCCAATGCGAAATGAAACATTTCGAATGTCCGTACTGATATTGTTGAATTGATTTGGGGTATCAAAATTATCAAGGGAATAGGCAATTCCTATATTCAAGCCATCACCCGAGGCTGCTGTGTAGGAGTAGTTGAAAAAATAGGGATTGCTCGTTACGTTAGTGGTTCCAAGGCTTAAGACCTGTCTCACCAATTCATTCACTTGAAAGCTCAGATAGTGACCCTCAATTTGATTTCGATCCTCCTCCTGAGCGTAGGACACCAATATTCCTGCCATTAAGAGCAGGAAAAGCGCTTTTCGTATCATACTTATTTTACCTTGAAAGGGTTGGAAAGCCGCTCATCTGTAATCATGTCAAAATCTGTCATGGTGTTCAGAAAGGCAATAATTGCTTGTACTTCTAAGTCAGAAATCTCTGGCCTTTTGACAGATCCATCCGCATTTTGCAAGCGCGTATCCAGATTAGGGCTGGTCTCGACTCCTGTATTGTAATGATCCATGACCTCCTCCAAGGTTTGAAAACGGCCATCGTGCATGTATGGTCCTGTTAATGCTACGTTCCTAAGTGAGGGTATCTTGAACTTTCCATTGTCCGAAGGCAGTCCCGTAGTTAGTTCCAGCCCCCCATCTTGGTATTGCGTTTCCAGTCCAATATTTGCAAATGTGCCAGCGAAGATGTACCCCTGAGGATCCTGCACCTGATGGCATGAATTACAGTCGTATTTTTCCATAAACAATTGCATGCCCAATAATTCCTGGCCCGAAAGTAAATCTCCACCTTCGCTGAAGTGCCGATCGAATTTAGTATTAGCAGAGCTGATACTGTGGGTGAACGCCTGTAAAGCAGCTCCAATTTTCTCCGGAGTGATGTGCTCTTCTCCGAACGCATTAAAAAACAGTTCGGGATAATAATCGACCTGGGAGAGTTTGTCCGACAAGTCATTCAAATCATCAATTCCCATTTCAATATGATTGACAACGGGTAGCAGCAAGGAATTTGCTGGATCAACTCCTCTACCATCCCAAAAAAGCCCTGAAGCACTCGAGGGAATAAAAACCGGTTCGTCAAAAAATACGTCCTCCACAAAAAAATTGATTCCACCACTGAGGTTTTGAATCGGCATGGAGTTTCGCGTAGTCAGTCGGTTGTTAAAGCCTCGACTAAATTGCCTTTCATCAGCAAAGGCTAGCGCTTGCTTGTGGCATGAAGCGCAAGAAATGGTATTGTTGACCGAAAGTTGCTGATCATAAAAAAGCACCCGCCCGAGGGTTCCCAGTTCATCTCCTCCTATGTAGTTAAAAGAGGTTTCAGGTAGGTCGAGGACCAATTCTCCCTCGAAGGAAGTTTCGTCTTTGCATGAAATCACAAGCAAAGAAATGGTAAGGATTGTCCAAAGTTTTTTCATTGCAGTAGTAGTGTTATATCAATAATACCATTTCAAATGATATTTCCCTACTTATAGACCCTGTTTTTTCGAAAAAGGAAGCCTCCACATCACATAATAATCAAATGCCGTAGAATTTTCCCGGCGTGTTTTCCCAAAACCAGGCACATCAAAAGTAAGTAGCTCACTTTCACCATTAATGTTTCGGGCAAACTGCCATCGCATGGTAAATCCCATGTAGAGGTTTGAGACTACCTTGCCACGCAAGTTAAAAGTCACCTCATACCAACGGGCTCTGAGTTTGTCATTTGCATAGCGAAAGTTCTCTTCGCCAAACCCATAATTCTGAGTAAACTCCAATTGATCCTTGAAGCTGGCACGTCCATGTCTTAGGCCTAAAGAAAGGACATTTCCAGAAGGAAGGTCCTTGACAAAATTCCAATCTGCTCCAACGCGGTAGTAGGATCCTTCATTGGTATAATTGAACGATTCTCCTCGTTGATTCTCTTCAATTCCAATGTCTACGATGAAAATTGCCTGGTGCATGGCCAGTCCTGCCTGCAACTCATAGGTCACAAGGTCGGAGCCAAAAGCACTCCGTCCGGCTCGGATTAGGTTCGTTCCCACCTTTAGCTCGTGAGGTGTCCAATCTATTTTAACCTTTGGAATCGTATCCCCTTGTTGATTGACCTTTTGAGACCATCCAAAGGAAACAAGCAATAGACACAAAAGACTAAAAGAATACCTGGACATTTGTATCAACAAGTCGGTTTGTAATTTGTGTAGGTATGGCAAGGGAATCAAACGTATAACGGACGGTGTCCAGATTAAAGAAACTAAGGGATGGATCACAATCCTCATCAAAAACAGAGAGCTGGGTTTCGTATGCTATTTCCATCTCAAAACTGATCGCCGTCCCCGTAGAATCGAACCTAAACAAGACAGATTCTGTGCTAGGATTTAGTGCAAGACCTAGTGAAGTGTAACTCGTATCGGGTACAAAAACAGTGAGGTCGTTCGCAAAAACAGTGAACTGTACCGGCTTTGCAGTATTGGTATCCTTATCTAAAAACCGCACAATCATAAATTCCCACTCGTCGTTGGTATCGCAATTCTCGATATCCTGACAAGCTGCTCCCAATACCATTGTACATATGAACAGAAGTTTCTTCACTGGCCGGCAAAATTAAACCTTCCTGACGCACAAACATATCCCTGAAGTTTTCACTTAGCTTTGCAGTTCGATTGCGATTATGAAAACGAAGGGATTAAAGAAAACAAAGGTCAACATCGTAACCTTAGGATGTTCCAAAAATTTGGTTGACTCTGAGGTGATGCTAACACAGCTACGCGGTAACAACATTGATGCCAATCATGAGTCGGAAAAGGATGATGCGAATGTTGTGGTGATCAATACATGCGGGTTTATTGACAATGCGAAGCAGGAATCCATCGATACGATTCTTCGGTATGTTGACGCAAAAGATAGTGGCCTCGTTGAAAAAGTCTATGTCTCTGGATGTCTTTCTCAGCGGTACAAAGATGAACTCAAGGATGAAATACCGGATGTCGACGCATGGTTTGGTACCGGAGACTTGCCAGCCCTACTGAAAAAATTTAAAGCGGATTACAAAAAAGAACTGTTAGGTGAGCGCATCACCACCACTAGTAAACACTATTCCTATCTGAAGATCGCTGAAGGCTGCGATCGCCCTTGCAGCTTCTGCGCAATTCCTTTGATGCGAGGAAAACACGTTTCCAAGCCAATGGAACAGATCGTTTCCGAAGCAAAATCCTTGGTCAGCCAGGGCACCAAGGAGCTTCTTTTGATTGCCCAGGATTCTACGTACTATGGTCTGGACCTCTATAAGAAAAGGGCTCTTGCTGAGCTGATGGATCGATTGTCGGATGTTGATGGACTTGACTGGATACGATTGCATTACGCATTTCCAACAGGTTTCCCAGAGGATGTCCTCAACGTTATGGCCCGTAAACCGAACATCTGCAATTACTTAGACATCCCCTTGCAGCATGCATCCGACAATATGCTCAAGATCATGCGTAGAGGAACGACACGAGCAAAAACCGAAGCACTCCTGGATCGAATGCGAGAATTGGTGCCGGACATTGCCATTCGGACCACATTAATTGCTGGCCATCCAGGTGAAACGGAACAAGACTTTGCAGAAATGATGGACTTCATTGAAAAGAATAGGTTTGAGCGACTGGGTATTTTCACCTATTCGCACGAAGACAACACACATTCCTATACGTATGAAGATGATGTCCCCGAAGGAACCAAACAAGATCGTGCAAATGCCGTAATGGAATTGCAGGAAGAAATCTCGCTAGAACTAAACGAAAAGAAAATCGGTAAGGAATTCAAGGTGTTGGTTGACCGAATGGAAAGCGGTACGTTTATCGGAAGAACTGAATACGACTCTCCTGAGGTAGATAACGAAGTCATCATCCCTGCCGACGACACCTATCTTAGGATTGGAGATTTTACCCAAATCAAAATAAATGATGCAACGGCTTTTGACCTCTATGGTGAACCCGTAAAAAAATAACGCTACACTCCGTGCAAACAGCAACTATCCCATTTGAAGAGACTGATTGTTTTTCGAAAGCATTTTTAACCTACATATCTCAAAGTGGTAAACTGGACAAGTTTTACAGAGTAGCACCTGAAAAATCACAATTTAAGGAGCTTATCACTAGTCGAGATTTTTCTTCCGACAAACGGATACTTCTTACCGAAACACTCCATCGTCAATACAGTGCAATAACACTGAATCCGCTCGTTTCTCAAAACATTGATTCACTCAAAAACGAGAAAACGTTTACCATCACTACTGGCCATCAACTAAACATTTTCACGGGGCCCTTGTACTTTATTTACAAGATTGTCACGGTAATCAACCTGTGCAAAAGCTTAAAGAAAGCCTACCCTGATTTCCATTTTGTCCCTGTCTATTGGATGGCAAGTGAAGACCATGATTTCGAGGAGATCAGTCATTTTCATTTCGAGGGTAAAAAAGTTCAATGGAACACCGATCAAAGGGGTGCAGTCGGAAGATTCAATCCTAAGGAGCTGCAAACCATCGCTAGCACGCTCCCACATGGAGCAGCGTTTTTTGAAGAGGCCTATGGCAAAAAAACGCTAGCGGAGTCTGCAAGAGCCTACGTGAATCATCTCTTCGAAGATGAAGGTTTGGTGGTCGTAGATGCCGATGATTCCGAATTAAAAAAGCAGCTGATCCCAGTCATGGAAGATGACCTCTTTGATCATCACGCCGAAAAATTGGTATTGGAGGCATCCAATCAGCTAGAAGAACACGGAGTAAAACCCCCTGTACATCCGCGAAATATTAATTTCTTTTACTTAAATGAGGACCTAAGAGAGCGAATCGAAAAGACTCCTGAGGGCTTCGCGGTGGTCGATTCAGACATCCAATTTTCTGAGCAAGAGGTTAGACAACTGATCCACAAACACCCCGAACAATTTAGCCCCAATGTGATTCTTCGTCCACTTTACCAGGAGATGATCCTTCCTAATCTTGCCTATGTGGGTGGGCCGTCAGAGCTGGTTTACTGGCTGCAGCTTAAAGGGGTTTTTGATCACTTTAAGGTGCCTTTTCCTGCTTTGATGCCCCGCAACTTTGCCTTGGTTTGTTCTAGGAAGGTTCAGGAGAAATGGAAAAAAGTTGGCCTGACCAATCGTGACTTTTTTTTGGATTCGGAAGAGGCTTTTTCAAAATGGGTACAGGATCAAAGTACTGCAAGCCTGAGCTATCAAGACGAACTAGCTAATTTGTCTGCTTTGGAGGCTGAAATCAAGAGGAAAACCGCAATAGTAGATCCAACACTATCCCAGCATATCGAAGCACTGCACGCCTCCTTCAAGAGTCGACTCGCCAAAGCGGAGAAAAAGCTACTTCGAGCTGAAAAAAGAAAACACCTGGAAAAGCAAAACCACATTGAAAATGTAAAGGAGGAGCTTTTCCCTGGAGGCACATTACAGGAAAGAAAGATCAACTTTTTAAATTTCTTCTTAGAAGATCCCGAGTTTATTGAGAAATTAAAGGAGACGTTTGATCCCTTCCACTTTGAGATGTACTTACTCTTTGAAGAATGAATATTTCCACACCAACACTCCTGATTGATGAAGCAAAGTGTAGAGCCAACATAGAGAAAATGGTTCTAAAAGCTGAGAAAGCGAATGCTACGTTGAGGCCTCACTTCAAAACCCATCAATCGGCCACCATCGCCTCCTGGTATCGAGAGGCTGGAGTCAATCAATGTACCGTAAGCTCTGTCTCGATGGCAAAATATTTTGCGGAAAATGGTTGGGATGATATCACCATTGCATTCCCCTACAATCCGCTAGAGGCTGATGTTATCAGCGCCCTGGCTGAAAAAGCGCATCTTAACATTCTCCTTGAGTCCGAGGAAAGCCAAACGCATGCACTCGAAAATCTGACGCAAAACGTCGGTTTCTTTATAAAAATTGATGTGGGTACTCACCGGACAGGGCTTGACCATCGAAATGAATCTGCTATTTCCGATCTAATCGCTAAGAGTAGTCCAAAACTGGAATTCAAGGGGTTTTTAGCCCATGCAGGTCACACGTACGGGGCTGTGGGAGATAAGAACATCCGGTGGCTTTTTGATGGGGTAGTCAAAATGCTACTTCCACTTCGAGATACGTTTGGTGGCATCATTTCTTATGGGGATACGCCATCCTGCAGCATCATGGATGACCTCTCCATGTTTGATGAGCTTCGGCCGGGAAATTTTGTTTTTTATGACTTTATGCAAGCAAAGATTGGTTCTTGCTCACTCGAGGACATTGCGGTGTGTATGGCCGTGCCGGTCGTAGCTAAGCATGCACAACGAGGCGAGCTGGTCGTCTATGGTGGAGGAGTACATCTTTCTAAAGACTCCGTGGGTGCAGAGCAGGAAAAATCATTCGGTCAAGCGGTGGAACTGCACCCAAAAGGCTGGAATACTACAGTACTTGGAAATGTCACCCGGCTCTCACAAGAACACGGGATCGTTCATCTCCCCAAAAATCTGCTCGACGAAATCAAAATTGGTGACTTGATTGGCATCATTCCTGTACATTCGTGCCTTGCCGCAGATCTGCAGGGACACTATTATTCCACAAATGGAGATAAAATTGACAAAATCAGTAAAGGCTAGCTTCACTTCCTGCCTGTTTTTAACACTTCTGTCCTTTTCTTTATCGGGTCACACTCGGCCCGAGCCATCGTCCGACTCACTAGATATCATGATTGGGCAGATGATCATGATTGGTATCGGTGATTTCAACCTTGTAGACAGTGATCAACCCATTTTCAAGGAGATAAAAGATGGGAAAGTAGGTGGCGTTGTGCTCTATGAAAAGAACATCCTCTTTGAAAGTCCAAAACCCGAGCTGGCCCTACTTGTAGAAACACTACAGAAAAATGCAGGAATTCCGCTTTTTGTAAGCATCGATGAAGAAGGGGGTTGGGTTACCCGAATGAAGACGAGGTATGGGTTTCCAAAGAATCCATCAGCTCAGTTCCTTGGAGATCTCGATAATGTTGACTCTACACGGTACTATGCTCATAGGACCGCTAGCTTACTCAACAGCTTTGGCATCAACATGAATTATGCGCCGGTTGTAGACGTAAACCTTAACCCCAAAAATCCTGTAATTGGAAGAATTGAACGAAGTTATTCCGAAGATTACAATGGCGTTATCAAACATGCGGCCATTGTCGTTGAAGAGCACAAAAAACAGCGTGTGGTTCCGGTCCTCAAGCACTTTCCAGGTCATGGTAGCAGCAAAAGTGATACGCATTTAGGTCTTACAGATGTGACAGATACATGGCAGATGGAGGAGGTATATCCCTACTCCGCACTGATCGACAGTGGGCTGGTGAATGCTGTCATGACCGCACACATCGTCAACAAATCTCTTGACGAAACCAAGTACCCTGCAACACTCTCCAAACGCGTGGTGACTGGCCTCTTAAGAGACTTTCTGAGTTTTGACGGTGTGATCATTTCCGATGATATGCAAATGGGTGCGATCGATAACGAATTTGGACTTCGAGAAGCCATTCGGCTTTCATTGCTTGCCGGAGTTGATGTGCTAATGTTTGCGAACAATGTGAGCAAAGAAAACAGGGTCTCTGCTTCCACCATTCATGCGATCATTAAGGATCTACTTTTTGAAGAGATTATCACACGGGCACAAATCGAAGCATCCTATGCCCGGATCACAAAACTAAAATCCGAGATGGGACTTTTGGAACCCAACTACTTTAAGTCACTAAAAACTAAGCTCAAAGCCTATAACTAGCACTGTGGCTGTCGAATTTAGTATCTTCACCGCTTCATGATTCAGTACAATCCTAAGTCCTGGTTTTCGCTCATCTTTGATGTTTACAGTAGGTACGTCATTCGGCTCCTTTTCCCACTTATCTTATTTGCCGCGGTACTGACCTTCTTTTTGTGTTTTTTCTTAATCGATGTCATGGGCATTGTCATCGAGGACACCAAGGCCTTTCACTCCATCCTGGGTTTGATCTTGGGGCTATTCCTGGTCTTTAGAACCAACACGGCCTATGATCGATGGTGGGAGGGGCGTAAACTATGGGGTAAGTTGGTGAACGATTGCCGTCAGCTAGCTATCAAATTTGCTACCTTCTTACCGGAGGATGCTACGGAAGATCGTCTGTTTTTCAAAAAGATGATTGGAAATATCACCTTCGCGATGAAACACCATCTGCGAGACAGTAAAATGGTGGGTGAACTCGACTTCTACGATGAACAAACAAAAGACCGAATCGTCAACAGTAAGCATCGACCCAATATTATCAACAAGCTAATCATGGAGCGACTCATGAAACTTCATCATGACGGGGTCATCAGTGATCAAAAACTTTACCTGCTTGACAAGGAAATCAAGGGGTTTACAGATATTATTGGAGCCTGCGAACGAATCAAGAATACGCCCATTCCATACTCCTACAGTATGTTCATCAAGAAATTCCTTTTCATCTATTGTATCTCTTTACCCATGACTTTTATTGGAGAGTTTGGGTATTGGTCCATCTTGCTCGTGGTTATCTCCTTCTACTTTTTGATGAGTGTTGAGCTGATTTCAGAAGAAATCGAAGACCCGTTTGGAAAAGATGTAAACGATTTGCCGCTAGATGAACTTTGTGTCAAGATCAAAAAGAATGTCATAGAAATATTCAACAATACGTAAATTGCTCATTGTTGATTTTTAACTATTAACTGTAGAACATAAAATATGCAAAGTATATCTTTGAATTGAACGAAGAAGAATTGTACTTGTGTTTTCCATGATCCAAATCAAAAACAATTAAATCATGAAATTTAACCAACTTAAACTTACCGCCCTCGCCTTAATCTGTGCTGTGATACTGGCATCCTGTTCAGGTGGGGGAAACAAAGAGGCTGACGCCGGTTCCGAATTTGACAGTGCCAAAGAAGAAGTGGCAGCATCCGTCAGCAAGGTGCTGGAAGACCTTCCACCTCCCTCCGAAGTTCCCTACTTGTTGATGCAAGCTGGAGCAGATTTCAACGAGGGTGTGATCAATTCGATCTCCAGTGACAAAATTGCCAATTATCAAAAGACCTTTTCTCTTGCCGCACTTAACCTAGGCGTATACGCAACAGACATTGGTTACCTGGCTTCGTACGACGAGTCTGAGACCGCACTTGAATACATGGGAGAATGTCAAAAATTGGCAGCGCCGGTTGGCGTTGCCGATGCAATAGATTACGGAATGATCTCAAGATTTGAATCCAATATGGATAACAAGGATTCACTTTCCTCTATCATCAATCAAGTGATGGAAAAGGCAGGAGAACGACTAAGTGAGCTTGATGAATTAAATAGCGCAGCGTTGTTGCTTGCAGGAAGTTGGGTGGAAGGTATTTATATCTCCACTGCGATCGTTGATCAGTACCCGGATGACCTTCCCGAAGAATCACGAACACTCATTCTTGAGCCCTTGGTAAAAATTGTGATTGATCAAAAGACCTCGCTAAGCGATCTACTCGACGTTCTGAATAGTGTAGATGGTAATGAAGATGTGGGCAATATGATCACCGAACTAAGCAAAGTTAAATCCATTTACGATGGTGAGCTAGCTGCTATTGAAACACAAATTGCTGAGAATACAGGAGACTTCGTTTTGGTGCCAAGCACGTTGGATAATCTTGCTGCTGAAGTTAGTCGGATCCGAAGCTCGATTATTGAGTAAACAAACTTTTTCGAACTGAAGCCGGCTACCTGATCGTTAGCCGGCTTTTTTATTTTGCCTAAAGCGCAATTAATCGTCTATCTTTAACGGTCACCAAAATTCCTGCCTTAGAGGTTAAATGAGCGAAGAACTATTAAAAGCTATTATCCGACTTCTCGTAATTGTCGCAAAAGAAGGAGATGAAGTGGATGAGAGCGAAAAAAACAGTGTTAGACAATTTCTTTATGAGAATGTAAGTAGGGAAGACACCAAGCACTACTTACAAATTCTTGATCGGTACATCAATGAAATCTCCACAGGGAGTGAGTCCAAGGATCAAGAGAAAATCAAAGAAATCACAAACAACATCAACAATGAACTTACACAGCCGCAGAAGCTGGTGGTGATGGTACGGTTGATGGAGCTCATCATTGCGGATGAAAAGATCACCATTCGAGAGTCGGAATTGCTCTACCTCATTGGAAGCAACCTGCGTTTTGACAAAGAGGTTGTGGATGCGATAAAGCAATTCGTTATCAATAGAAACCCTCACAATTACTCTGCTAAGTACTCGGTGGTTGCCACAGGAATCGAAGAACCTGACCGTCCACGATTCATTCATCTCGAAGGACTAAAGGGACATATTGCCTTCTTCAAGCTTCCCAAAATCGACATTTGCTTTCTAAAATCTTATGGAGCAGATATCTGGACCTTAAACGGATTAATGATCTCTCCCAATCAAATCAAGATTTTTTCCAATGGGAGTTCCATAAAAGGACGCAAAACCGACCGACTTTATTATAGCGATGTTCTGAACATCTTTAGAGATGATATCACGGAGACCCATGTCTCATTCGTAGCAAAGGACATAACCTACCGATTTAGGAATGGAGATATTGGGCTTTCCGATATCAATATATCGGAACCCGTAGGTCAGCTTTTTGCCATCATGGGCGGGAGTGGTGCCGGGAAGTCTACGTTGTTTAACGTGCTAAATGGCACGTCAAAACCGTACAAAGGATCGGTCAGAATAAACGGGATTGATATTTACAAGGAACCGAAGCGTGTAGAAGGCATCATAGGGTTTGTTCCTCAAGACGACTTGTTGATTGAAGACCTCACTGTTTTTCAAAACCTACTGTACGCTGCCAAGCTCTGCTTTGACGACGCCACGAAAGATGAGTTACAGGCCCTGGTATTCCAAACCTTAGATTCGCTGGGCCTTACCGAAGCAAAGGACCTAAAAGTAGGAAACCCGCTAGAAAAGACCATTAGTGGAGGTCAAAGAAAGCGGTTGAATATTGGCCTGGAACTGCTTAGAGAACCCTCTGTGCTTTTTGTGGATGAGCCCACCAGTGGCCTCAGTTCCAGAGATTCAGAAAACATCATGGACCTCCTAAAGGAACTATCGCTAAGAGGTAAAATGATTTTCGTGGTTATTCACCAACCTTCCTCAGACATCTTCAAGATGTTTGATCAGCTACTTATTTTAGATACTGGTGGTCGTCAAATCTACTATGGCAACCCCGTCAAAGCCGTCACCTATTTCAAGACCATTGTTGAAATGATCGATCGGGACCAAAGTGCGTGCATCGAGTGTGGCAATGTGAATCCAGAGCAGATTTTTAACATTATCGAAACCAAAGTCGTAGACGAATACGGTCGCTTCACCAATAAACGAAAGTATACGCCTACGCAATGGAATGAGCATTTCCAGAAAAAAATTCGCATTCCAAATGCGAAGGAAGAAACCCGAGAACCCGACAAGACCCTTAGCATTCCCAACAAGCTAAAACAGGCGGGAATTTTCTTGACGAGAGATCTACGCTCAAAAATCAGTAATAGACAGTACGTCCTGATAAACATTCTGGAAGCTCCGGTCTTAGCTATCCTGTTGGCTTTGATAACCAAATATGCGCCGCTTGGAGAAGCATATTCGTTCCATGCGAATGAGAATATTCCGGTTTTCTTCTTTATGAGTATCATCGTTTCGCTCTTCATGGGTTTGACAGTAAGTGCGGAAGAGATCATTAAGGATCGAAAAATTCTGAAACGCGAAGCATTTCTTCACCTGAGTAAGCTAAGCTATCTTTCCTCCAAGACTTTACTACTCTTCACGCTTTCAGCTTTACAGACCTTGCTCTTCGTATTGATTGGGTGTTGGATTCTGGATATTCAGGGAATTATGTTGTGGTTTTGGCTTATTTTGTTTTCTACTTCCTGTTTCGCCAACATCCTGGGCTTAAACATCTCAGCAGGATTCAACTCCGTCATCACCGTTTACATTTTGATTCCACTCTTGATCATCCCCCAGATACTTTTAAGTGGGGTAGTTGTCAACTTTGACAAGTTGAACCGCTCGTTTTCCAACTACGAAAAAGTGCCGATCATTGGTGAACTAATGGCATCAAGGTGGGGTTTTGAAGCGCTCGCAGTCACGCAATTTCGAGACAACCCCTTCCAATCAACATTTTATCCGCTGGAGCGCGAAGTAGCCATCAATACATACAAGTCTGCCAACCTAATCAAGGAACTTCAGGACCGACTCGAACGAATCAAACGTAACCCCGACTCGGATATCGCTACCAGTGACGCAGAACTCCTACGGAATGAAATCCAGAAGTTACTCAAGGTTTTTGGAGAAGATAAACTCACGAATCCCGAAAAAATCGATGGCAATCTCGACCAAGAGACGTACGATGAGACTTCACAATTTCTAGCAACGGCCAAGACAGTGTTCAATGCTAGGAGAAAGAAAGCCAAAGAAAAACTAGATCGACTTTTGGAGGAGCGAACGGACTCAGACGAGAAAATGGATGAATTCAAACGACAGGAAAAGATGTTTACCAACGAGCGAATAGGTTATATGGTAAAAGGAATCAACGCGAGTCGATTAATTGAAAACAATGGTGAGCTGATACAAAAAATTTATCCGATCTACTCCAAGAATGAAAAACCGCAACATCCTCTTGATTTTAGGACCATCTTTTACTACCCCGAAAAGTATTTTGCAGGGATTTACATCGATACCAAGCTTTTTAATGTCTTGGTGATTTGGTCCATGACATTGTTCCTCTTTATCGCAGTTTATTTTGATTGGCTGAGGAAACTTGTAGGAGGAAGGGATTTTAGATAGGCACGTTTACATGCCGCTCCGCGTGATATGATGAGCGTACCAAAGGTCCCGATTCGACGTACTTAAGCCCTCTCTTCAGACCTTCCTCTCGAAAATGATCAAACTTATCCGGATGCACAAACTCTGCCACTTCGATATGCCTCTTTGTTGGTTGGAGGTACTGGCCCAGCGTTAAGATATGTAGCCCGTGTGCCACCAGGTCATCCATTGCCTTGTACACTTCCTCGTCCGTTTCTCCTAGGCCCAGCATTATCCCCGATTTTGTTCTCTTCCCTGCTTCATAGGTAAGCTTAATCTGCTCCAGACTTCGCTGATACTTTGCTTGAGGTCGAACTCTTCTGTAGAGACTTTCTACGGTTTCCATGTTGTGGGAAACCACCTCTTGTCCTCCATCGATCATCCGATAAAGCGCATCCCAATTGGCTTTTACATCAGGAATCAATGTTTCAATCGTGGTTTCAGGTGATTCCTTTTTGGTTTCAACAACCGTCTGATACCAAATCTCTGCACCTCGGTCTTTTAGTTCGTCACGATTTACAGAGGTTATAACTGCATGCTTCACGCCCATCAATTTGATCGCTTCGGCTACTCTCTTCGGTTCACCAGCATCATATTCAGGTGGCCGACCCGTCGCAACAGCGCAGAATGTACAGCTTCGTGTACAGACATTGCCCAAAATCATGAACGTCGCGGTTCCTTCGCCCCAGCATTCTCCCATGTTCGGACAATTACCGCTTTCACAGATGGTATGCAGTTTATGTTGATCCACCAGCTTACGAACCTTGGCATAGTTTTCTCCTACCGGAAGTTTCACCCTAAGCCAATTGGGTTTCTTCTTTCGCTCTGGTTTTTCAATAACAGGTAAATCAATCATACTAATATCTTAATTGGTCTTTTATTACCAGTGAACAAATCTAATTTGAATTTCTTTCTTCCCTAGCGGCTGCCGGAGCATTTCGACCCAGTTTGCTTCTGCTTCGAGTCGTGTACTGTCAACGTATTCTGATCACTTTCTGGAGCCCCAGAACAACGTAAAGAAAACAGAAGAATAGACGGATTTGTTCGGTTGTGTAGGTACGATAATAATCTCTCGCGTAAAGGCTTCAACCATTGCTCCTACCTCGACGCCCGCTACATTACTTCGATAGGTTCCAAACTCGAACAAAAGTGATGCTTTGGTATTTAGACCCGGAACAACGCTTGACTCCCCAAGCCCTTGAAACAATCGGCCGGGGCCAAGAAATTGCTGCGGATTCGGAGGTGTTGGTGGGTTGGTAGACGTATCCACTTGATACTGTGTGTACCTTCCATCTCCAATGGATAAGTAGTAGGGTGCCTCCAACCCAATGGTAGGACCTGCAGCAGCCATAGCACTTATCTGCACTCCTTGCTGGTTTGCTTTTCTAAACAATAACCGCTCACGTCCATACTGAAGACGTATGGCATATAGATGATGCGACTTTCCGAACGTAAATCCAGCTCCTGTCTGTCCTATGAAACGTACCTCACTTGGATGTTTCACATTGGATAGCTCAATTCCATAGGTTTCATACCAATCATTTCCGCGAGAGCGGCTGTAGCGAAGCATGAATCCTCCAATGAGCCCGCCATTGGTATTCTTGTTGATTCCCCAAATCCACTCGGAGGTATACTCATACTCTTGCCCATCAAACAGCTGAGCCTGAATGGCCTCTGGAAGAAGGAGAATTAAGAGGAGGAGTATTTTTTTCATTGCATTTATGTAACAAAAGTAATGTTGAAAACCCTACTGATGAGTTTTTGTTCTTTTCGTCAATTCGTGATAGTCAATCGCAGTATGAGATGCATCATACACTGCTTTTCCGTCGACCACCAAAATAGCTTGAGGAGACTGGTGCTCAACACCGTAATGTATGGCAACTTCATTGGAAACTGCACGATTAGCGATGAGGTCCAAAAAGTACAAGTCAAAGCTTGGACTGTCTTCGCATGCATTTTCAAAGCGATTTAGCGTCATACTGCTGATCGAGCAGCGCGTGCTGTGCTTGAAGATCAGTATCGGTTGTGTCTTTGACTTTTGGTCAATTTCATCCAGGGTGGCAACATCTTCCAGCGACTTCCAGTCTACCGTTTTTCGCTCTTTCTTGGAAAATAAGTTTGTTAGCATTTCACTTATTGTCTTATTAATTATTCCAGATTACCCGTTCCTTCTTGTCGAATTTCGGTTTCTCTGCTGGCTTGTTAACACCTTTTGAGTTTTGTTTGGTTCCATTTATTCGGGTCCAATAAATGTTCCATTTCCTTAGCAACTCTCTCACCGTGGGGTCACTGAATTTCATTGCAAAATGATAATTGCTACTTGGGTGCTGTTCCCCCTGACGTTTCCTATTGACTTTCCAATCACCTTGCCACATGGAGGTCTCGTGGTAATAGCTGATGATTCCAAGATCTCGATCTCTCAAAATTTGAAAAAATCCAACCTTTGTTCCTGAATACCTAGGTCGAATGTTGTAATCCCTTCCTCTAAAGGGCATCCCTTCTGAGTAGCGTGGTTTGATGCGGTAATCCTTCCCTCTAAAAGGCATCCCCTTTGAGTATCTCACATCTGTCGATGGGTAAGCAAAGCGTGAGTTATTGAAACTTCTTGAAGTATTAGAATACCGCGGTGACACTTTGTAATCTTTGCCGCTAAAAGGACTTCCACCTGAATACCTAGGCCGTACGCGAAAGTTCTGGCCCCGGAAGGGGTTTGGAGGTGAGTATCGGATTGACACTTTATAGTCTTGTCCGCTAAAAGGATTGCTTCGAGAGTAGCGCGGAGCTACCTTGTAGTCTCTTCCGCTAAAAGGATTCGACCGCGAGTACCGAGGTGAAACCCTATAATCAATCCCTCGAAAAGGATTTGCAGGTGAGGTCCTGACTACCCTTTTGTAGTCGCTTCCTCTAAACGGGTTTCCTTCTGAATACCTGACGGATCTGCGGTAGTCCTTGCCACGAAATGGATTTGATTGTGAGTAGCGAGGCGCAGTGCGATATGAACTGCCTCGAAATGGATTCGAAAGCGAATACCTCGGTGCAATGCGATACTGACTGCCTTTAAAAGGGCTCCCTGGGCTGCTCCGAACACTGATCGCATATCGGCTTGCTCTTGTTTGCGGCGCTGAATAACGAGGAGAGGATCCTCTTCTGGCTTTAAAAGGAGATCCGGCAGAGGAATACCGGACAGCACTTTGTGACCGATTGCTTGCAGGAATTCCAGAGCTCTTGCCAGGCTTACTTTTATTGCGAAAAAACAGAAACCCTCTTCGCTCAATTTTGGCATTTTTGAGCTTGCTATCCGTATCCTCTAGTAGCTGCGCATCCGTAGATGCTGCCACGAAACTGAAAAAAAACGCTATAGCAATTAGTCTTTTCATCCCTGCTTGTCACCCAAAGATTTGCATTTTAGGTGATAACTTCAACGTTTCCGTCGAAATCTCAGTATGTCAAACCTTAATTGCCTCGCCCTGTGCATTCAAAAGCTCAAACTCCGTTAGCGCTTTTGAACTGTCTTCTACCAGTGTAACCCACCGAAAATAGGTAGTAAACCATTTGAATCTCCTTGAAAATATCCCGGCCGTAAAGTACGAATACAGGTATGGGTGTACTGCTAACGTAATTTTTTTCTCATTCTGAGATTCGAAAATGTATTTCACGGTATTCTCAATCTGATCCGCCACTTGTATCGATGCAGAGATTTTTCCTGTGCCACCGCAAGTGGGACAAACCTCTTTGGTAGTAATGGAAAGTTCAGGTCGTACTCGCTGCCTGGTGATCTCCATAAGACCAAATTTGGACAGCTGTAGAATGGTATGCTTGGATCTATCGGTCTTCATGACCTCCTTCATCTTTGCATAGAGCTTCTTCTTATTTTCCACTCTGCGCATATCGATAAAATCGATCACAATGATCCCTCCCATGTCTCTCAGCCGAAGCTGTCTGGCTATTTCCTCTGCGGCATCCAGATTGACCTTAAGTGCTGTGTCTTCCTGATTGTCCTCCTTATTGGATTTGTTACCGCTATTCACATCAATGACATGCAAAGCCTCAGTATGTTCGATGATCAAATATCCACCATTGAGCATGCTGACTGACTGACCAAATGAGGTCTTTAGCTGCTTCTCAACGCCTGTTGCTTCGAAAATCTTTGCCTTCCCGGTGTAGTGTTTTATGATCTTCTCTTTGTCCGGGGCAATGCCTTTGACAAAGGACTTAATCTCCTGAGTGAGCTCTTTTTCATCTACGAGTATGTTGTCAAAGCTCTCGTTTAATACGTCTCTGAGTATGGAGTTGGCTCGGGTCATCTCCCCGATTATTTTGTCTCTGGGCTTGGCCTTGAGGAGGGCCTTCATTCCATTGTCCCACTTTTCAACTAAACCTCGTAGGTCGGAATCCAGCTCTTTTACGTCTTTGCCTTGAGCGACCGTTCGGATAATCACACCAAAGCCCTCGGGCTTGATGGAGCTAATAAGGCGTTGAAGGCGCTTTCGCTCATTCGAATCTGTGATCTTTTTTGATACATTCACCGTGTTTGAAAACGGTACCATCACCAGGTATCTTCCGGCTATGGACAACTCGCATGAAAGTCGAGGGCCTTTTGTTGAGATAGGTTCTTTCACTACCTGAACCAAGATCTTTTGTCCTTTCGTAAGGACTTGGCTCATCTTACCTAGCTTATTGATATCTGGCTCGGTCTTAAAACCTGCTAGCCGAGTACCATTCAATCTCTTACCGAGAGTAAGCTTGGTAAACTTATTTAATGACTGGACCTGAGGGCCTAAGTCAAGGTAATGAAGGAAGGCGTCTTTTTCATACCCAAGATCGATGAATGCAGCGTTCAGACCTTGAACAACTTTTTTTACCGATCCTAAATAAATGTCTCCAACGTTGAAGGAGTGGCCTCCTCCGTCTTGATGGAATTCTACAAGTCTCCTATCCTTAAGTAAAGCAATTCGACATCCTTCGCGAGTTGAGTTAATGATTAATTCATTGCTCATTGCGAATTGATATTAATGTCTAATTACTTCTTCTTGTGTCGATTCTTTCTCAATCTCTTCTTACGCTTGTGCGTAGAAATTTTATGTCTTTTTCGTTTTTTACCGCAAGGCATAGTTTTCTAATTTTTTAATGTTCTTCAATTTTTTAAAGGGCTTCTAAATAGTCCATTGCCATCACCTTGATGGCAGGAATGGAATCTTTAGAAGCTAAAATTTCTTCCAAAAGCAGGCGAGCCTGCGCTGGCTGATCTAGTTCCATCATGGAAACTGACAGATACAACTTTGCTTCGTGATCTGCAGTATCCATTGATACTAACTTTTTAAATCGTTCTTGAGCTCTTTTATATTGGCCGCTTTGCACAGAAAGCAAGCCCAGGTTTAAAATTGCTTGTCGATTATTTTCATCCTCAGCAACGATCTCTCGAAGCATCTGTATCCCAGACATTGGATTTTCTGATGCGACAAAGGTCATTGCAAGTCTGTTCTTCAAGAATAAATCTTCTGGATCTTTTTCCAGAAGAGCGGTAAGCATTGTCCGAGCTTGTGCCGCGTATTCAGTCCCTTGGTCGGCCGAGGGAGCTCGTTCAAATGCCACAAAATAGATGTCAGCGGCTTTCCTGGAGATCCCCTCTTCCCAAGATTCTATGTCTTTTGCATAGCTGACTGCACTATCCAATAAGCCAAAATCTAGGTACAGATCCGCCAAAGCGTGCGCAAAGGTAGCTTTTTTGTCAAATTTTTCTTCGCTTTTCAGCGAAGATCTGAGGGCGGCTATCTGTTGCTGTATTTCTTCTGGAATCTCAAATGAATGTTCCATGGTGGAGGTGACTCCTTGAAGCTGGTCGTTTTCAACTACGCTTCGCGGGAGTTGGTACAAGATCGCAACCAAAACCAACGCCCCAACAGATAAAAGAAGTTGCTGTTTTTTCAACCTTTTATTTTTGAGCTCTTCTTAATTTTCTCAACGAAAATCTTGGAAGGCTTGAAAGAAGGGACATAGTGCTCATCAATAACAATGGCGGTATTCTTAGAAATATTTCTTGCAATCTTTTTTGCTCTCTTCTTGTTTACAAAACTTCCAAAACCTCTCACATACACATTTTCTCCCTTGGCCATATTGTTTTTTACTACGGAGAAGAATGCCTCCACTGACGCTTGAACGTCTGCCTTGTCAATTCCTGTCTTGTCGGATATTTCGTTAATTACATCGGCTTTTGTCACAACTCACTGATATTTAGGTAGGTGTATTTAAATTGGGTCGCCAAAAATAGGTTTGGACCTTCACATAAAAAAAAGAAATTCAAATTATTCAATCATAAGTTGAGTTCATTTAGCATCACGTTAACTGATTGGTATAGAGGACATAAGCGTGACCTCCCTTGGAGAGGTACCTCTGACCCGTATCCTGTCTGGCTATCAGAGATCATCTTACAGCAAACGCGTGTAGAACAAGGGCTCCCTTATTGGGAACGCTTCATGGAAGCATTCCCAAAGATCGCGGATTTAGCCATGGCTTCAGAAGAAACGGTCTTAAGACTTTGGCAAGGCCTGGGCTATTATTCTAGGGCTCGGAACCTCCACGCTACAGCTAAGTACATCCATCACCAGCTTGAAGGCTCCTTCCCCACGACGTACGCAGAAATAATCAAGCTAAAAGGGATAGGACCGTACACCGCAGCCGCTATTTCCTCCATCTGCTTTGACGAACCAAAGCCAGTAGTAGACGGGAATGTATTTCGCTTTGCATCAAGATATTTTGGCATCGCTACGGACATTGCCTCCTCCGGTGCCAGAGTGAAGTTTGAAGAGGTATTGTCAGCACATATTCCCAAAACGGACCCCGGGAATTTCAACCAAGCCTTGATGGAATTCGGTGCCCGGGTATGCAGTCCCTCACCTCATTGTGAAGACTGTGTGTTTCGCCTTGACTGCTTTGCATTTCAACAGAATAAACAGAAAGCGCTTCCTGTGAAAAGTAAAAAGGTAAAGGTGAAAAAGCGGTTTTTGAACTATCTGGTTATTCGCTACAAAGATCAGCTATACTTCAAGCAAAGAATAGAGAAAGATATCTGGCATGGCCTGTATGATTTTGCATTGGTGGAAGGACAGCTTGACGAAGAAGCTGTGCTTGTCGCGATTCAATCCATTTTGGAAAACCTCCCTTTCACACTTGAAGATGTTTCTGAAACAAAAACACATTTGCTGAGCCATCAAAGGTTATTGGCCAGGTTCTACCATGTTAATGTGGCACAACCTCTTTCTAAAACCGTTGTAAAAAATACAAAAATTCATCCCTTTTCAATAGAGGAAATACTAAATTTGCCCAAACCTAAATTAATTGTAAACCACCTCGAGGAAAGAGGAATAATTTAAAACGTATGTCCGGAGTAAATAAAGTCATCCTAGTTGGTCGCCTTGGTAAAGATCCTGAAGTGAGACATCTAGAAAATGGAGCTACTGTAGCAAATTTTTCAATGGCCACATCAGAAACCTACAAAGACCGTCAAACAGGGGAACGACGTGAACAAACAGAATGGCATAACGTAGTACTTTGGAGAGGTCTCGCAGACGTTGCAGAGAAATATGTTAAGAAAGGAGACATGATCTATGTTGAAGGAAAACTCAGGACACGTTCCTGGGAGAAAGATGGTGTAACACGCTATACCACAGAGGTTGTTGGAGACAATATGACCATGTTGGGCGGGAGAGGTGATTCCTCCGCTGGAGGTTCCGACTATCAACCTCCCGCAGCACAGGATGCACCTGTTGACAGCGCAACAGATGACCTGCCATTTTAGAACGAAACCATTAGTCCTTGGATAATTCCTTAGAAGATCCCTTTCCCGCTTTTATTATTGGTGCGATTACGGATCAACCCTCGCTTTTCGTGTTGAATGGTGTAATCGTACTACTACTTTTACTGGTATCTGGTCTTATTTCTGGCTCTGAGGTTGCCTTCTTTTCATTCAACCACGGACAGATTCGTGATTTCACCTTATCCGATGATGCGCGTGAGCGAAAAATAGGACGACTATTGCACAATCCAAAAAGACTCTTAGCTACCATACTTATCCTGAATAATCTTGTCAATATTTTCATTGTCACGATTTCTACCTACGTGACGTGGCAAGTGGTCGGTTCTGCCGGTAGTGAAGGTGTCGTGATCGCTACGCTGACTACTGTCATTACGGTTTTGATCATCTTTTTTGGTGAGATCATACCCAAAGTCTATGCAAATCACAATGGTGCTTCATTTGCTAAAATGACCTCAGGGTTACTCATGTTTTCCTATCGGTTCTTTAAACCGATCTCTTGGTTTCTCATGAGCCTGACGAACTTGATTGAAAAACGGGTGGAGAAGAAAGGATACAACCTCTCCGTAGAGGAGATTCACCAAGCACTGGAAATCTCTGTGGAGAAAGAAGAAGTCACTGAAGAAGAAAAAGGAATCCTTAAAGGGATCGTAAATTTCGGGACGTTTTCCGTCAAGCAGGTCATGAAATCCCGGATGGATATCACCGCTTTTGAAAAGGAGACCGATTTTCATGAGTTGATGAATCAAATCAACAAGAATGGCTACTCCCGAATCCCGATTTATTCGGAGACTATCGATAAAATTGAGGGAATTCTATACATCAAAGATTTACTTCCACACCTCGATAAGGACGAAGACTTCGAATGGCAAACGCTTTTAAGACCTCCTTTTTTTGTTCCTGAAAGCAAGAAGATCGATGACCTCTTTAAAGATTTTCAGGAAAAGCAGGTCCACATTGCGGTGGTAATAGATGAATACGGAGGCACCGAGGGACTGATTACCATGGAGGACGTGATTGAGGAGATTGTGGGCGAAATCAACGATGAATTTGACGATGAAAGCGAGATCGCTTACAACAAACTAGACAACAACACTTTCATCTTTGAAGGCAAGACCTCCTTGAACGATTTTTGTAAGATCACTTCTACGGACGGCACAATCTTCGAAGAAGTCAAGGGGGAGTCTGAATCTCTGGGTGGGTTGCTCTTGGAGATCAGCTCTAAACTGCCAAGCGCTGGAGAAAAAATCTATTTCAAACAGTTTGTGTTTACCGCGGTGGCCGTTGATCTACGTAGGATAAAACGTGTCAGGGTACATATTAAATAAGTGAAGAATACGTTGCTGATTGTACTAATGAATAAGTTAATAATCCTCTTCGCAGGTTTACTCCTGCTATCATGTACGTCAGATTTTCTACCCAAGCCCAAGGGGTTTAACCGCATTGACCTTCCTTCAGCGGCCTATCTAGCCCTGCCAGATACCTTTCCTTATTCCTTTGAGTATTCAAAACATGCCAGAATTCTGAGAGACTCGAGCTGGATCGCGGAAAAATACTGGATCACACTTTTTTATCCCGAAATGGGTGCCTCGCTTCAAATCACCTATAAACCGGTGACAGATTCAATTATTCGAGAGTACTTGGGGGATTCGTATAAGCTCACGTCTCAGCACAACGTGAAAGCCTATGCGATAGAAGAAAGTATACTGGAGCTTCCAAGCGGACTATACGCCTCCTATACAGAGCTTGAAGGTCAGGTGCCCACGCAGGTACAATTCCATGTGACTGATAAGGACAGCACCAATCACTTTATGCGTGGAGCGCTGTACTTCAGAACGGCTACCAAAAACGATTCTCTAGCTCCTGTGATCAATTACCTCAAAAAGGATGTAATACATCTGCTCACGAGTTTGGAATGGAGGGACTAATTTTAGTCCATGCACCCATTCTTCGATCGGTCAATTGAATTTCTAAAGGGGGTAGGTCCGCAACGTGCTGAGACACTGAATAAAGAATTGCAGATCCATTCTTTTGGAGACTTGCTACAGCACTATCCGTTTCGACACGAAGACCGATCGACCTTCTACAAAATCAATCAACTACAGCCAGATCTACCCTACATTCAGGTCATTGGTGAGTTTAAATCGTTCCAAAAGGTAGGTGTTGGTCATAAAACCCGACTCATCGGACGGTTCGCGGATGAAACCGGAACCGTAGAAATGGTTTGGTTTAAGGGCGTACAGTGGATTCAAAAGAGTTTAACTGTCGGAGTCAAATACGTAGCTTTTGGGAAGGCAACCCTCTATGGAGGTAAATTAAATATCGCCCATCCTGAAATTGAAATTCAAACGGAAAAGAACACGAAAGGCGGTTTTCTTCAACCGATCTACCATTCTACAGAGAAGATGAAAAAGAAGGGGATGGACAGTAAGTTTTTTTCAAAAGTGATGAAGGTCCTGCTTGTTGAGGCGGTGCATCAGATTCCTGAAACATTACCAGAATCGCTCCTTCAGCAGTTCAAGCTTTTGGATAAAAAGACCGCAGTGGTGGCCATGCATTTTCCCAGAACCGCTGGTCAATTACATACGGCACAAAGTAGAATGAAATTTGAAGAGCTGTTTTTCGTGCAGCTTCGCTTGATCAAACTGAAGATTGCCCGGACTGAAAAATTCCGTGGCGCTGTCATTGACCAAAGCAGTCTTCTCAACACGTACTATGAAAATCATCTTCCTTTTTCACTAACCGATGCGCAGAAGCGCGTCGTCAAGGAAGTGTATGCGGACTTCCGTTCTGGTCAGCAAATGAACCGACTTATACAGGGTGATGTGGGAAGTGGTAAAACCATGGTAGCATTCCTTTCCATCTTGATTGCCATTGGGTCCGGATACCAATGTGCTTTTATGGCTCCGACCGAGATTCTAGCCGAGCAGCACTTTAAGGGACTCCAGGAACAGGCTAAACCAATGGGCATCCATATCGCCCGGCTAACCGGCTCAACACCTAAATCAGAACGCAAGTTGATACATGAAGGCTTAATGTCCGGTGTCATTACCGTACTGGTGGGGACGCATGCGTTGCTGGAAGATAAAGTGAAATTCAAAAACCTTGGACTTGCGGTGATCGATGAACAACATCGATTTGGCGTAGCGCAGCGAGCAAAGCTTTGGACCAAAACCATAGACATCTACCCTCATGTGCTGGTGATGACCGCCACCCCAATCCCACGGACCCTGGCAATGACGCTGTACGGAGACCTTGACATTTCGCTAATCGATGAGTTGCCAGCCGGAAGAAAGCCAATCAAAACCATTCACTACCGTGACACCAAACGACTCGAAATGTTTGGGCTGGTGCAAAAAGAAATTGAGAAAGGAAGACAGGCTTACATTGTATATCCACTGATTGAAGAATCAGCCACTTTGGACTACAAAGACCTCATGGATGGATACGAGGGTATTTCAAGGCACTTTCCCAACTATCAGATTTCCATCGTTCACGGGAGAATGAAAGCAGAAGACAAAGAATGGGAGATGCAACGTTTTGTTAGGGGAGAAACGAAAATTATGGTGGCGACTACCGTTATTGAAGTGGGCGTAAATGTTCCGAATGCCACCATCATGGTCATTGAAAACGCAGAACGATTTGGCCTTTCACAACTACATCAATTGAGAGGACGGGTAGGCAGAGGAGCAGACCAGAGCTTTTGTGTGCTGATGACGGGACATAAGCTAAGTACAGAGGGAAGAACCCGTCTAAAGACCATGGTAGATACAACAGATGGATTTAAAATCGCAGAAGTGGACCTCGAGCTTAGAGGACCCGGAGATCTGATGGGTACCCGACAAAGTGGTGCGTTGGATCTTTTAGTTTCCGATCTGGTACGAGACGGAGAGATTCTTAAAACTGCGCGTATCGCGGCCCAAGAGGTGTTGAAAGGCGACCCAAACTTGGAAAAAACGGAAAATGCTGTAATCAAAAGGCATATTGCCTCTTTCAGCAAAAACGCCGTAAACTGGGGGCGGATTTCCTAGCGGTTTTGGTTTGTGGATGTTGTATCTTCATCAACTGAAACCTATGCCCAAGCCACGCTTCATACAGATTAACGATCTCACTTTTTTGGTTAGATCTGCAGGAAATCCCGATGATCCTCTCGTCATGTTTCTTCATGGGTTTCCGGAAACGTCGATCATGTGGAGCAACCTGATGGAGGAGGCTGCTGCGAAGGGTTTCTATTGCCTGGCTCCGGATATGCGTGGTTATACTGCGGGAGCATGTCCAGGAAGCGTTAAAAGTTACACCATTGACAAGCTACAGCAAGATGTGATTGATATCGCCAGCGCGGTAAAAAGAGAAAAATTCCATTTGGTTGCTCATGATTGGGGTGCTGCCATAGGGTGGAGTGTGGTCAACAACAATCCCAAACGAATCATCAGCTATTCCGCACTTTCAGTACCCCACAACAGTGCCTTTGGCAAAGCCTACAGAATAGACAAGGAGCAAAAAAAGAAGAGTAGGTACATCGGCTTTTTTTTACTACCATTTATTCCCGAATGGGTCCTGCGTTCAGGTGATTTTTCAAAATTCCGGAAGCTCTGGAAACGATCCTCCCCAGAGGAATTGGAGGAGTATCTTACCGTATTTAGAAGGAAAGGCACCATACGTGGAGCTCTCAACTATTATCGCGCTAACATTGGAAAAGGAAAGGGAGAGCGCATCGGAAAAATCAAAACGCCTACGCTTTTTATTTGGGGTAACCGTGACCTGGCAATCAGTCGAGCGGCCGCAGTAGAAAACGCACCCTATATGATAGGGGAGTATACGTTCTTAGAAGTGGACGGAGGACACTGGCTCATTCAGTCCAATTACCAGGAGGTGAGAGAGGCTATTTTAAAACATTTACTACACCATCAAGACACAGGAAATCAATGAAAAAAATACCCTTGGCTATAGCCTACAAAGTTGTTCTTGGAATTATCACCCTAGTGCTCATTTTCCACGGTTTGATCTTGTTGGAATTTATACCCTACGACATGGTTTGGGGTGGTCGCTTGACATCCAGCGAGCAGATGATTCGCTA
>CAZQJU010000003.1:92097-96522 GCA_964593185.1 uncultured Roseivirgaceae bacterium
AACTAATATGAAATCGCAATACATCAAACTACTAAAAAAGCAGATCGAAAAACTGGAATATGACGATTTTGATCTGGAAGCCTGGAAAACGAGTGCCATTACTGTACTGCATCGGATTTTTGGAGAAACCGATTCCCGGGCTAAACAGATCGATCAACTAAAGATCGACTACAGCAGCTGGATGTTGCGGGATTCCAACTCGACGTACAAACCCATTGAAACTGCCAAACTAAAAGGGCGTGAGATTATCAGAATCGCCATTGAAGAAATAGAAATTTTCGGACCACCTGATAGCTCTACGACGGATTTACTTGGTAAAGAGTTTGCTAAAGATCTCGAAGGCATGAGCGAAGCTGAGCGAAAAAAACACTTTGAGGGCATGAAGAAGAACAAACTAGTAGAGCTTCTTATGCAGCTTACAAAATGAAAAAGTGGCCCATCATTTTTTTGAGTTTTTTGATGCTGGGGTGTGAGCCACAGGCCGAACTCACCGGTTTATGGGAACTGCATAAAATGGATGTGGACATGATTCCGAAAAGGTTCAACCCTACCTACATTAAGTTTGAATCAAACGGCTCTTTCTCCGTCTCAAAAGAAGATGGCGATATCGCTGGATTGTATGAATTGGAAAATTCCTTGCTTTCACTATCGAGTAACGATCAGAAGTGGTTCAATCGAAAGTGGAAAGTGATTGCCACCGAAAATGAATTGGTCTTCAACGATGTAAAAAATAGCTTCCGGGGCGCACAGATGCGCTTCAACAAAATCGATAAGTTTCCCTCATTTGAGGAATTCATGGATCGACTCAACGGCAAATGGGAGCTATACAAAATAGTGGAAAAGGGTGAAGAGCGCAGGGTTAAGCAGACCTGGTTTATGATCCAAAATGATCGTTACATTCTAATGGAAGGTGATGAACAAACAGAGGAGGGTGCGATCCGAGTAGATACCCGGCACCATAAAATTACCTTTGAGACCATGGCCATTACCTGGAGTGTTCGCTTTGTTTGGGACGATCTTCGGCTAGAGAATGAAGAACTGGGATTGATGTATCGGTTGAGGAAGAAAGTTAAGACTGAATAAATTACAGGCTTTCGTAAATCAGCTTCACAAACAAATCAGAATCGATAAAACTCCCACTCCACCGTTCATGATAGTTTGCTAACGGTTCCCGATCCAGCAATGATGCCAAGGATTCCCCTTGATCTTTTGCTAGTGCCACAATTTCTCTGGTCTCAATCAGCATCTGAAGGAGCTCCTGAACTTCACGGATAGATGAAACCTCTCCGTGCCCCGGGATGATCTTGGTCTCCTCGTTGGCCATGTCAATCAAGTTTCTCTGTGCAGCAATGATTCCATCGATTGTTCCTCCCGCCGAAATGTCAATGTAGGGATACCCGTAGCGCACAAAACAGTCCCCCGCGTGGATCACGTTACTAGTTTTAAAGAAAACGATGGCGTCTCCGTCTGTATGAGCTCTAGGAAAGTGTGTGATTTGAATTTCCTCTTCGTTGAAATGAAATGTGAGGTCCTTAGAAAAGGTAACTCCTGGCCAAAAGGTCTCCGGCTTTGCCTCCATTT
This sequence comes from uncultured Roseivirgaceae bacterium, assembly GCA_964593185.1. Classification (GTDB taxonomy): domain Bacteria; phylum Bacteroidota; class Bacteroidia; order Cytophagales; family Cyclobacteriaceae; genus Ekhidna. Next base: position 93,679 of record CAZQJU010000003.1, read on the forward strand.
CTCTTCCAAGTGCTTCGTTTTGGAAGGTGATTCCAAGACGGGTTCTTACATTGTCGTGTGACACAATGGTCGCTCCCACCTCCGCAAAGTTTTCATTTCCTCCGGTATGGTCACCATGATAGTGCGTATTTATCACATACCTGAGCTGTTCTTGCGAAAGCGTGGCAATTGCAGTATTTATCTTGCTTGTAAGTGGAGCGAATTGGTTGTCAATCATCATTATGCCTTCCTCACCGTAGATGACACCAATATTGCCACCGCTTCCCTCAAGGTAGGCGATGTTCTCAGAAACGTTGTGAACCTTCACCTCTACTGCATCCCAGTTTCGCTGAGAAAACGTGAGAGAAGGAAATATCAGGAGTAGTAAAAGAATTCTATTCATTGTCTTTGCCAAAAAGTCACCACCAAAGATGGGAGGTCTTTTATGCAATGTTCAACATTCGTCGTCGCACTGCTGACTTTCTTGTAGAGTATTCTAATCCTAATGCTTAAAGTGCCGAATGCCAGTCATCACCATGGCCAGTCCATTTGCATCACAGTAGTCAATTGAATCCTGATCTTTGATTGACCCTCCTGGCTGAATTACTGCCGTAATTCCCGCCTTGTGCGCGATTTCCACACAGTCCGGAAATGGAAAAAAGGCATCAGATGCCATGACGGCTCCCTTCAAATCAAATCCAAACTTGCCTGCCTTTTCGATCGCCTGGTTGAGTGCGTCTACACGCGAAGTCTGTCCCACCCCACTGGCCAAAAGCTGACCATCTTTGGCTAGCACGATCGTATTAGACTTGGATTGCTTGCAAACCTTTGCAGCAAACAACAAATCCACAATCTCCTGCTCCGTGGGTGCCTTTTTTGTTTTGGTTTCCAGCTCAGCTGGCCCTTCCGTACTCAGATCGTAATCCTGAACGATGGTGCCGTTCAATAAACTTTTGAACTGCGTAGTTTGATGCCACGGTTTTTTCTGAATCAGTAGAATCCGATTTTTCTTGACTTTCAGCACGTCCAAGGCCTCTTGCGAAAATGAGGGAGCAATCAGTATCTCAAAGAACAGGCTGTTCATTTCTGCTGCAGCCGCCTTGTCAACCTCCACGTTTGTTACCAAAATCCCGCCAAAGGCAGAAATGGTGTCAGCTGCAAACGCCCGTTTGTAGGCCTCTGCCACTGAACTCCCAGTAGCGATTCCGCAGGCATTGTTGTGCTTCAGAATACCAAATGCGGTCTCGGCATCGAATTCAGCAATCAGCTGCACCGCCGCTTCAATGTCGACCAAATTGTTATATGAAATCTCTTTGCCATGAATTTGGTCAAAGTAGGCTTCAAAATCTCCGTAGAAATAGCCTTCTTGGTGCGGATTCTCCCCATAGCGAAGCGTTCTACCAGGGGCCGACGAAACCTTAAAGGCCGGAACTTCTTTATCCGCATTCATCCAGTTGAAAATGGCTGAATCATAATGACTGGACGTAGCAAAAGCTCTGGTCGCAAAAAGTTTGCGTTCCGCTAATGATGTTGCACCATCTTGGTCATCCAGGATCCTTTGCAGGTCCTGATAGTATTCACGTGAACTTACGATGACTACATCATTGAAGTTCTTTGCAGCACCTCGAATCAAAGCAATTCCACCGATGTCAATTTTCTCGATAATGTCCTCATCGGATGCTCCGGAAGCCACCGTTTCTTCAAAAGGATAGAGGTCCACAATGACCAAGTCAATTGGTGGAATCTCATATTTTTTTGCCTCCTCCTGATCGCCTTCATGATCTCGACGATGTAGAATTCCTCCAAAAACCTTGGGGTGAAGCGTCTTCACTCTGCCCCCAAAAATTGATGGGTAGTCCGTTAGGCGCTCTACGGGCACTACATCTACGCCCTGCTCCTGAATAAACTTCTCTGTTCCTCCTGTCGAATAGAGGGTCACTCCAAGTTCATTAAGTCGATTGATAATAGGGGCGAGGCCCTCCTTGTGGAAGACAGAAACAAGGGCAGATTGGATTTTTTTGGTAGACATCTGAGCGGTTTAGTTTTAGGAAGCGGCAAAGATACCATGCTAGATGGTTTTTGCTAGCGTCAACTCAGACCTCTAATTGAATTCAGGTTGACACCCCCCCTTGGCTTATAAATGTCCATAATCCGATCGCTTTGGCAACTTTATTGGTCCAGATATTCTACTATCTCTTCATAATTTTCCACCCATTCCGTGATCGTCGAAGGATGTGTTCTGGAGGATTCAATTGGGGTTAGCGGTGCAGTAAGTTGCAAATAGTCCTGCATACGTTCAAATGTTAATTCCTGGTTTTCAAACAACTCCTTTGTCTTCAAGACCAAGCCAGGTCTAAGGAGCTCCAAGCATTTTTTTTCCCAATCGAGCAGCTGATGTAGCTGACTTTTCACCTGAGAAGGTTCCAGCGTCACTTTCGTCCCATCAAATGCATCATAATTTCCGGTCCTGCGTGCAGCAAGCAGCGAAAGTACCATGCGTGTTTTATCTTCTCGAGTAAGGTAGATTACCCGATAAGAGGACAATATTTTGAAAAGTTGAGGGTAAGCAAAGAGTTGGTCCAACGAGACTTTGAACCCTTTTGGAGAGGCTGGCTTTGTCTGCAGAAACTTTTTGATCAACCATTGCAACGGAATGTTGACCTTCCAGGTAGAGGTCATTTCTCGATTGAACCAAAAACCCAGGAACCGATAGTATAGGTTATCGGCGAGGAAGGCATTAAAACTGCCCGGATCATGAACTGACCGATTGAAGATTTCTTCTTCGCATGAAACTTCAGGATGTTCGTTGAGTGTACGCGCAAGAAAGGTGGAGCCCGAACGTCCCGGCGTTATGATGACGAACTT
>CAZQJU010000004.1:0-14953 GCA_964593185.1 uncultured Roseivirgaceae bacterium
GAAGGGTTAGTCGCTTACTATCCCTTCAATGGAAATGCGAACGACGAAAGTGGAAGTGGAAACGATGGCATAGTTAATGGGGCCACACTGACCATTGATCGATTTGGTGAAGTCAGCAGTGCATATAGTTTTGATGGAGTGGATGATATCATATTGGCGAATCCTTTAAGACCTTCTCTAAATACCTTGTCCGCTTGGATCAATCCCACTAGTTTACCTTCAGGACAATTTGATAACACAGTTTTTACTATCGGTGATGGGGTGGACGATAGACTAAATATCAATATTAGCAATAATTATGTACCTGTTTATGCAGTTGAATTTACTAATCTTAACACAGGTGTAGGAAGTAATGTAAGCGTTTCACCATCGGATTGGACTTTGGTAACTGCCACATATGATGGTGATTTTATCAGGATATATGTGAATGGTGTCTTATCTGGTGAATCACAAGTTGGAGCAAGGACCATAAATTATGGTGGAGTAGATATTTTAGGTATTGGTGATGACGGAGTGAGTAATAACCCTCCTTTTAGAGGAACTCTTGATGAAATTAGAATCTATAATCGAGCCCTTACAATCGAAGAAATCCAAGCACTATCGGCTGATCGACCCCAGGAGGCTCCGGTTATTGCAAACCAGTCCTTTAGCATTCCTGAAAATCGGATAGCGGGGACCGCAGTCGGGACTATCGAAGCTTCGGATGCAAACAATGATCCACTTACCTATGTGATTACTTCAGGTGATCCGAGTAACACGTTTATGCTGGTCGATTCTACGGGAGTTTTGCTAGTCAATGATCCTACGTTGTTGGATTTTGAAGTGAACCAATCGTTTACATTGGAGGTATCTGTGTCTGATGGTCAAAACACAACTCAAGCCGTAATAACGGTGTCAGTGTCAGACATAGACGAGACGGTAAATCAGCCACCACAGTTGTTGGCCGATACCTATGGAATCAAGGAGAATCGAATCAACGGATTGTTTATTGCCAGACTAAATGCTGGAGATCCTGACGGTGATGAGTTGACATTTTCAATACTTAGTGGCAACGTGGGAAATGCTTTTTTGGTAGATGAAGATGGAAATCTAATCGTGAACAATGAAGATGCAATTGACTTCGAAACCAATCCTCAGTTTTCATTGCTCATCAGAGTTTCGGACGGAGTGCTTAGCGTCGATGAATCGATTTCGGTTTTTCTAACCGACGTGGATGAATCGGTTAATCAAGCACCTCAGGCGAATAATGCCGTATTTAGCATTGCTGAAAATTCTGCAAATGGATCGGTCGTAGGGACGTTGTTGGCTGGGGACCCAGACGGAGATGAACTTTCATTCGCTATTATTTCTGGCAATTCTGGTGGCACGTTTAACGTGACGGACGCTGGTGAGTTGTCTGTCTTGGATAGTACCTTACTGGATTTTGAAGTAACTCCAAACTTTAGCCTTGAAGTCACGGTATCCGATGGGCAACTGACGATCGCCAGGGAAGTCTCGATATTTTTGCAAGATGTAGTTGAAAACAACGATCCGATTGTCGTTAATCCATTTGAAGATGTACTGTTTCAGAACCCGGGAATACCGACCAATCTAACCATTGACCTATCCTCTGCGTTTTCGGATCAAGATGGTGACCCACTTTCCTTTACGGCCACAAGCAGCAACGCTGATGTCACAGTAGAGATCACAAATACTTCGTTAAGCCTAAGTAACCTGGCTGAGACCACTGTAGTTGTTACGGCTTCAGATGGGGTTGCTTCGGTGTCTGACGAGTTTGACATCTCAATTAACAATCTGCCAGAAATTATTGGTCAGATTGCAGATCAAACCTTTACAGAAGGCTTTCAGTCTGAATTGATCAACCTCGAAGATGTATTTGCAGATTCAGACACAGATGCCTTGACTTTTACGGCTGTCTCGTCAGTAGAAGAAGTGGTAAATGTGTCGATTTTCAATGATGTGCTAACGATAACAGAAATCGGCTTGGGAACTTCGATAGTCTCAGTCACTGCTGACGATGGAAAAGGGGGCCTAGCTACCGATGACTTTCAGATTGTTGTCGAGAAAATACTCTCGGTGAGAGAAAATTCTCTGGTTACTTTCCCAAATCCCTCGACAGGAAAGATCACCATTGCACATAGTTCAAAGGTCAAATTTCAAGGAATATTGGACCTTGCAGGAAAGCAGGTCGATCATACCATAAGGAAAGTAAGTGACGAAGAAATACTCGTCGACTTTTCTTCGGCCAGTCAAGGGGTTTACTTCCTGGAAGTCCTAATACAAGGCGAAGCAAGACGCATCAAGGTTTCGAAAAATAACTAAGGAAGTGGTAGCTAAGGCTATTGCTGAAAGAGGCGGCTTTCGAAGTCGCCTCTCTTATTCTACCTTCACACCTTTCCAGAATGCAACGTACCCTTTGATGTTCTTAGCGAGTTCGCTCGTCTCAGGATAATACCAGGCAGCATCAGCATTCACCTCTCCGTTCACTTCGATGGAATAGTAGCTTGCTTGACCTTTCCACGGACAAACGGTATGGGTTTCGGTTTCCTTGAAATAGGTCTTATTGATTGAACTCGGTGGAAAGTAGTGATTTCCTTCTACAACGACGGTTTCTTCACTTTCCGCGATTATTTGATTGTTCCAAATAGCTTTCATACTAATTATTTTAAAACCAAGAACGGCTCTTGGACCTCCAGAGTTCGGCTTAAAGTGTCACTTCAGTGACGCAATCAGCATATTGTGATTTTTAAAGATCTCGCCAGGAACTTCAGTAAAGACAGCTATATTGCCAAGGGAATAATCTCCTCGATTTCCAGACAACAAGATTTCCCCGTATTCCTGGTAATTGTCCCAAGGCGTGACAAAGCGCGGCTCAGAAGCACTGGAATCTGGGTAGTACGCCCACTGAGATACCAACTTAGAATCTGTGTCTATCCAGACTTCATAAATATTCTCTGGAGTTAAGCCAATATCCTCAAAAGTCAGTTGAACAACGTCAGCAGGTTTTCCGCTTTCTGTCTCTCCTTCTCCAAGATAGCGGAGCGTGACGCCGGAATCTTTCAATTTGAATGGCATGACCAACCAATACGAGTCGTTTACCCACCAGCCATATCCTTTCCTCAGGAAGTGATCGACCGAATCAGTCATTTCCATCCCTCCTCGGTATACACTGCCCTCCATGGATTGGATGTTCATTAAGATGGTGATCTCGTTGGAGGTATCTTCTATGCGAACATCACCCGTTGCCTTATCCCATAAGTGATTGCGTCTGCCAAAAAAGTTCCAGGAGATAAATCGGGTGTTGTCCCAGGCTTCGCGCCCTCCCATGGCTAGCATGCACTTGTCTGCAAGTAACATCGCTAACATATCAGATCCTTCGAGATTAAAACCTTCTGCAGGATCATTGTTGTACGCAATAAATTCTCCACCATCGTCTTCAATCTCCTCACCAAAAGAATCGGTGTTATCTGAGGTGGAAGAAGTAGCGCACGAGAACAAGAGCGAACCAAGTAATAGGAAGGTAGGTAGTTTGTGCATGTGACTTTTTTTAGGCGTTTAAAGATACAAATAAAAAAAGGGAGGTCTTCCTCCCTTTTATGGTCAAATTTTAGAAGACGATCTATTTGCCGTCTTTGAATTTTTCAAATCGGTCTTTCTCTTCTACCCTGGGGAACACATTGTTCTCAGTGTATGCGTCGGCGGTCATTTTGTCTGGATCGATCACTATTTTGATGACTTCTTTGTTCTTTACGAAGACTTTCGTGACCTCTTTCTCATTGATCTTCCAAATTTCCGCTGGTATTTTCTGAAGTTCAGTACTACCGTCCGCATAACTCCATTCAATAATGACCGGCGTCACAAGTCCACCTTGGTTCTTCAAGGTCAACTCATAGAAGTGTTTCCCCTCGGCAGCTTTTTTGACTGATTCATTATCAAATGACTCGTTGAACTCACCGTATTTTCCTTGGAAGTCCTTGAAAACAAATGGCTTAGGGCCTGTTCCAAAATCTTTTTTACCATCTTCACCAGCATCGATCGATTGACCGGACCCCTTAATGTTTCTGGTTTCCAGACCGTTTTCTTCCGTCTGCATTTGAAACCATTTTACGTCTGCCAGTTCCACATCTACATAGTCAGTTCCGTAGAACCATCCTCTCCAAAACCAATCCAAATCTACCGCGGAAGCGTCTTCCATGGTTCTAAACAAGTCTGCCGGAGTCGGGTGCTTAAAAGCCCATCGCTCCGAATAGGTTTTGAAAGCCTTGTCAAACAATTCAGGACCCATTACGGTCGTACGTAAAAGGTTGAGCGCAGTGGCGGGTTTCGCATATGCATTGTTTCCAAATTGCCTGATCTGCTCAGAGTTTGTCATGATGGGACGTACCAGACCTCTTTCTCCACTCATGTAAGGTACGATATTGGCAGCAGGTCCACGTCTCGATGGGTAATCGTAATCCAGGTAGTTTTCAGCAAAATCTTGCTCGGTGAGGTATTGGACAAACGTATTTAGCCCTTCGTCCATCCATGTCCACTGACGTTCGTCCGAGTTAATGATCATTGGGAAAAAGTTGTGACCCACTTCGTGAATAATCACGGAGATCATTCCATGCTTTTTTCGATCACTATAGGAGCCATCTGCGTCCGGCCGACCATAATTGAAACAGATCATCGGATACTCCATTCCAATGGAAGCGGTATGTACAGAAATGGCGACCGGATACGGGTATTCGGTCGTGAATTTCGAATACGTCTCAAGTGTTTGGGCTACGGCGTACGTGGAAAAATCTTCCCACAACGGATTTCCTTCTTTCGGGTAGTAAGACATCGCTAGAGGTTCATTTCCTTCACTTAGCTTGACCGCCATGGCATCCCAAATGAACTTTCTTGACGCACAGAACCCGTAGTCCCTAACATTTTCTGCTTTGTATTTCCACGTCTTTGTTCCAGAAGCTTTGCTTTGCTCATTCGCTCTCGCTTCTTCCTCTGTTATAATGATGACAGGCTTATCGTAGCTTTTCTTGGCCTTTTCAAATCGAGACATTTGCGCTTTCGTAAGCACTTCTTTCGCGTTCTGAAGCGAACCGGTGGCTCCAACCACAAAATCAGAAGGGACGGTCAGGTTAACCTCATAGTCTCCGAAGGTAAGCGCAAACTCTCCTCTTCCAAGGAACTGCTTGTTTTGCCAACCTTCATTATCGATGTAAACGGCCATGCGTGGAAAGAACTGCGCAATGGTGTATAGATAATTGTCTTCTTCCGGAAAGTACTCTAAACCGGAGCGACCTCCGTCAGTCATCCGATTATTGATGTTGTAGCTCCAATCAATGCTAAAGGAAACATTCTCGCCCGACTTTAGGGGCGTCGCTAAATCAATTCTCATCATCGTTTTATTGATGACATAGCTCATGTTAGCCCCATTGCTTTTAACGGATTTGATATCGAAACCGCCTTGGTAGTCTGCATCTCCAGTAAGACTGAACACAGAAACGGCACTTACGGTATCCTTTAGCGAGTTTCTCCTAAGGAGCGGTGTATTTGAATCTTCAGCGCGCACGTTTTGATCCAGTTGCACCCATAGATACTCGAGCTCATCGGGAGAATTGTTGTAGTATGTGATCGTCTCACTACCTATCAGCGACTGGTTCTCGTCATTTAGGGTGAGATCCATTTTGTAGTCTGCCTTTTGTTGCCAGTACTCGTGCCCTGGAGCCCCAGAGGCTGTTCTGTACGTATTGGGTGTGGGCAAAATGGTGCCGAGCTGTTCAAATTTCTGCTCCCATTCCGTGTCTTTCTGTTTTCTGTCTTGGGCAAAAGACAGTGAGCTTACGGTCAAAGCCAACAGTAGTAGAATTTTTCCCTTCATGAATATTTCGATTTAGATGTTATTGTAAAAATGAGGATTCCATCAAAATGGTAATCGCGATGCCTCCCACTGCAGAAGAAACAATCATCTTCCAATCTCTTCGACTTACGCCTGCAATGGAAACCATAATGAAGCTAATTACCATAAATAATGCAACTATTATTATTTGGCCTACTTCGAGACCTACATTAAAGGCAAATAATTGGGTTATGATAGTTTCATCTTGCCCCAGCAATGCTCTTAGATAGTTTGAAAATCCCAGTCCATGGATCAATCCGAAAAATCCGGCATAGAGGTAATTCCGCCATATTTTTCCCTCAGCCACCTTGCCGTCTTTTATAAAGAGATTGGAAACTGCGGTGAAGAGGATCGTAACTGGGATAAGAAATTCAATCAGATCCGGATTGACTATGACAATGCGAAGGGTTGCTAAGGCTAGCGTGACCGAATGACCAATGGTAAAAGCGGTTACCAAGATCAATACTTTTTTCCAGTCGGATGACTGATACAATGCACAAAGCGCGATCACAAATAAGATATGATCATATCCATTAACATCTAGAATATGATCCAATCCAAGCCCATAATATAGCCCAAACTCGCTCATGAGAGTGCGAATATAAATCTTGCTTCTTTACGAGTACAAATGATTTGATAAGCGGTACCTAGGTGTGGTATAGCATTTGCATAGATTTGCATCATGTTATCATTAGTTGTGTCTTTGCTATGTCTTGCGCATCCCTTTCATGTCTCGGTATCGGATATCAAATACAAGGAAGAGCAAAAAGCGATTCAGATAAGCACACGCATATTTCTGGATGACCTGGAGGTAGCCCTTCAGGCATTTACAGGTAATGAAGCGCTAGACATTGTTGATAAATCCAACTGGGAAGTTGTGAAGACGTCACTAGAACAGTACATCTTGTCAAAGATTGCAATAGAAGATGCGAAGGGGAGGAAGCTCGAATTGCATTATGTAGGAGCAGAGATTGAAGATGATGTGATGTGGTGCTACTTGGAGGTGCTCAAGGTAAAGAAACTACCAGCCGTTTCGGTGACCAACAAACTATTACATGAAGTATGGCCTGATCAGGAAAACCTAGTCCATTTCAGAGCATTTGATTCAGTGAAGAGCGCCAGGCTTTACAAAGGCGAAGAGACGAAACTTTTTAGCTGGGATTGAGTGAGATATTATTTCAAATTAACTTTTGACCCTAACAAATAATCGCTACTTTTGCCATCCTTTTTGAAAAAGCGCACGAAAATGAAGAAAGACATACATCCGGAATACAACGACGTAGTTTTCTTAGATACATCAAGTGATTTCAAGTTCTTAACGAAATCAACAATGACTTCAAAGGAAACCATAAAATGGGAAGATGGAAACGAGTATCCAGTTATCAAAGTAGAGGTAAGTTCTGCTTCTCACCCATTTTACACTGGTAAGAAGATCTTCTTGGATACTGCAGGTAGAGTTGAAAAATTCAACAAAAAATACAAGAAGAAGTAAGTTCAAAAGAATTTTTTCTAGAAGCCTTCGGATTATCCGAAGGCTTTTTTTGTGCTTGCTTCCAAACCCTATAAGTTTGAACTTATGCACCTTGCCTTTTACGACAGTCCTGCCGAGTGGCAGAAAATGTTGCCACTATCGTATACCCGACCGGTTGCTGATCTAAGAGTAGGCATTCTGAAAATTCACGAAAAGTGGGCACGTCATCTGCAGGGATCAAACACTACCTTTCGATCCGAAGAATACTTAGATGCCCTTTTTGCCCCGCCGCAAGAAAAATCATTAACGATTCTTGGCAATGTATTGCCCACGGACGAGTTGCTCACGAAAGTGGGAGAACTTAAAGGCACGGACGTACTCGTTTATGAGGATCAAATAGTTGCCGGCTATTTTGAACCTGACGAAGCAATAGAGACTACAGGGAGGACGGTGATTCACTTACCTTCGATTTCTCAAGTACACTATCCCTGGGACCTTTTCAGTCATAACGGCCAGGAATTGAGAAAAGACTTTGCACTTCTTACAGCAGGTCGAACCTCATGGGATATTGTGGACCCCCATACGAAAACGTATGGTGACAACATATTTTTAGAGGAGGGCGCTACTGTTAAGGCTGCAATACTGAATGCGGAGAATGGGCCTATTTATCTAGGTAAGGATTCGGAGGTTCAGGAGGGCGCACTGATCCGAGGGCCTTTTGCACTTGGCGAGCACTCCATTGTGAATATGGGAGGTAAGATGCGGGGTGACAATACCATTGGTCCCTATTGCAAAGTTGGAGGAGAAGTTTCAAACTCGGTTTTTCAAGGGTTTTCCAACAAAGGGCACGATGGGTTTTTAGGCAACTCCTTTATTGGTGAATGGTGTAACCTAGGTGCAGATACCAACACTTCCAACCTGAAAAACAATTATACAAACGTAAAAATGTGGGACTTTGAGCGTAATGGCTTCAAAGACACCGGTCTCCAATTCTGCGGATTAATCATGGGAGATCATTCGAAGTGTGGAATCAACACAATGTTCAACACAGGGACGTCAGTGGGTGTCTCTGCGAACATATTTGGTGAGGGGTTCCCCAGGACAATTATTCCCTCGTTTGCCTGGGGAGGTGCTTCCGGTTTTTCTACTTATCAGACCCGAAAAGCTTTCGAAACCGCAGAACTGGCAATGGATCGCAGAGGGAGAAAGTTGACAGATGGTGACAGGAAAGTCCTTTCACATATTTTTGAACGAACGGCCCAATACCGGGTTTGGGAGAAGAAATAAAAAGAGTCTTTTTTTGGAGTGCGTAGTGCCTAAGTTTTCTAAGTAATGCAATTTTCAGATATTCCGGGACATGAAAACCTAAAAGAGCAGCTTACCGCGGCGTATGCTAAGGGTAAGGTGGCGCATGCGCAATTATTTGCTGGAAGACCACAGGGATCCGCGCTGCCGCTCGCACTGGCTTATGCAAGCTATTTGATGTGCAGCGATCGAACTTCAAACGATAGCTGCGGCAAATGTCCTAATTGCCTCCGAATTAGAAAACTGGTTCATCCGGACGTGCATTTAGTGTTTCCAAAGGTTTCGGCCTCCGATACAGGCAAATACGATAAAGTCTTGGCGGAGGCGCTCCCAAAGTTTCGTGCGTTTGTTCATGAGCATCCGTTTGGAGATTTGGAGAGCTGGGCACATGCGTATGGGAATGACAACAAAAACTTGCTGATTAGCAGAGAGGACAGCCGTTACATTCTCAAAAATGTCAGCATGCGCTCTGTTGAAGGAGGCTACAAAGTCCTGATTCTTTGGTTGCCGGAGATGATGAATCCCAGTGCGGCAAACGCTATCCTTAAAACATTAGAGGAACCTCCGGAGAAAACAATCTACCTACTTGTAAGCTATCAATATGATCTCTTGCTCGCCACCATTACCTCCAGAACGCAACTGGTGGTAGTTCCACCACACACCGAAAAAGAGATCGTGGAGCATTTGGTAGCGAAAGGGTCATCAAATGAGCAGGCAATGCATGCAGCCAAGTTAGCAGAGGGAAGTATGGGAGCTGCGCTCTCAATCTTAACCGAAGACGAATCACAAGCGTATGAGGACTTTCAGCAATGGATGTTGGCATGTTGGAACAAAGACCTTGGCTCGCTAGTGAGAAGAAGCGAGGATTTTTCCAAAACGGGAAAAACCAACCAGCGAAGCAATCTTAGCTACACACTTTCTGTTATTAGAAATGCAGTACTTGCGGCTGGAGGCAACGAACCCACTGCACAAAGTGACGGGGAGAAATCGTTCGTCTTGAAATTTGCAGAGCGACTGGGTTTTCAAAAGTTGGAGAAGATATACCCTTTGATCAACGAAGCTGTTCTAAATCTGGACCGAAATTCAAATCCGCGGATAACCCACTTAAATTTGTCATTGGATATCATTCGAGTGCTGAATGGCTAAAAAACAAATGGTTATTATAGGAAGGTTAGACAAGGTAGACCTTCCAGATCTAGGGGTCACAAACATCCAGGCAAAGATTGACACGGGTGCGTATAGAAGCTCCTTACATTGTTCGAATATTTCTGAAGTAGATGGCATCCTAAGATTTACCCCGCAGACAGGGGAGAAAGAAGTTATGTTCAGCCAATGGGAGCGAAAAGTGGTGAAAAGCTCAAATGGAGAGGCTCAGGAACGCTATGTTGTTCGAACGCGCATGATCATTTTTGGCAGGATTCTCAAAACCACACTTTCGCTGACAGACCGAAGCGAAATGAAAAATCCTTTACTCATAGGTAGGAAGTTACTGAGCGGGAAATTTTTAGTGGATGTGTCACAATCAGATTTATCTTATCAAGCAAAAACAGGGTTAGATACATGAAGCGTGAAATCATAAAGATAGGAACCAGGAAAAGTGCATTGGCTTTGTGGCAGGCAAACTACGTCGCTGATTTGCTAGACGCCGGAGGCTTTCAACCGGAATTAGTTCCCATTGAAACAAAAGGTGATCGCATCCAAGGTGTTTCATTGTCTAAGATCGGTAGTAAGGGAGTCTTTACCGAAGAGCTGGAAAAAATGCTTCGTCTGCAAGAAATTGATATTGCCGTACACAGCGCAAAGGATTTACAGTCAAAGTTGCCGGCAGGATTCCACGCATTGTCATTTTGTGAGCGTGAATCACCAGAAGATGTCATAGTATCCAAGAAAGAAATTGACCTGAACAATCCTAAGCTTGTCTTGGGAACCTCCTCCACGCGAAGAGTGGCTATGCTAAAACACTTTTACCCTCACGTGAAAACGGTAGATGTTCGAGGGAACCTACAGACCAGAATTGAAAAATTGCAGTCAGGTTTAATGGACGGATTGGTGCTGGCATATGCAGGTGTACGCCGGATGCAGTATGATCACCTCATAAAATACTGGTTTGACGTAGATCGTTTTATTCCTCCGGTAGGACAAGGGGCGGTGGCCATAGAAGTCCACGACAATCTTAGTGAGGCCAAAAGAGATGTAATCAAAGAGCTGACCAATCATTTACACACCGAAAAAATGTTGGTGACGGAAAGGTCTTTTTTGAAAAAAATGGATGGCGGATGCAGCATTCCGGTCTTCGGACACGCTCAGATGGATTTAGATGGCCAAATTGAAATGAAAGGAGGCATAGCCAGCTTGGATGGGAAAGCACTTATTCAGCGAACGATGTACGGAAGCGAGCCGGAGCAACTTGGAAAAGCACTTGCTGAAGAGATCCTTCAAAGCGGAGGTAAAAAGATTCTGGAAGAAATAAAATCCCAGCTTCGGTAAAGCACTCCCGATAACAAAAACCCTCAAAACAACGCTAACGGAATCGTTTAGTGAAACCATGATCGCTTTTATTCGTTACTTGATAGTAATACTATAATGAAATATAGTTATGCTGCGAAAACTGATAATTATACTATGTATTGGGCTACTCCGAGCGATTGCAAAACCATTCATCAAATCAAGGAGGAGGGTTAGGTGGTATGCAATTCAAGATCGTTCAGGGTTTCTCGGTATATGATAGGTAAATGACTCCGCCGATGAATCAAATGGCAACATGTTTGAATGAGCTGAAATCAAGTAAAGGATCGCACAGCGTGATTCTCGGACTCCTTTTGCTACTTCTGTCTTCACTTTCTTGGTCAGGTGTGAAGGCACAAACGTTGACCAATGATCTGTTAAATCTAGATGCAACACACCCCGACAGTGTTACTTCAATTAGTCTAAAGGGCAGAGGACTCGAAGCGTTCCCACTGGAGTTACTTCAGTTCAGAAATCTTAGGTCACTGGATTTGTCAGGGAACAATATCAGCGAGCTTCCTTCAGAGTTGACGCAGTTTTCGCAACTACAGTATTTGGACATTTCCAAAAACGACCTACGTCAGCTCCCAGCGTCTTTTTCAGCACTAAAAAAGCTCAATACGGTATTTCTTGGAGGCAATAAATCTTTGGACATCGATCAAACAATTAAGGCAATTGCTGAAGCAAACATCGAAGTGCTGGACCTTCGAAATGACAATATCAATACCTTGCCCGCAGACATTGCAAAATTGAAGAAGTTGAAGAAGCTTAACCTATCTGGCAACCCAATCTCGCAGCTTCCACCTTCACTTACCTTGTTAGAAAACCTGGAAGTACTGTATCTAAACAATGATCCCTATTTCGATATTGACGCCAACGTAAAAACCCTGGAAGGACTACGAAATCTACAAGAACTTCATCTGGAGGAAGATGGGTTGAAAATGATACCTGAAGCGTTGTTACAACTCGAAAATCTTCAGTATTTATACTTAAACAAGAACCTTCTTACCCAAATTCCAAAACAAATGGAGAGCTATGAAACGCTTCGATATTTGGATATAAGTGGCAATCCATTGCCACGCCTGGAAATTGAGGGCCTGGAAAACAGACTTGCTCCCACCCTAAAAATCAACTTCGGCAACTAGGAGCTAAATCAGGATACAGCAAATTTCGTCCTTTTTATAGTCCACTTTTGATGGCTAAGCTGTTGATTTGCGGGTCCATTAATTGATTTATTGAATCTCATTATTAAGCTAGAACAACCCATGAAAAAGATACTGTTGATTTTTTTGTCTTTAGTTGCGCTTTATTCTTGCGATGACAAGAAAGATTACCTCGTCAAAATCAAAACGGAGCACGGTGACATGACCTTGCTGCTATACAATGAGACTCCACTTCACAAGGAGAATTTTTTGAGGCTGGCTAAAGAGGGCCGGTACGACAGCACAATTTTTCATCGAATCAGTAATAATTTCATGATTCAAGGCGGTGATGTAGCGCTAAAAGAAGGAACTAGGGAAAATCCCGAGGACCGAATTCCCGCAGAAATTGTCGAAGGATTCTACCATACTAGGGGAGCCTTGGCTGCCGCTCGTCAAGGAGACCAATTTAATCCGGAGAAAAAATCTTCATCCACCCAGTTCTACATTGTGGATGGACAATCATGGGAGGAACTATCAATAGACATCAATCAGCTTTACGGAAAAATGGTAGAAATGCTCCAGGATACCAGCAATAGAGCGCTCATAGAAGAGTATCAGCCAATCTACGCATCCAGGGATCAACAAAAAATTATGGATTACATCTTTTCGAAGAAGTCGATGATCGAGGAGAAGTTTCAGATTAGTCTGACCAAATCCCCTGCAACAGGAAATGATGCGCTCTACGAAGAAATGGGAGGAGGATACCCTCCTCTGGATGGAGAATACACCGTTTTTGGCAGGGTAGTCGAAGGTTTAGACATCGTTGATAAGATCGCGTCTCTGCCCACCAAGCGGAACCCACAAACCGGAGAAAAAAGTGTGCCCCTTGAACCTATTCCATTGACCATGCAAGTCATTGAAATGAAGAAAAAGGAAATCACGGAAAAATACGGCTACGAATACCCGGAATAATGCAGAAGATCTTAATTACGGGTGCCAACGGACTGCTTGGACAAAAGCTGATTGCGCTTTACAATGAGAATTCGGAAGTGCAAACCGTCGCTACTGGAATCGAGAAAAGTAGGCTAGGTCAAGGCAACTATGTCTATCATGCAATGGACGTCACTTCGGCGCAGGACGTGGATAGCGTCATTTCGGAAGTGAAGCCAGACGTGATTATCAATACTGCTGCCCTTACCCAGGTAGATCAATGTGAGACGGATCAAGATCTATGTTGGAACTTGAATGTCAATGCAGTAGACCATTTGATCCAAGCATCCAAAAAGAACAATTGTTTCTTACTTCATCTTTCTACGGATTTTATTTTTGACGGTACCGCTGGTCCTTACAAAGAGGACGATATCCCTGGGCCGATCAGCTACTACGGCGAGAGTAAGCTGGCCTCAGAAAAACTACTGTTCGAAAGCGACATTAAATATGCCATTGCTAGGACACAACTCGTATATGGGATTGTGCCCAATCTTAGTCGCTCAAACATTATTCTTTGGGTAAAGAAAAGCCTAGAGGAGGGAAAAAACATAAAGGTTGTGAACGACCAATGGAGAACGCCAACGTTGGCTGAAGATTTGGCGAAAGGGTGCGCATTAATTGCAGAAAAAAAAGTAGAAGGCGTTTTTCATATTTCAGGAGAAGAGTTGTTGACACCATACGATATGGCCATGGCCACGTGTGAATTTTTTGACCTGGACAAATCACTTATCGAAGAGGTTGATGGAAGCACTTTTCAGCAAACCGCAAAAAGACCACCTAGAACAGGGTTCATCTTAGACAAAGCAAAGCGCATTTTGGGGTATCAACCTGTAAGCTTTAGGGAGGGGATTGGTGTCCTAAAATCTCAACTTACCGATGTATGATGTAGTAGTGCTTACGGATGATCGATATGTTGATCCAACGGAAGGCAACGTATACATCGAGAATGTTCTAAAGGAAGATCAACTTGTTTTAGATGCACTATCCAGTCAGGGTCTTCGGTGCAAAAAGGTTTCCTGGTCAGACCCCAATTTTGATTGGCAGAAAACCAAGTTTGCGCTTTTTCGGACGACCTGGGACTATGCAGAACGGTTTACGGTATTTAGCGACTGGCTGTTGAAGGTATCCACTCAGACCAAATTGATCAATCCCTACGAGTTGTTGGTTTGGAATTTGGATAAGCACTACCTCCATGACCTAAAGAGAAGTGGGATCAACATTGTAGAAACTTACTTTATTGAATTTGGCGATCGGCGTACACTTGCGCAAATTCATGACGAATTAGGTTGGGAGAGAACTGTTTTGAAACCGGCAATCTCTGCCGCGGCTAAAGACACGTATAGTTTACGTAAAGACGATCTGGCATCTTACGAAGCACAATACAAAGCGCTGATCAAGAACGAAGCCATGATGTTGCAGCCGTTTCAGGATAGTGTGATTGATCGGGGTGAGCTCTCGCTGATGGTGATGGGAGGGGAGTATACCCATGCGGTCCTAAAGGTTGCCAAGCAAGGTGACTTTCGAGTGCAAGATGACTTTGGAGGGACGGTCCACGCATATGAGCCGACAAAGGAAGAAGTTGATTTAGCCATCAGGTCGGTCAGAGCTTGTGATCCGCAACCCATGTACGCACGAGTAGACATCGTTAATGACAACAGT
>CAZQJU010000004.1:15053-21651 GCA_964593185.1 uncultured Roseivirgaceae bacterium
AGCTTGTGATCCGCAACCCATGTACGCACGAGTAGACATCGTTAATGACAACAGTGGAAAACCTGCCTTATCTGAATTGGAGCTGGTAGAGCCAGAGTTATGGTTTCGCAGAAATCAGCTTGCAGCTGAGAAATTAGCGCAGGTCATTAAAATGTCCTTATTCTAGTATCAAGGTGATTTCGCTCCCAATCCTTGTTTGACCCAGTTTCCTCAGGTCTTCTTCTACTACCTGACCAATGCGAGGGTAACCACCGGTGGTCTGACAGTCGTTCATAAGCACAATCGGTTGTCCGTTGGGTGGTAACTGTATTGTGCCTGGAATGACCGCGGAGGATGTAATCTCCGGTATTTTGCTTGTCAAGTGCTCACCGAAAAGACGAATTCCAATCCGGTTACTTGTAGGGTCAATTGCATATTTTTTTTGATGTAAAGGTTGATCCATCTGGCTCCACTCGGGTCCTTTTCTAAATCGAATCAGATGGTCAGGCTCCCCAATGGAAGGTACGTCATGCAATGCCCCATTTCCTATAGATTGAAGGAGATCTCCCTTCCTTAGACTTCTACCCTGGTACCCGCCAAATTTTGCAGGTAAGTACGTCGAAAAGCTGTCAAAGATATAGTCTGCCGTAAGCTGACCTCCCAGTGCCAAATAAGCATATACCAATCTAGGGGCAGTCAGCGCTACAAGATCACCTTGACCCGCTTCAACAACGTTTTCTCTAATAGGTTGTCCATTTAAATGTATTCCTGCACCGAACACGCCGAGTTGGGTGGGTTCAATTACCTCCAGCGTGATTCCTCCAAGCGCAAATTCGATAGCCGGATTATTTGCAGCGTTACCCACAAGTTGGTTGGCGATCGTCATCCCAAGGGTATCAATAGCTCCAGACTGTGGAATTCCATATTTTCGATATCCGAACCGACCTTCGTCTTGAACAGTAGCCAAAGGGCTCGATGTGAGAATTCTCAATTTCCCCATGTCTCAAACTCCTTTCGTGTAATCCGTTTGAATTTGAACGAAGTCCCAACCTCCACCGCCATGGGAGCGTCCGCTGCAGGGTCAAACAATTTCATTGGGGTCCGACCCAAAATATTCCAGCCTCCTGGGCTATTGAGGGAATATATACCTGTCTGTGTCCCGCCAATTCCGACAGAACCGGCTTCGATCTGTTTCCTGGGCGTCGTTCTTCTGGGACACGTTAGTGCACCATCGAGCCCATCCGCATAGATGAAACCCGGAGTAAAGCCAATAAAGATTGATCGATACGTTCCTGCTAGGTGGTGTGTGATGACAGCGTCAGTAGACAAACCAGTGTGTTTACTAATCTGCTCCAAATCCAACCCCAATTCATAACATATCGGGATTTCAATCTTTTTCGAGGCTGCCTCAAAAGACAAGTTGATGTCAGGTGATCGCTTTAACTTTTCTCGAATATCATTCCAACTCGATGGGCTAAAAAGCGCGATAGTATCGTATGCGGGAACAATATCTACTAAATCGGGGCCGAGTACATCCACAATGGCCCGAGTAGTGCGGTGGATCTGGTCTACTGAAATAGTCTCCTCTGCCTGAAGTAGAAAGACCCCCGCTTTCATCTCAAAGACTTGCCAAATGGCTTCATCAAACGACAGCGATCCGTATTCCATTTTTTTCAAGATGAGCTCTGATTTTCTTTGCCAAATTCACTGCTCCTTGGGTATCACTGTGCAAGCAGATGGTTTTGACATTCAGCGCAATCCATTGATCGGAAAAGACGCGCTCGTTAAGGACCAGTTCTTCTACCTGTTGCAGCACATCCGTCTCGTTGCTTAGCACTGCACCTGTCTTACTTCTGGACCTAAGTGATTTGTCCGATTCGTATTTGCGGTCGGCAAAGCCCTCCGCGATGAATGCAACCCCCGATGCTTTTGCTACCGTTTCTGTGACGGAATCAGCTAAGCCGTACAGCTTAAGCGTGGGATCGATCTGGGCGATAAATTCACATATGAGCGCTGATATTGAGGGCTCCTTGGCTGCTAGGTTGTACAAGGCTCCGTGTGGTTTCACGTGATGTAGGGAAGCGCCAAGTTTATCGCATTCCCTTTTGACCAGATTCACTTGGTTGGTAAGAGAGGTACGTAATTCTTGAGTCGAGATTTTCGGCACTAACCGTCCAAAATTCACTTTATCTGGAAATCCAGGATGTGCGCCGATGGCTACGCCATGTTGTTGCGCCAATAAAATAGAGGCTCTGACCGAGTCTTCATTGCCTGCATGGCCTCCACAAGCAATGTTGCAGGAGCTAAGGAAAGGCATTATGGCCTCATCCAGAGACTCACCGGGATGTTCCCCGAGATCACAGTTAAGATCAATTGTCGTCATCTCTTTATTCGACTTTGAGTCAATTTGATCAAATAAACCCAAAAACACTATTTAAACTTCGGATGCTGATGATTAAACTCATGAGTATCACCAATACCCCCAGTGCATTCTGCCATGGTTTGTTTACATACTTCCCAAGTAGGTCTTTTTTGTTACATAGCCCGATGAGAAAAAAGACAATCACGGGAAGGAGAACCCCATTGGCAATCTGGGCAATCTGAATCACGGTAATTGGACGAAAACCTGTCATGGAGAACACAAGCCCAACGGCTAAAATAAAAATCCATATTGCCTTGAAACGGAAATCCTCCATTCCGCTTTTCCATCCAAAGATCCCTTTTGCGGTATACGCGGCAGCCAGAGGTGCGGTAATGGAGGACGAAATACCCGCGGAGAACAATCCTACCGCCAGAAAATATTTTGCCCAAGACCCCAATAGCGGTTCTAATTGCACGGCCATCTCACTCATGTCCTTTACGTTTTTGCCTTGGAGTGTTGAAGCACTGGTAATGACAATGGCCATTGAGATCAGACCTCCCAATCCGATGGCAATTCTATTTTCAGCCCTGAGCTCTCTTAGCTGTTCGGGTTTCCGCCATTTATTGCTTACGGAGGAAGCATGCAGAAAGAGATTGTAAGGGACAATCGTTGTTCCAACCAAAGCCAAAACAGCCAGCTGGTTGGAGTCATTGATCGAAGGTATGAAACCCGCCATCAGCTTGCTCAAGTCAGGTTTCACCACAATGGCTGTGACGATGAAAACCAGGCTCATTGCCACAACCAGGCCGATCAATATGTACTCCAGTAGTTTTGATTTTCCCATCATAAGAACCATAAAGGCTACAAGACCTATCAAGATGGGCCGCAGCCTGGACTCCGTAAACAACCCATTTAGGCCAAGAGCAGCACCTGAAATATTGCCCGCTTCATAGGCGGCATTTCCAACGATAATCGCTGTGAATACTAGTACAATACTTAACAGCTTCAATACCGGATGGTGAATATTCATCCGGATAGCTTCTCCCAATCCTTTTTGAGTGATCAATCCCAATCGCGCTGCCATCTCCTGAAGGAGAATGGTAGTTATGGTGGCAAAAAGGAGCACCCAAAGAAGCGAATATCCTTGCGAGGCGCCACTAATGGTACAAACCGTCAATGTGCCGGGCCCAATAAATGCGGCCGTCACCAGGGTACTGGGGCCGAAGTACTTTTTGAATAGGTTTGACATTTGCGGTTTAGCAGATCATTGGACAATGATTTTTGTCGTGCGAGACTGGTTGTTGACGTAAACCTTAACCAAATAAATCCCCGATGCAAAGGGAAATGGAACCGTGGTTCTGCCTTGTAGAGCCCCTCTTGAAACAACAGTGCCGGCTAGTGATACAATAGCATAGTGAGCAGGAACATCAGTTTGCGATTCTATCGTCAGTTCGGTGGTGACAATTGTCGGATAGATCGTGGGCCAAACATGGGCATCACTTGTAGACAGTACGATGACTTCAACGGTCCTTGACAATGTGTCACTCGTGCAATCATTGGAGACAATGAGCTCTACCGCATAGGATCCACTTTCTGTATACAGATAGCTAGGTGATTCAACATCGGATTCGAAACCATCGCCAAAATCCCAGCTTGAAATGTCGGCGTTTGTGGAGGTATTCGTAAAACGAACATTACCCAAGCCATCAAGTAATTCGTATACAAAATCTGCTTTTGGCGAGTCGATCACGTGAATGGTCATCGTATCAGAAATAAGCTCCGTAAAACTGTTTTGAATGAGGCACCTAAATTGGAATCCATCTTGTGAGAGATCGAGTGTGTGAGCATGCAGTGAATCCGTCTGACTGTTGATATAGCGCTCAAAGTTCGAGATGTTTTTGAAGCCGTCTCCTTCGTTGATTTGCCACTGATAGGAAATATTTTCGCCTTGCGCCACAACAGGGATATCAATGTGTTCTCCCACGCATGCGGTGATATCTTCCGGCTGCGTTGTGATGAAGATGGACTGCATTTTCACCACAAACAATCCATTGGAAATATCCGATACCACAATGTTTCCAGAAGGGAAGTAGGGATAATTACTCCAGTTACCTGAAAAGGACGCTGCATTGTTTGACAAATAAGTGTCGAAGAAGGCTACCTTTTTCAGGGAGCCCTTGCTGATACCTACAGTATCTAAAATGACTAACCCGCTGGTGTAGTTACTTTCGTAAATGTACTTTCCTCTGGTATAGAGATTATGATCTATGGAAGGTTGGTCGTGTTCGAAATAGTCAAGCAGGACAGGAGCATCCAGATCCTTCACATCCCAAATGAAAGTTCGCGTATTATGTCCAGCACTGAGTTCGTCCAACTCGTCGTTATGAATGAAGAATCGGTGATCCTCTGTAAGCCAACCCTGATGTGTATACCGCACACCATCGTAGGTTGTTTTGGAGATGAGTTTCATGTCATTTTTGTCATTCACGTCGACAATCACTACCTCATCCTCATTGGAATTAAAGCAGATCTCCATGCCGTGGTAATCTTCATCTGGGCCGCGATAGATCACGCACTGCGCATCGTGCGTATAGCCATCCTCATCGAAGCAGCCAGCGAAGACAGGTGATTTGGGGTCCGATAGATCAAGAATATGAAGTCCTCCCCTATTGCAGCTGTAGTTGCCGCTCTGCCTGAACCCAACCGCATACAGAAATCCGGTTTCTTCATTAATTGCAATGTTGTGTGACTGACCCAATCCGGAGTAGTGCCCGCTTTCGCTAAAAAGGTTTTCCTTGGAGGGGTTCGAAACGTCTCTTAGCTGGGTCAGATCAAAGACCTGTACCCCATGGTCCGGGTCTTCACTAACCACGTAGGCATGGTTTTGATATACTTTGATGTCACGCCAAATTGACTTGGCGCCGTCGTGTTGTACGCGCGCACTTCCGTTGATGGAATTGTGTTCTGGCAGGATACCGAGTACAATCGGCTTTACGGGGTCAGAGATGTCCACAAATGAGGTGCCGTTGGTCATTCCCACCAAAGCATACTCTTTCTGGGTCTCGGAATCTACCCAGCCCCATATGTCATTGAGCCAGTTGCCATCCAGCTCCTCCGCTCCCAGATCCGGCGGTGTGATATGAGACTGAAGGTCTATTCCAAGGCAATCGTTTTCCCCGGATTTACCGTCTATACAGGGAACTTGTGCGGTGATCCATCCAACTCCAAGTAGGCAACTGATAGTAAAAAGTCTTCTCATCGTTCGTAAGCTTTATGCAATTTACCCAGATTGCCAATTAGTAGAAGAAAATCCTCATCCTGGGAAAAAATAAAGACTACAAGCAACCTTTCGGGACAAAATACATCTATTTCTATGATCACGTTTGATCAAACAAGAGTCCGATTTCGAACACGCTAACCAAGAAATAATTACGTAAAAGTCTATTATTCAGATGGTTACAGGTTCTGGCACACTCTTGGAACCAACTAAATTCTAACTCGAGGACTATGTTACGTAACTTCCTAAAAATCACGCTCAGAAACTTTCTGAAAAACAAATCCTATGTGTTCATCAATCTCATCGGACTTGGATTCTCTTTAGCCTGCTGCATTGTAGGGTACTTGAACTACAAGTACGTCGCGGATTTCGATCAGAACCATCTAAACCATGATAGAATCTTTAAAGTACATGCCTACAAACCTGTTCAGGATAATCAGGTGGAGATGGGCATCACCCCTTTGCCTCTGGGGGAGCAAATTAAAGATCGATATGCCGATGTTAGCAAGAGCTCACGCTATGCTTCCAATGGATTTGTCCTTAAGAAGGACCTAAAGGTGTTCAATCAAAATATTGGGTTTGCTGACGAGGACTTTCTTGAGATGTTCACTTTCCCCCTGAAGTATGGTAATAAGGAGGCGTTCTTAGATCCAAGCAATATCATCTTAAGCAAGGAGGCATCGGAAACCTACTTCGGAACAGAAGATCCTACCGGAGAAATCATTTATCTACTCAATGATGAAGGAGAACAGATTTCCATGACCGTCGGTGGAGTATTTGAGCGAATCCCGTCGAATTCATCCATTGGGTTTAGAGGGTTGACCCACTTCGATAACTACATGAAATTTTCAAATGTGGAGTCAAGTGATTGGGCAAGATTTATAGCGGGAACTTTCGTGATGACTGCAAATGGGGTGACGCCCCAAAACTTATTGGATGACATCAATGAGAACTTTATCACCATTCAAAATGAAGCCCGA
>CAZQJU010000004.1:21751-75386 GCA_964593185.1 uncultured Roseivirgaceae bacterium
ATGTCTGAATATGAGAATTTCTTGAATCTGGTCAAATCAGATCCTGCCGTGGAGCAGGCAGTGGGAACCTCAAATCACATTGGTTGGTGGCACTCTATTCGGAACGTTAAATCTGAAGACAAGGAGATCGAAGCTTCATTGTTGAGTCTAGGGATCGACTATGCTGAGATCATGGATTTGGAGATCCTAAACGGCCGGTATTTCGACCCAGAGCTCTACGACTATGATCGTACAAGCTCCGTGGTAGTCAATGAAGTAATGGTGGAAGAAATGCAGTGGGAAGAGCCGCTTGGAAAGGTTCTTGTGCTCCAAGATACCATCAGGTTGACCGTCGTTGGTGTAATGAAGAACTTCTACCAGTTTGGCTTCTTTGATCCGGTTTTACCTTCTGCGTACCGACTTTCTGATAAAGAGCAAATGAATTTTGTCGTGATCAAAAGTCAGATGGATCCGACCACTTTCTACGACGAAATGGAAGCAAAATGGTATGAAGTAGCCCCGACGAAGCCCTTCAACTCCGGTTTTCAGTCGGAGGCGATTGATGAACTGGTAACCGTAAACCGAAACATCATGAAGATGTTCGTCTTTTTGGGATTGTTAGCCCTTGTTCTTTCAAGCATAGGACTCTACACCCTCGTCTCGCTCAATATGATCAAGAAGGTAAAAGAAATAGGTGTGAGAAAAGTGCTGGGGGCATCCATTCAGCAGATCTTGGTTTTGATGAATCGGCAGTTCTTTTTCTTGCTACTCATTTTCACCATGATTGGTTCGGTGCTCTCTTACCTAGCCATAGATGCGTTGATGGCCTCAATCTTTTCGCTTTATCAGGCATTGACTGTATTGACTGTATTGATTCCCTTCTTATCTTTATTGTCAATTGCGGTTCTTTTGGCGTCTCTCAGGGTATTTAAGACGGCAAATCAAAACCCGGTAACTTCGTTGCGATACGAATAAAATACAACTCAACTACTCCACACAAAGGCAGGACGTGTTTCCTGCCTTTGCTATTTATGTACGCATAGCGTTCATTTTCGTACAAAAAAAGCAACAGTTATTAAGGCTAAGTATTTGATTATCAGATAATTGTTTCTAGTGGCATATTTGTTGGCACAAGTAAGACTCAACTACACCAACGTCACGATGTTTTCCAACTTCCTCAAAATCACACTTCGAAACTTCAGCAGAAATAAATCCTATGTCTTTATTAACCTTTTGGGTTTAGGCCTTTCATTGGCCTGTTGCATAGTTGGTTACCTCAATTGGAAGTTCGGCGCGGACTATGATCAAAACCATATCAACCATGCGCGTATCTATAAGATACATTCCTACAAGTTGGTCCAAGGAGAACGCGTGCCTTATGGAATCACTCCGCTTGCCCTGGGCAAACAACTTGAGGATAAGATACCTGGGGTATCACACGTGTCAAGGCACGAGACGATTACGTATGTAATCAAGAAAGACAAGAATGTTTTAGAGCAGCGAGTTGGGTTTGGTGAGGACGACTTTTTCGAGATGTTCACGTATCCGTTTAAGTATGGTGATAAAAGCGCTTTGCTGGACAAAAGCAAAATCATTTTAACGGAGGCAATGGCGATCGCGTACTTCGGAGATGTAGATCCCCGAGGTGAGCGAATCACCTTGATTGACAATAATGGAAAGGAAAATACATTGATTGTTGGAGGAGTTCTGGAGAAGATCCCTCTCAATACCTCCATGTTTTTTAATGCATTTACACACTACGACAATTACTTGAAATTCAGGGGAGTCGAAAACGACGACTGGAGGATATTTAATGCAGCTACGTTCGTGATGACAGATGGGCGATATCCTCAGAACTTACTTGATTACTGCAATGACAATTTCCTGGAAATTCAAAACAAAGCCCGCAACGATTTTCAAATAGCGGGTTACTACCTGGAACAGCTGACGACACTTGCAAAAAATTCGGAACGGATCAGGTCCAACTGGCTCAACGATCCACCACCTTCCTCTGCCATCATTGGTCCGGTCATTATGGCCATTCAGCTGTTGCTGATCGCTTGCTTCAATTTTACCAATACGTCCATTGCAGTATCAAGTCGACGACTAAAAGAGATTGGCATTCGGAAGGTCATGGGAAGCCGACGCAAACAACTTATTTTCCAGTTTATGGGTGAGAACCTGATTCTATGCTTTGGAGCTTTGCTGGTCGGGTTGGCCATTGCAGACGCCCTGGTACCTGCCTATAGTGCACTTTGGTCATTCATAGATCTGGAGTTAAATTTTTCCAAAGACCCTGAGATCTACCTTTTTCTCGCAGGTCTCTTGGTTGTCACGGCACTAATTGCTGGCGCTTACCCGTCTCTTTACATCAGCAAATACCAGCCTGTGAAAATCCTGAGGGGAAATTTGCAGCTAGGCGGAAGTAGTATGTTTTCCAAGGTCTTATTAGGTGCGCAATACATGATTACGGCACTTGCCTTAATATCTGCCCTTTCATTTTTTAACAATACCAAGTACCAAGCTGCGTTTGATTTGGGCTATTCGAAGGATAAGAGGCTATCCATTAATGTATAGAGCCAGGCAGAAATCAACAGCTTCCGTCCTGTGCTTGAGCAAATGCCAGAAGTAACTGCAGTAGCAACAACGCACAATCGGATTAGGCATTGGAATTACGATCGTACATTTAAGAGTGGCGACCAGGAGGTAGAGTCCGAAATGATGTTTTTCAGCCCCGAATACTTTGAGTTGATGGAGCTAAAGATGGTTCAGGGTCGCTTTTTCGACCCCAACCTAGAGGCCTCTGATCTGACGAATTCAATTGTCGTCAACGAGGAGCTCGTTCGGGAATTTGGATGGGAAGAGCCAATCGGGGAAGTGATCCGGATAGACGACAGTACACGATTGACGGTAATTGGCGTTTTGCAAGATTTTTACGACGAGGGGTATTTTGACGGGGTAGAGCCGACGGGCATTCGCCTAGCAGATCCTGATCAACATTACTTCATGCTCGTCAAAAGTGATCTGGAATTGGTGAAGTTGTATGAGAAGTTAGAGGCTGAATGGTTGGATTTGAATCCAAATAAACCCTTTGATGCGGATTACGATGACAGCATTGCGAGTGCCGAAGAAGTGAACGACAACATCATGTACATGTTTGAGTTTTTAGCGCTTGTTGCCTTTATCCTTTCCACCATTGGATTGTACACATTGGTCTCCCTAAACATCATAAAAAGGATAAAAGAAATTGGCGTAAGAAAGGTGTTGGGGGCTACCGTTAATCAAATCATCATGCTTTTGAATACCGAATTCATTTGGCTATTGGTGATTTCTGCGGGAATTGGGGCAGCAGGTTCGTTTTTTGCCATGGACGCCTTGATGGGGTCCATATTTGACGTGTACCAGGCGGCCACGCTTATTACGATTTTGTCACCTGTTTTCGTGCTTATCGTAGCCGCCATAGCAATTGCCACGGGAAGAATTACCAAGACCGCCTTGATGAATCCAGTGGAGTCATTGCGATACGAATGACATAAAAACTCAACTACTCAACCGAAGAGGTAAGACATGGTTTCCTGCCTTTTTTTGTTTTCTAGCAGAGAATCTTCCTATTTTTAATTGTTCAATAACTAACTACCACTCATGAAGCGATTCCTAGCCTGTTTTTCTCTCATTCTTATTGGTGGGTTGGCCGTCGCGCAATCAACCCTAAGGGGGTCCATCAAGGACGATGCCGGACAGCCTATTGCGGGAGCATTGATCAAAGTGGAAGGTTCGGATGCCGCTACGTTGACGGACGCCTCAGGAAATTTCACTTTACAGCTTGTAGATGGATATGAGACGTTGACCATTACGGCCGAAGGATTCCGCACCCAAGCAGTTTACCTAACTGGGCAAACCAACTTGGAGTTGTCTATGCCGTCAGTAGGAGGAGGCGATGAAGTTAGTTTTGGTATCGGCTCTCAAAGTAAGGATGAGCTTTCGAGCAGTGTATCTAGTGTTGGTTCTGATGACATGATTCAGGCACCGCTTGTGAATTTAGAACAGGCAAATCAAGGAGTTACAGCCGGACTGCAAGTACAAAACTCCAGTGGAACGCTTGGAGAACCAACTACGGTAAGGATTCGGGGAGGGTCCTCGTTGACGGGATCCAATGATCCTTTGTATGTCGTGGATGGCGTTCCCTTGGTTTCCGGTAATCAATCCAACATCAACCCCAATAACATTGCCTCCATGGAAGTCCTGAAGGATGCTGCCGCAACGGCCATCTACGGGACCCGAGCATCGAATGGTGTAATTATTATTACCACTAAAAGTGGTGGGTCCGGAAAACTGAAGGTAAATGTAGATTACCAGTTAGGCATCGCAAGTACGCCAAAGAGATTGGACTTAGTAGATGGGGAAGAACATAGAAGAACCATTTTTGAGAATACCGTTCGTAGCCAGATTCAGATTCTTGAACCCGGGTCCGGTGGTCCACTCCAAATATTGGTAAATGGCCAACCTACGGCATTGACCCGTGAGTTTATTGAAAATAACTACACTGACTATGGGGCCATTTCCTTTCGGGATCCGACTGGTCTGTTGGTTGGGGATGTGCCATTGGTTAAAAACACCTTTATTGATTCCCTGACCTTTGATACGGATTGGCAAGACGAGATCTTTAGAACCGCGATATCCCACACAGCGAATGTAGATTTTCAAGGAGGTAAAGATGCCCTAAACTACTTCGTAGGTCTAGGATACACCACGCAGGAAGGGATATTGATTGGCAATAGCTTTGATCGGTTCAATGGCACCGTGTCTCTCAATAGCGAGGTATCAGAGGCCCTCTCTGTGGCATTAGATTTCAATTTTATAAATACCACGGATGAACGACTTAGGGATAATTTGGACCTGGGCTTTCCGCTGCAAGCGCTTGCCCTTCCAGCGAGCGATACCTTTGAGCCAGATAATTTTGATCGACTATCCGTGTTTGGGGGACGGAACTTTTACAACCCAATTACCGAGATTAATTATTCTGATAACTTCAGCTATGAAAGCAGTTATATTGGCAGTTTGTCTCTTAACTACCAGCTAAGTGACAAGATCACCTTTGACGTCAATGGAGGCCTGGATTTTGCAAACATCGACGATGAGTTGGAACTACAACCTGCAACGCTTGATGGTAACCCTAATGGCAGAACAATCATCAACGAACAAGAGATAAGAAACTATGTCTTGAATGGGTGGGTAACCTACAGCAACTCCATGTCGAATGGCAATAATCTCTCCATCATCTTAGGAGCCTCGTACCAGGAATCCAATGCTACTTTCGTAGTAAGAGATGCATTTGTCCCCACAATTGAGGAACTCAATGCCCTCCGTGGAGATAGTCCATTGTTAAACAATGTCTTAGTTCCCGGGAGCGCCAATACACTCGTATCTTCCTACGCACGCGCATCCTACTCGATAGCCTCAAAGTATGACGTTCAAGTGACCGGACGAGTTGATGGGAGCTCTAAGTTTTCAGAAGATAATCGATATGGATTTTTTCCTGCCGTTTCAGCAGGATGGAACATCCACAATGAAGATTTTTATGGGGGAGAGAGCAGCCTGAGGCTGCGAGCCAGCTACGGTCTGGTTGGAAATGCGCCATTTGATGATTTTGCCTACCGAAGAAACTATGTAACGGTAAACTTTGAGGACACGGAAACAATCGAAGCCATTGATATCGGGAACGATGACCTTAAGTGGGAGACAACAGCGCAGTTTAATGTCGGTTTGGACTTTGGGTTCCTAGATGATCGAATTACGGGTTCCATTGATTACTACCAGAAGAATACCACGGATCTACTTTTTCCGCGACCGATCTCGCTGACTTCGGGTGTTCCCGACCTGCTAGACAATTTTGGAGAAATGGAAAACAAAGGGCTTGAATTTTTCATTAGCTCAGTAAATGTATCCGATGAATCGTTCAGCTGGACTACCGATTTCAACATTACAACCAATGAAAATACCATCACCAACCTGGAGGGTAGAACAGCGCTCGTTGGAGTAAATGCCTATATCGAAAATCAACCTGCTGGTGTCTTCTTTGCTCGAGATTTTGTCGGAGTAGATCCCGCGACAGGCCTTGCACTCTACGACAATGGAAATGGCGGACAAACCACTGATCTTGACGATGCTGCGCTGGTGGTCATCGGTGACCCAAATCCCGACTTTTTTGGAGGACTGACCAACACCCTCTCGTATGGAAACTTTGACTTTTCGTTTCTGGTACAATTTGTACAAGGAAATGATATGTACTTTGCGACAGGTGAGCAGATCGCCAACAGCGGGATTAACTTACAGGGCCAGCTTGTTTCCCAGGTGGATCGTTGGTATGCGCCGGGAGACATTGCCTCCAACCCGGGAATGGACATCGACAACAATCCACCAGTGGAATCCAGCAGATGGATTGTGGATGGTAGCTATGTTCGTCTCAAGAACGTTATGCTCACATATAACTTGCCTTCCGACGCACTTTCACGACTCGGCTTGCGTAACCTGAGTGTGTATGTGGGGGCCACAAACCTGTTGACTTTTACAGATTACCCGGGCTACGACCCAGATGTTAACTATGTAGATCCATTGGATGGTCAGATTGGTCAGAATATTAGCCGAGGAGTTGACAATTTCTCGACACCGCAGCAGCGAATGATCATGACCGGTATCAAATTTGGCTTTTAATACAACACCATGAAGAAACTTCTCAATTACCTGGCTTTTACCGTGCTTCTAGTGTCACTATCCTGTGATAGTCTGTTAGATGTAGAAGCTGAAAATACCATAAGCGGAGATGTAATCCTTGATGACGAATCCGCTTTGAATGTGCTCAACGGGGCTTATTTTAACTTGTTTGGTATCTATGATGGCTCCAATGGCGGAGAACTTCTTGGGGGCGATTTTAAGATCATTCCGACCTTGCTCTCACGGGACGATGGACAGGAGATATCCTGGCAAAGTGATGTGTTTCCGAATTACACTCGATTTTCTCAAAACAACTATACGAATGTAGATCCAAGAATCGAAGCCAATTGGCTAAGGGGATATGAAACCATCAACATTGCAAATAATTTGTTGGCAAACCTTGATGTGATCGAGAATGGAACCACACAAGAGCTAGTAGAGGGACAAAGCCTGGCAATCCGTGGTGTACTATATTTTGAATTGGTGAGGTTGTGGGGCCTCCAGTACAGTAGTCAGGCAGTCGGTGTAGGAGCCATCCCACTGATTGATTATCCGATCAACACAAAGGAAGATCTGTTAGAGATTCAGTTGGCAACAGTTGGTGAGATTTATACGCAGGTAGAAAGTGATTTGACTCGCGCAAGTACGTTGTTGCAAGGAAAGAACCTACCCAATACGAGATTGTCGTATTATGCTGTTGAGGCATACCGAGGCAAGGTCGCCATGCAAAAAGCAGAATATGCGACGGCAATCACTCACTTTGACAATGTTATTGGTGGCCCTTTTGCGCTCATGAGTAACCCGCTAGACGCATTCAATAATTCCTCACCGGTAAGTGAAGATGTGCTCGCTATTGTTCAAACTACGGTAGCGACGACAGGGAATCTTACCTCGGCGACCGGACTTGCACCGATGTTTTCACGTCTGAGCAGTACCGGATTTGGTGCCTTTCAAATTTTGGAAAGTGCTTTTGGAGACCTTCAAAGGACGTTTATTCCCAATCATCCAAACTTTTATCCTCAAGACATCCGCCATTCAATTCAAGATTTAGATGCTTCACAATCACCGGATGAAGTGGATTCTGCCTTTTACAGGATCAATGGGAACCTGAGTAGCGCGAAGTTCTTAAGACCCACCGATGTAATTCCAGTGATCCGACTGGCTGAAATTCATCTGGCACGTGCCGAAGCGATTCACGAAGATCTGTTTACGTCTCCGATTGATCCTACCGCACTTGAAGATTTAAATAGGATCAGAAGAAGAGCTGGTATTCCTGAATTAGATGGAACACAATCCGAATTTGCGTTCATCGACAGTATTCGTGTAGAGAAAAATAGAGAACTCATCTATGAGGGGCTGATCTTTCATGACTTGAAGAGATGGCGTCTCAACGATAACAGTGTCTCAATTGCCTTTGGTATTAATCCACTGAGTCAAACCTTGCCCATTCCGCAATCGGAATGTCTTGCTAGCCCCAATTTGTGTGAGTAACAAAAAAGGTGCTTAAAAAAGCACCTTTTTCGATTAATTCGAGATCAATTGTATCCAGGGTTTTGCTGCGTAGCCAACACGGGATTCGCATCAATTTCACGCTGTGGAATTGGGAATACCAGTTCTGGTGCATCGTAAGCCATAGATCCGATGGTACCTTGTGTCCTCCGGATATCGTGCAATCGATGTCCTTCGAATGCAAGCTCGAGCCTTCGCTCAAAAAGCACCTCATCTAAAGTGACCGCTGTCAATGCCGGAGCATTGGCTCGACCTCTCAGGAGATTGATATCGTTCAATGGCGTATCTCCGGTGGATGAACCGGCTCGAACGTTGCATTCCGCTCGAATCAAGTACATTTCCGCCAGCCGAATGATTGGGACATTTCCAAACTGATTGGTGAACTTGCTCGTAAAGCGATCACCATCCATGTAGAAAAATGCTCCGCGGTCATCTCCCACCGGATACAACGCGATGTGAGCATCTTCAATAAGAATATCCCCGTCTCGTCCTCCGAATTGTGGAGTAGCGAAGTAGGTGTTCATGGAATTGACGCCGTCCTGTGCGTTGACCTGTAGTGCGAATATGTCTTCATCGCTGTTAGAATCATTGTTGAAAACGTCCGCAAAGGATCCTAGCTCCAGGTCGTAGTTTCCTGAAGCTATCACCGCATTGGCATCCGACAGTGCACTCGAGAAGCTTCCCATCTGAAGGTGGACCCTCGCTCTGAGCGCTTGCGCAGCGCCTGACGTTGCGTAGACGTCATTTGATTCAGGAAGCAAAGAGATCGCATCATTCAGGTCAGACAGCACTTGTGAGTAGACTTCCTCGACCGTATTTCGAGACACATTGTCGCTTTCAGATACCTCCCGTGTTGGTGTCAACACGATAGGGACACCCAGCTGGGAATTACCTCCACCAGCTTCGTAGGGGAGTCCGAAAAATTTGACAAACTCAAAGTAGATCAATGCTCTAATGAACTTCGCCTCTCCTTCGACTCTGTCAGCGTCCGCTTGATTCGTAAAAACGCCTAAAGCAATTAACACATTATTGACGATGTTGATGGTCTCGTAGCCTTCCAGCCAAACTTCTGAGACGTCTCCATTCACCGTGAGCATGTTTTTGTTAAACATTTCCCGTGGCGCATTAAAGGTTCCTGCCCATTGGATTTCATCGGTGGCTGCAAGGAGCTCTGAGTTGCGTAAGGTTTCACCCCCAAACAAATCACTCACACCGACTTCGTCATAGGCGCCATTTAAGACAGCTTGAACATTTTCTGCAGTAGATAATGCCAAAGATTCTGAGATGGACTGTGCAGGTTCTAGTTCGAGCTCATCGTTGCAAGCACTGACGAATAAAACCAACGTCAAGACCCTGTATAATTTAGTTATGTATCGTTTCATATTACTCTTCTTTAGATAGTTAGAATCCCAATTGAACGCCAATGGTAAACGTCTTCGATTGCGGAGCCGAATAGAAATCGTTCCCCTGGAAGATGTTGTTTGAGCTCCCATCCGTGTTTACCGTCAAATAGTCGGCGCTCACTTCCGGATCCCACAGTGGATAATCCGTTATGGTTAGAAGATTGATACCTGAGAAGTAAATCCGTGCGGAATTCATCTTCGCCTTAGAAACAATGGTCGCAGGTAGCGAGTATCCTATGGATAAGGTCTTCAATCGGATGTAAGATGCATCGTATAAGAATCTACTGGACCTACCTTGTCCACCGTTTCCATATGCAAAGTAGGCCTTCGGTACATCCGTGATATCCCCAGGTTGTCTCCATCGATTCGCAATTTCTATGCTTGGATTATCGAACCAATCGGCAGCAGATTGAAATACACCTCCTACGTTGTGTACTTCATTGCCTTGAACAAACTGAAAAAATATGTTCAAGTCGAAGTTTCCATACGAGACGGTATTATTCCAACCTCCTACATAATCAGGGTTTGGATTTCCTAGAACCACAAATTCGGCCTCGGAGAAATCGCTGGTGGTACCTCGTGGGTCAGCCTCGTTGTTTAAGAACCAGAGCGCATCTCCCGTTTGTGGATCAACACCTGCATACTCTGCCCCAAAAAACGCGCCGATAGGTTCTCCGACCTTGGCAACATTCATGGTTCTGGAACTTCCACCGTCAATGATGTCATCCCCTCCCAGGTCTGTGACCTCATTTTGATTGAAAGCGATGTTGAACGTGGTATTCCACGTTACAGGACCATCCAGGATCACCCCATTCAAGACGACCTCAATGCCTCGGTTTTCAAGGGCGCCAATGTTTTGGGTCTGCGTTCTGAAACCGGTAGATCCGGGTACAGGTACATCCAAAAGAAGATCCGTAGATTTCTTAATGTAGTAATCCAGTTCACCACTCAATCGATCATTGAAGAATGCGAAATCTAGCCCGATGTCAAGTTGTGCGTTCTTTTCCCATGTCAGATCGGGATTCGGAATCTGGGTTGGTTGCAGTCCACCTGCACCAGCATAAGGTTCTGCGCCATAAAGTCCTAAGGCATCAAAGTTTCCAATTCCTGCATTTCCTGTGATTCCATAACTTGCCCGTAGCTTTAAAAAGCTCAGGGTATTGTTTCCTTCTAGAAAAGACTCCTCGGAAAGTATCCATCCTGCGGATGCCGCAGGGAAGAATCCGAAACGGTTGTTTTCCCCGAATCTCGAAGAACCATCAATTCGACCACTGACAGTTAGTAGATATCGTTCCTTCAACTTATAGTTGATTCTGCCAAAGTAGGACAGGAAAGAGAACTCTGAAAGTGTTCCCGTACCCTGTGCGATTTCCCCGGCGCTGGCTACAGTCCGTAAGTCGTTAACGGGAAATCCTTGTCCTTCGATGGAGGTGATGTTTGTTTCCGATTTTTGGAAATCAAATCCACCTGTAAAGT
This sequence comes from uncultured Roseivirgaceae bacterium, assembly GCA_964593185.1. Taxonomy (GTDB): domain Bacteria; phylum Bacteroidota; class Bacteroidia; order Cytophagales; family Cyclobacteriaceae; genus Ekhidna. Next base: position 32,830 of record CAZQJU010000004.1, read on the forward strand.
CAATCGAATGCACATCAATCAAGGTGTTGTAGTTGAGATATGCCTTGGTGTTGTAGTTGAAAACACGAGCCCATCGTGAAATTCCGTATCCACCTAAACCTTCTCCGGTATTGGTGAAATCTGCATATCGGCGATCTTGGTTTTGGGTCAGTAGATCCGCACCAATCTCTGCCCGAAGCGTTAATCCGTCGGTGAAGTTGTAGCTAGCATAGGAGTTAATCAACGACCTAAAGGTAACGTCACTTCTGGTTACTCCATCAAGGTCAATCAATCCATTGTAGTACGTAGTAACAGGTCGATCATTTAGATTTCCTTCACTATCACGAACGGGCGTGATGGGTGCCAGTGCAATCAGCTGCTGTGGCGTCTCAAAAGCATTGTCATCCGCAACCTTATCCACTTCCGTGCGGATGAAGGCACTGTTTATACCAAAGGAGAGCCGATCAGAAGCATCGTGATCCAGGTTAAACCGAGAGCTCAATCGCTCCATCCCATTGCCGATGAGTATCCCATCCTGGTTGGTATAACCCATGCTTACATAGAAGCGGGTATTTTCAGAACCCCCGGATGCCGAGAAGTCAATTCGTGTTGTTTTGGAATCATCGTTGTAGGCCAAATCCTCCCAATTGGTATCCACACCATTGGAAAGCCGGGTCAGCAATGCAGCTTCACCGTCATCCAGAACACCATCTTGCCAATCGGATCCTCCGGAGTAGCGATCCATTCGGAGTAGTACGAATTGATACCAGGAGTCTGGGTCTGAGATTGGTAGGCCATCTAATTCATCAGAATTGGCAGAAGCTTCCAAAAGATAATCCACATATTGAGCTGAGTTTAACCACTCCCTTTTATTCGTCGGGCGGTTAATGCCTGTTTGATAGTTTAAGTTATACTGCGTTTTACCTGATCTTCCTGATTTGGTGGTAATGATGATAACTCCATTCGCCGCCCGGGATCCGTAAATGGCGGCAGCAGAAGCATCCTTCAGTACCTCGATGGACTGAATATCGTTTGGATTGATATCTGTCAATGGATTTGTGGACGCTTCAAGGTTCACCGGATCAGCAAGATTTGCAGTAGTAATGGGCACACCATCTACCACAAAAAGTGGCTGGCTGTCAGCAGTGATCGAGGAGGCGCCTCGAATCCTGACCTTTATACCGCTCCCAACCTTACCGTTGGGCGATTCAATGAATACACCGGATGCACGCCCCTGGATGGTTTGTTCAAAGTTTGCTACTGGTAAGTTTTGAATGTCTTCACCCGAAACCTTTGCAATGTTTCCCGTTAACTCGGTTTTCAACTGAGCTCCATACCCTACTACGACCACTTCATCCAGCTCGGTAGTTCCACTTAAGGAGATATCAATGGTGGAACGGGTACCCACGGTAACTTCTTGCGAACCAAAGCCCACATAGGAAAAAACCAAAACATCGTCGTCATTCACTGCAATTCGATAATTGCCATCAAGATCCGTGGTAGCACCAGAGGTAGTCCCCTTTACAAGGACCGTAACGCCAAGCAGTGCTTCTCCCGAATCGTCTGTCACTTTTCCTGACACCGTCCTTTGAGCAAGCACGTGTGTCGAGCTCAAAAGAGACATCAGCATCAAAAAGTACAACTTTTTCATAAGCATGATTTTTCGTTAAAAAATGATTTTAGCGGGTAAGGTTACTTTTGAAAAAGTCCGATAAATAGTAAAAAAGAATGAGGCCCTAGATTAGGGTAAAAGCCTTTTCAGGAAGAGTTTGATTTTGTTTAAGTTTCTGAATATCAGACGGTAATGTTGTCAATTATTTCAGGAGGATTTAATTGGATATGTCTTTGAAGTACTATTCTATCCTTGTCTTTTTTTCCAATATCTCACCAATCCTGCCACGCTCATCCAGGAAGGGTTGGCTGCCTCATACTGCTGTATTCCCAGTTCCGAAACTCCCTTTTCTTTTAATTGATTGGATGTATACTCCATAAATAATGGTGTAATTTCCTCGTTGCTAAGCCCTTCTTCCCATTTGGATTTCATCCACAGCGACCAATCATCTAAAATGTCCCTTAGCTCCATTAGGTGGGATTTTACAGCAGTAATCTCTCCAAAGTGCGTTAGTACAAGTTTTTTAGGATTTCGATCCAGGATCAAGTCGATGGAGTTTTTCCAGTCTTCGATATTGATGTCAGGAGGAGGGCATGGAGGCACCACTGGGCCTGCATCGATCTTTACTCCCGCTACATCTCCGGTAAAGATCAGATTTTGATGCTGCCATGCAATGTGGTGTTTTGCGTGACCAGGGGTATGCAATGAAGTGAACGTTTTTCCATCGATATCTAAAACTTCCAAGTGCTCTACCACGCGTAGGTTCTGATCACTAATTTCTTTCATTTCACCCCAAAGTGTGTCCATCTGGTCTCCATAAATCATGGTAGCCGAAGCAACTAATTTTTCTGGATTGAGCATATGACTGGCACCAAAAGGGTGGACATAGATGTTTGCGCCCATTTCGGCATACGCCCATGCAGCGCCTGCATGATCAAAATGAATGTGGGTCAATAGCACATGCTTGACGTCATCACTCGTGAAACCCTTTTTATTTAAGGCACTTTCTAAATTCTGATAGGTGCTGAATGGTCCTGATTCAATCAAAATCAGCCCATTGTTGGCTTCAATACAAAAAGCAGCGATTGCATGATCATAATTTTGAAAATGAAGGTCAAGGGTGTGATACATTCTTCGTTTCTTTGATCTAAAGATACAAAGATGGGCGACTCAAAATATTTTCAAGATCATATGCCTGAGAATGTTTGTTATGGCTGTGGTCATAACCCCAATGGACTCCAGATAAAGAGCTATTGGGAGGGAGATGTGGCGGTGTGCGATTGGGAGTCTGAAGAAAAATATCATGGGTGGAGTAACTTAATGAATGGAGGGATTATGGCCACCTTGATTGACTGTCACTGCATGGGTACGGCCATGGCATATGCCTACCAACAAGAAGACAGGGCGTTGAATACAATGCCAGAATACAGATACGCAACGGGCACCTTGTCAGTGAAGTACCTTAAACCTACACCGAATACACGAGTGCAATTGCGCGCTGTTGTTGAGGAAGTCAAGGGAAGAAAAACGGTATTGAAATGTGACCTGTTGGATGAGAATGGTACGAAAACTGCTGAGGCCGACGTTGTTGCGATTCGTGTGTTTGACAGTAGTCAACAAGAAGCCTCGGTATTTAAAAGTTAAACTATGCACCCCAAACTATTCGAAATAGGCTCCTTTGAAATTCATACGTATGGTTTTATGATCATGCTCGGTGCCTTGTCAGGTTTTCTATACATGTCCAATACCGTGAAAAAGGAAATGGGCATCGAGAAGGACAAGATTCAAAATCTGGCCATTTTGATCATCATTGCAGCTTTTGTGGGTGGTAAGCTTTTGTTCTACCTAGAAAATCCTTCGTACTATTTTGATTCCTGGTCCAATATGAAACGCAACTTCCGGACGGGGTTCGTTTTTTATGGTTCTTTACTTTTCGCGATTCCGGTGGTAATCTGGTTTTTCAAGAAAGAAAAATGGCCGGTTTGGGCCATGTTGGATCGCATTGCGATTACAGCATGCATCATTCACGGGATGGGCCGGATCGGATGTTTTTTTGCAGGATGTTGTCATGGTATTCCCACGGATGCTGCTTGGGGTATTACATTTTCAGATCCAATTTCGCAAGCCGAACCCCTGAACACGCCTTTGCATCCGACACAGCTCTATTCTTCTTTCATGATCTTTACCATATTGGCCTTCCTTTTTATGCTGAAGCGGCATCAGCGTTTTGACGGGCAATTGTTTTTTAGCTACATCATTCTATACGCTATCGGTAGAGGCATCATCGAAATTTATAGAGGGGATGAAGCAAGAGGGTATATCATTGATGGAGTTATATCTCATTCGCAATTCATCTCGATTTTGGTTATTCTGGTGACTGGTTTTGTCTATTTTAAGTTTCGAAAAAAGAATACCTAACCGATTATGCATCTACGACCTACCCGTCACCCTTTGATACTGCTATTGATAGCAGTCTTGTCTGGCTGTGAACCTACAGCATCTGAAAGTACCAATTCAAGTGGTCCGCCGGAGCTCGTCAATACAGAGACACGACCAACAAACAAGCAATGGAAAGGCATCTGGTCATTTCAAGATGAATCCATTTTTTTCTCCAACCAACTAGAGGGAGGCCGCTTGAATGGCATTGCGATGGATCAACCTAATCATTTTAAGGCGCTTATTACAGCGGAGAACTACCCGATTAATCCGAGCCCTTGGTATGCATTTAAAGTGTGGTCCGTTGAACCTGTTGAGGTCACCATTCAGCTTACCTACACAGATGCTAAAAGCCGATACTATCCTAAGGTAAGTGTAGATGGCGAAGCTTTTATACCAATGGATTCTTCCAGAGTTCGTGAAATTCGTCAGGAGGATGGGGCGGCTGATGCTGCACCCGAAAGTATTGAAATGCGCGTAAGCCTCTCTCCGGATACGCTATGGATTGCTGCGCAAGAATTGTGGACTTCCTCGGATGTCGATGAATGGATGAATGGAATTGTGGAGTCCTCAGGAGCTCGACGAACAACGATCGGTAGCAGCAGGGAAGGGCGCCCCCTTTGGATGATGGAAGTTGGGAATGATGAGGCTGAGAAAGGAGTTCTGATTATTTCCAGGCAACACCCACCGGAGGTTACAGGATTCTTAGCCATGAAATCTTTCATTGAGACGTTGGCTGGTGATTCGGAGCAAGCAACAGCATTTAGAGAAACGTTTAAAGTATTCAATGTGCCGTTGATGAACCCAGATGGTGTGGATAATGGGAATTGGAGACATAATACGGGAGGGATTGACTTGAACAGAGATTGGCAAGAATTTAATCAACCTGAAACGCGTGCTGTAAGAGATTTTTTGAACAAGAAGAAGGAGGAAGGATTTAGTTTCTCCTTTGCCTCGGATTTTCACTCGACTTATTACGACATCTATTATCCATTGGATTCTTCGGTAGTGAATCAGGAGGCATGGTACATTTTTGACTGGATCAATAAGATTTCAGATCGATTGGAGGTGGAGCGTCCAAATGTTGCGCCATCCAAGTATCCTGTCCCCACCATGGTCTCTAGAAACTATTTCTACCAGGAACACGGGATTCCGTCGATTGTATTTGAATTGGGAGATAACACCGAACGTGACTTTGTTGCGGAAAAAGGCAAAATAGCTGCTGAAGAGCTGATGAAGATCTTGATGAAGTAGCCTACAACTTTTGTCGCAACTTCAGAGCTTTCGGTACTATCTGGATGTTGAAAGGTGGATTTCCAAGTCGTTCCCCATCGATGTGGGCGTAGAGGGCTGCATTTTCCTTGACAATCACCTGCCTGGCCCGATAGAAATTGATCATGTCAAGGGTACCGTGCGTGCCATTTGAAAGTTTGTGGATATTCATAAACCTACGAAGTCCCGATAAGGCTCCAATTTCACAAACTTCCAGTAAGCCGTCGTCGATCCTAGCCTCAGGCATCAATTTAAAGCCCCCACCGAAAGTTGAACCGTTCCCGATGGTGAGCAGGATCAGCTCTTTGTCGAGTGCCAGCTCATCGATTTCGTACTGGAAGGATTTTTCCTTGTAGCCTCCCAAGATTCGAAGGACATGGTAGTAGTAGGCGGCATGACCTCGTAGCAAAAGCACTCGCTTGGAAATCATGTCCTCCACGATTTGACCGTCGAACCCAATCCCAATCCCGTTTACGAACTTCCGCCCATTACAGGTACCCAGATCAATTGTTGAGATCTTACCATGGACCGCGGTATCGATTTGTTCATTCAGCGTGCTCCCAATATTGACCATCTTGGCAAAATCATCTCCGGTTCCCGCAGGGATAATGGACACAGGAACATCAAATTGCAGTCCATTGACCGATTCATTGATGGTCCCATCTCCACCAACAATGATGAGATCTGTAAACGACGGATCCAATTGTTCTCGAAGCGTGACGGAGGCATTTCTGGTATCTTCGGTATCAGCAATCAAATGAGCAATAGCGTTGGATCGTAGATAATCGCTTAATTGAGAGACTATTTTTTTTGCATTTCCTCCTGAAGCCGGATTCCAAATGACGAATAGCTTCCGCACTAAAAAGGTAGTTTGGCCAGGTCTACATTGCCTCCTGTCAGAATGATACCGACATTCTTTCCTGCGAAGTTTTCTTTGTTCTTAATTAGGGCTGCAAATGGAACAGCGCAGGAGGGCTCAATGACAATCTTCATGCGTTCGTAGATCAGACGCATTGCCGCTATGATTTCCTTTTCTGTGACCGTAAAACAGCCATCTGCATGGTCCTTTAAGATTTCAAAATTTTTCGCACCTACTGTGGTTTTCAAACCATCTGCGATCGTGTTTGCTGACTTGTTTGGAATTATTTTCCCTGCCTTGAGCGATTGGTAGGTATCATTGACCTCCTCAGGTTCACTTAGATAGACTTCCAACGGTGGATCGATGTAGTGTGAAACCAGGGCCGTACCGGCAGCTAATCCACCACCTCCAACAGGAACCATGATCGCGTCTAAGTCGTTGGTTTGCTCGATCAGTTCCTTTGCAGCTGTTGCCTGGCCAGCAATGATGTTGTAATCATCAAAAGGATGAACCAGCGTTGCGCCTGTTTCAGCAATGATTTTATCGCAAGCCGCCGTTCTTGCCTCATCATTTGGTTCGCATAGGATAATCTGTGCCCCATAGTCAACCACCGCATCCATTTTTGCTTTGGTTGAATTTTTGGGCATCACAACATAGGCTTTGGTGCCTGCCAGCTTCGCTGCCAGCGCCACGGCCTGGCCGTGGTTTCCGGATGAATGGCAGGCAAATCCTTTTGATCGCTCTTCCGGTCGATAGGCAAAGATCTTATTTGCTGCTCCTCGCATTTTAAAAGCACCCACCTTCTGAAAGTTCTCACATTTGAAATGCATGTGACAACCAACCAAATCGTCAAGATTTGCAGAGGTCATAACCGGTGTTTCAATGATATAGGAAGAGATCCGTTGGTGGGCTCTTTTTATATCAGAAAAGGAAGGGATAGATGTTAGCATTGGTCAAAATTTCGTAAAAGTATTGGATCTACCAATACCTCAAAGCATACTTCATTGTTTATTAATGTGCTTCCAACCAGTTTACTCCCACTCCGATGCCGATCTCCATTGGGACTTCCAGGGGATGTGCATTTTTCATGAGCTCCTCGACTTTAGCAATAAGGAGATCTTGCTCCTCCTTGTGCATGTCAAAAACCAATTCATCGTGCACTTGCATGATCATTTGCGATTGCAGTTTTTCTTTCTTCATCCATTCATGGATGTTGATCATGGCGATCTTGATGATGTCAGCAGCACTTCCCTGAATGGGTGCGTTAATCGCATTACGTTCATCAAAACCACGCATTGTGAAATTTTTTGAATTGATGTTTCGCAAGAATCTCCTGCGACCGAGGATGGTCTCTACATACTGATCCTTTTTGGCCTGTTCGATGGTTTCGTCCATGTACTTCTTGACATTTGGAAATTGGGTGAAGTACGAATCAATGATTTCCTGCGCTTCTCCGCGAGCTATGTTCAGATTTTGGGATAGCCCGTAGGCTGAGATGCCGTAGATGATCCCAAAGTTTACTTCTTTTGCCTTCCGTCGCATGTTGGGTTCGACATCGTCTAGCGCTACGTCAAATACCTTGGCAGCGGTATTCGCATGAATGTCTACTCCGTTTTGGAAGGCATTCATCATGCTTTCGTCTTTGGAAAAAGCTGCCATGATCCGCAACTCGATTTGGGAGTAATCCGCAGCCATGATCAGATGATCTTCATTTTTTGCCACGAAGGCCTTTCGAATTTCGCGCCCTTTCTCTGTTCGAATCGGAATATTCTGAAGGTTTGGATTATTAGAACTCAGCCTCCCGGTTGCGGCAACTGTCTGTCGGTAATCGGTGTGGATTCGATTGCTCGTGGGGCTTATCAGCTTGGGAAGTGCATCTACATAGGTAGATTTAAGCTTTTGATATTCTCTGAACTCCAGGATTTTCGCCGCAATTTCATGCTCGTTAGCCAGTTTAGATAAGATTTCTTCTCCGGTAGCATACTGACCTGTTTTGGTTTTCTTGGGCTTTTCTACCAGTTGCAATTGATCAAAAAGAATCTCTCCAAGCTGCTTAGGCGATCCAATATTGAATTGTGTGCCGGCTATCTCAAAGATTTTTTCTTGTGCTTGACGACTTACTTCATCAAGCTCGGCCGACATTTTTTCCAACGTGGATGTATCGACCTTTACTCCCTCGTACTCCATGTCGGCAAGAACAAAGGAGAGCGGCTCTTCTACCTCATGAAGAAGCTGATGTAGTTTTCGTTCCTCTACTTTTTTTACAAGTTCTTCCTTTAGTTGGAGTGTGATATCCGCATCTTCACACGCGTAGTCGCTGACAATAGAAGGATCAACCTGATCAATCGTCTTCTGCTTTTTGCCTTTCGGACCCACCACACTTTCATAGGAGATGGTTTTATAATTCAAATATCGATCGGCGAGCAAGTCCATTGAGTTTCCCGACTCCGGATCCAGGAGAAAATGCGCCAACATGGTATCGAAGATTTTTCCTTTTACCTGGATCCCATAGTTGCGTAGGATCTGAATATCGTATTTTAGGTTTTGCCCGACCTTGGTAGTGTTGGGATTCTCGAGCACTTCCTTGAATTCCTCAATGATTTCGAAAGGACTTTCCAGGCAAGTTACGTACCATGCCTCGCCCTTCTTTAGGGCAAAAGAAATACCCACTAGACGTGCCTCTCGGGTCTCCAAGCTGGTTGTTTCCGTATCGAAACAAAACTCATCAGCACCGGAGAGTTTGTCCACAAGCTCAGCAATTTGATCTGCATTGTTGACAAGATGGTAGTGATGATCCGTTGTCTCGATGTTGTTTCCCACCGGTTTTTGCTCTTCAGCTGGAGCATCAAACAGCCCCAATTGGGACGTATTTCCACTTTTGATCTCGTTTTCTTCTTGAAAAACCCTCCTGGCAATCGTCCGGAACTCCAGATCATTGAAGATAGGTTTGAGTCTTTCTGCATCAGGCTCTCCATATTTTAAGGCCTCTTCATCAAAATCAACGGGGGAATCAATTTTTATGGTTGCCAACTCTTTCGACATGATGCCTTGCTGCCCAAACTCCTGCACCCTTTTCTGCTGTGCCCCTTTGAGTTGATCCACATTGGCTACGATCCCTTCCACAGACTCAAATTCTTTAAGCAACTTGGAAGCCGTCTTATCACCTATGCCAGGAATCCCAGGGATGTTGTCTACGGCATCTCCTTTGAGGCCCAAAACATCTCTAACTTGATCCACCTTATCAATGTCGAACTTGGCCAGAACCTCCGGAATCCCCATGACCTCAACTCCGTTGCCTAGCCTTGCAGGTTTATAGAGAAAAATGTTCTCGTCCACAAGCTGGGCGAAGTCCTTATCAGGTGTCATCATGTACACCTTAAACCCCTCGGCTCCTGCTTTCTTTGCAATGGTACCGATCAGGTCATCGGCTTCATAGCCATCTTTTTCTAATATCGGAATGTTGAAACCGTCTACAATTTGCTTGCAATAGGGAATGGCTACTTTGATCTCTTCCGGTTGCTCATCACGCGTGGCCTTGTATGCTTTGAATTCTTCGTGCCGAAACGTTGGGGCATGGGTATCGAAAGCAACCCCAATATGCGTAGGCTTTTCTTTCGTGATGATTTCAAGTAGGGAGTTGGTAAACCCAAGGATAGCACCGGTGTTGATGCCATTGGTCGTCAATCTTGGATTTTGACTCATGGCAAAGTGGGCACGATAGATCAACGCAAAAGCGTCGAGCAGGAAGAGCTTCTTTTCAGACATAGGGGTAAAGTTAGACGAAAGGAGATGTCTACTCGATCTTTTCCTCTCTGAAATATTGTCGCCCGATCCAGCTATTGTGTACCTCATCCCAGGTAGAGTTATGACCCATGTCCGATAGACCTGAGGCAGTGGCACCCCAGGTACCGGCACAAACCAAAAATTCGGCGTCGAAGACATTCATGGGTTTTTTGTTGGTAGAGTATTCTTGATAGTACCGAATCATAGAGACTCCTGCCGGCTTGGCAATGTGTTGAAAAAGAAGCGATGAATTTAAATGGTCGGAGTGATCATCAGGATTAACAAGTGTATCTGTCTCAGGAATATTGAAGATGATTGATTCGTACCCCTTTGCTTCACCTTTTATTAACTTGATGAGGGTCTTTTTCAGATCTTCCATTGATTCATAGGTCGTGCTTTCGTCGATGGCTCCTAGCGAAGGGATGGAACCTTGGAGCATTCTTCGTAGACTAGCCAGCCCCGTGCTTTCATATCCAGGACCACGGTAATTACCATCCGGTAAGCGAAGGAAGTACGCCACGGTATTCCCATAGCTTTTTTTCCTAATAAAGTGCCCCTTGACTTTTACTTGCTCAGCCTCCATTTCCGTTCCCAGACGTAGTTCGCTTTGCAGACTATTGCACATGAATCTGATTGCTCTTGAGCTGCCTTCTTCTCTTGCTAAGGCATAATCGTTAAAACCCATTCCATGACCTGCATCTCCCGCAGTCGTGTGGAGGAAGATCACCTTATTTTCCGGGTTTGAGACGCTTTTGTAAGCATTTGGATTCATGAACAATTGCCAATCATCGGGGTGTGCGGAAACATAAACTTCGAGATTTTGTGCGCTACCGTGGATAAATAGGCAAGGGAAAAGGAGAAGAAGGAAAAGTTTCATTTAAGGGGCTATTAGTTTCTTGAAGATAGCCATTGCTTCGGCAAAAAAGAAGCTCACTTGTAGGATTCAGACGCGAACCATTGTGTAGCGCTTGAGGGAGATTACTTATCTTCGACTGACCTTAAAAAAACAGATCATGACCTTCAGAACCCTAATATCTTTATTCTCCCTAGTGGTTGTCACACACCTTGGATTCGCTCAGGATTTCTCTGCGTTGAAATACAGAGAACTTGGACCGTTTCGAGGTGGTAGAGTGACTGCCGTCGCCGGAACTGTACAGCAACCTGCTACCTTCTACCTGGGGGCCACGGGTGCCGGTGTTTGGAAAACGACCGACTACGGAATTACCTGGGTCAATATTTCGGATGGGTACTTTATCACCCCATCTATTGGAGCAATTGAAGTGGCGCAAAATGACCCGAATGTCATCTATGTTGGAACCGGTTCTGATGGTTTGAGAAGCAATGTCATTGAAGGAAGAGGCATGTATAAATCCATCGATGCAGGAGAGAATTGGTCTTTCATTGGTTTAGCGGACGTAGGGCAGATTGGGGCCGTCAGGATTCATCCCGCAAATCACAATATTGTCTATGTCGCTGCAATTGGTAAAGCCTTTCAAGGGAATGCAGCGCGAGGTATTTTCAAGACGGTCAATGGTGGGAAAACATGGGAGAAGGTGCTCTTTGTTTCCAATCAGACCGGATTTTATGACCTCGAATTTCTTCCCTCAAATCCGGATGTACTATTCGCCAGCGCTTGGAAGGCTGAGCGTAAACCTTGGACGATCATTAGTGGGGGTACTCCAGAGGAAGGAGGTATTTACAAATCGGTGAATTCAGGTAAAAGTTGGCAAAAGATCACAAAAGGGCTCCCACAGGAGCTTATTGGAAAAATTGATCTAGCGGTGACTCCCGCTGATTCAAGAATTGTCTATGCATTAGTGGAGGCGCCTGATAAACAAGGAGGTCTGTACAAATCAGTGGATCAGGGCATGTCGTTTGTGCAAATCTCCGATCACCAGGGTATTCGTACCCGGCCATTCTATTACACCAACTTAAGGGTTGATCCCAAGAATTCAGACATCGTCTATTCGTTGGCCACCCGATATTACAAGTCCGTGAATGGAGGTAAATCCTGGGAACAAATGAGTTCACCACATGGAGACAACCATGATATGTGGATCAATCCGGACAATCCGGACCTTTTCATCCAAGCCAACGATGGGGGAGCGAATGTGACATTAAACGGAGGTAGATCCTGGTCTACCCAGTACAATCAGCCTACTTCAGAAATCTATCAGGTGGAAGTAGATGATCAATATCCCTACTGGGTGTATGGAGGACAGCAGGACAACTATACTACGGTGGCGGTACCTAGCCAGGCCCCGTATGGAATCCAACAAGCCGGCACAGGATATATCATCAATACGGGAGGGTGCGAAACCGGGCCTGCAGTGCCAAAGCCTGGAGACGCTAATGTGGTGTATTCAAATTGTAAAGGAAGGTTTGGTGTCTTCAACAAGTCCACCGGGACAGAGAGGCAGTATTATGTCGGAGCCTCGAACATGTATGGGCACAATACCAAAGACCTTAGGTACAGGTTCCAACGTGTCTCACCAATCCATATCTCACCGCATGACCCCTCCGTGATTTACCATTGTAGCCAGTTTGTCCACAAAACCACCGACGAGGGCAAGACATGGGAAACCATTTCGCCCGACCTTACGGCCTTTGAGGCGGACAAACAGATGGTGTCCGGAGCTCCCATTACGAGAGATGTAACGGGGGAAGAATTTTACAGTACCATCTATGCAATCCGGGAATCTCCGATAAAAAAAGGAGTTATCTGGGTAGGCGCTAATGATGGACCTGTTCATGTCAGCACAGATAATGGCGATTCGTGGTCCAATGTGACCCCAAAGAAGTTACCGGGTGGGGGGCGTGTAGATTCTGTAGAACCTTCACCACATGATCCTGCCAAGGCATTTATTTCGGTCTTAAGGTATCAACTTGGCGATGCTAAACCCTACATCTATGCCACGGAAGACTACGGTAAAACATGGCAGCTCCTGACTGGGGAAGGGAGTGGAATTCCAAATGATTATCCAGTCAGGGTGGTCCGCGAAGATCCGATAAGAGAGGGTCTGCTGTATGCAGGAACGGAGTACGGGATATTTGTTTCGTTCGACGGCGGAAAAGTATGGAAAGACTTTCAGCAAAACCTACCCCGCACGCCGATTAGCGATTTGAAAGTTCATCGTGGGGACATTGTATTGTCAACGATGGGGAGAGGATTCTGGGTATTGGAGGATGTTTCTTCCATGCGGCAAATGGACTTGAATCCCACTGAAAATACGCTTTATCAACCAAAAAATACCTACCGATATCGCTATCCTTCAGGCGCCCGAAACAGCACTCGCCCGACCTACCCACTGACCTCAGTCAAGATGGATTACTATCTGCACGAAACCCCCTCGGGACCAATCAGCCTTAAGGTGACGGCCAACAATGGCAAGGTGGTTTATCAAATTGTCAGTGATACGAGTGTCCATGAGGAAAAACCGCAAATGGTCCGGGACATGCAAACGGAAAATGTCCGCTATATCAGTGTCAAAAAATTATCGACAAAGAAGGGACTCAACCGATTTACCTGGGACATGGAGAGTCTGGGGCCTTGGCATAAGCAAGGAAGACGGAGATACGGCAATGGTTATCTGGTTCCTCCCGGAAAGTACACCGTTGAGTTGTCCGTTGATGGATGGACTTCGAAGCAGGAATTTGAGTTGTTGATGGATCCCAGGCTTCTAGACATAGGTGTTTCGCAGGATGATTTGAGTGCGCAAAATGAGTTGCAGCAAAAGGTGATCGGCCTGCTCGAGGAAGCCCGCAAACTAGAGCAGGAACTGGAAGAAAAAATCAGTGAGTTGGAAAAGAGCGAAGGAGAAGATGAAGAGATGGCAGACCTAAAAACAGTGCTTGGAAAGCTTCAAACGGAGAAAGGCATTTATATGCAACCCATGATTATTGATCAGATTTCCTATCTCTATAACATGATCAATCGTGCCGATCAAATGCCAGGCAAGGATGCGTATGAACGATTTGAAGCTTTGACCAAAATGCTAGACGAGGTGAAAGCTATGTAATAATTGGCTGCATGGATAGGATGAGCTAGCTGTTTCTGCAACAAGCCATCTCCTTAATATTGTAGGTAAGGTGCTCCACAAAATTCAACAGGTATTGAGGGGGATTCTCTTGCTTTAACGTAATAGCGTTCCATGTCCGGTGAATACCGCGTTTGGTTACCGGTACAAGGGAGATTTCATTGGTAGAAAGGTAAGGTTCAACGATCCATTTGGCCATAACGTTTACGCCCAGTCCTGCTTTGACCATCTCCACGATTGCTTCCGTTACTTGTACTTGAATTACATTTTTCGGTTGAACGCCCTCGGGAATCAGTACTTGTGAAAAAAGCGTTACGGTTTCCAGTGGAAGGGAATGAATGATGATTTGTTGACCTTCAAAATCTTTGGCAACCAGGTAGTCCTTGTTTTCCCAGTCATGACCGGCAGGCACCAGGGCAAACATTTCATCTTGGAAAAGTTCTCGGTATGCTATTTTGGGTTGGTCTGATGACTCATAGATGACCGCCACATCAATCTCTCCATTCATGACCTGATCCTCAACATTCGCGTCATTTTTATGCAAGATTTCGATCTCCACATTTGGAAACTCTTCCTTAAAATCTTTCAGCAACGTGGGAAGCCAGTGGTAGCAGGTGTAGCACTGGGTTGCCAAGCGTATGGTCCCTGACTGACCTGAAACGTACTTTTTGATGGAACGCTCCGTACTCTCGAGTTCAGATAGGACCTTCTCCGCAGATTCCAGTACCATCTTGCCAGCAGTTGAGAGAATGAGTTGCTTATTCACGCGGTGAAACAGTTGTGTCCCCAATTGTCCCTCTACTTCCTTTAGCTGATGGCTCAGGGCAGACTGAGAAAGATACAGGTGGTCCTTCGCTTTAGAGAGGCTTTTGGTACGTGCTACCTCTCGGATCAGCTTCAAATGTCGAATTTCCATTGACAAATATTAAAATATTTCATCGTTTGAACAAAATCAATTCATTCAGTTAATAATACATTCTTCGTTGGAAACCGTTCAATTTGAGAAAAACTAGGAACTATGAAACTCAAGAATATCCAACTCCTCGTACTTCTCGCCCTGTGTTGGGGACCTTCCTTTCTCTTCATCAAGTTGGCATTGAATGAACTTAGCCCTACCCTGTTGTCCGTTTTTCGGATAGGCATTGGTGCTTTGGTGCTAAACTCGATTTTGTTAGTCAATCGGAGTTTCCTTTCCAGGAAGCTTAGCTTTTGGAGAGACTCTGCCATTGCCGCATTTTTCTCAGTCGCGTTTCCGTTCATGCTAATCAATTGGGGACAGCAATACATTGATAGTTCGCTTGGCTCCTTACTGAATGGTACGACGCCCTTTTTTACGGTGATCTTCTCCAGTTTTCTTTTGAAAGGTGAGAAGATCTCTGCCAACAAGATCAAGGGGATTGTTTTGGGATTTGTGGGGCTGATTGCATTGGTGTTGCCAAGCATGAATGGTGGAATGAACGCCGGATTCTGGGGAATCCTGGCCGTTGTACTGGCTTCGGCTAGTTACGGTATTGGCTGGGTTTGGGTTAAAAAAAGATTGACTGGTACTCCATCATTTCAGGCGCCAGCGACCCAGCTATTGCTAGCAACTTTGTATTTACTTCCCATTGCTTGGATGACAGAACCTTCCCTTGAGGTTACGGATTGGAGTCTGGTCACATTAATTTCGATTGTCTCTTTGGGTACGTTAGGGACAGCTATTGCCTTCATTCTTTACTTCAAGTTGATTGCACAAGCAGGAGCCAGTTATGCCTCTATGGTGACGTACCTTGTTCCAGTCATTGGTGTATTACTTGGGGTACTGGTACTCAATGAAGAGGTCACTGTTTGGATGTTGGTGGGTGCTTCCCTGATCCTTTTTGGAATCTACCTTGGAGGCAAAAAAGAAGTTGTTAGATGTTGCCCGGAAGAGCGAATTGATATTGGAGCTTTTTCCAAAGTACGATAACCTTGAGTGCATGACAGATTGTTAACAGCTTTATTCGTGTGAGAACATCTTACGGACGGCTTAGACGTTAAAAACCTTTATTAACCAAACAAATGCATCAACTACAATGAAAGAATTACTTAAAGGCGTTTTGACAATGAGCTTGATCTGTCTTTTGTTCATCGTCAAAGGGCAATCAACGGGTAAGATCAGCACTATGGATTTCGTTCAGATTTTGAATGAGAATAGGGAAGAGACGATTTACTATTATGAAAACAATTGGAAGCAATTGCGGGAAAATGCCATTCGTGAGGGATACATCGATTCCTACCAGCTTCTTGAAGTGCAAAGAGAAGAGGAGTTGGCTTTTGATCTTATTCTTGTCACAACGTACCTTAATCAGGACCAGTACGACAAGCGGGAACCGAACTTCGGAAAGTTGATTGAAGCAGCAGGAGGTCTCAAATTACTGAATGAAAAGAAACCGGGGGATTTTCGTAAAAACGTCTTCTTTCGAGAAGACATTGTTCATCTTTTCGAAGGAGGGATGTGATTTCAGGGGGTTACATACATGCCCGGCAAATGGCTGAAACTGGTAATGAATTTTGTATCAGCTTTGCATAAGCGTTGTTAAGTATGAAAAAGAGGATCTTAAAAGCCTTCTTGGCAGTGATTGGATTTTTGGTTTCCATTTTGGTCCTGGTGGGCTACTTGAGTAGCAGTACGCTCCCTGCGGAGGAACGTACTCAAACGGTTTTTTACCAAAGTATGAGCCAGCCCCAGGATTCGCTGCTTAACGTTGTTACGTACAACCTTGGTTACCTCTCTGGCATGACCAATAACCGTTCAATTGTTCGAGAGCGCGCTTTTTTTGATGAAAATTTGAGGAATGCGAAGGCGCTTTTTGCTAAAAGGGAAGTAGATATCGTAGGATTCCAGGAGATCGATTTTGCCTCCTCGAGGTCTTTCCACAGAAATCAAATGGACTCTTTGGCACAGGCCGGAGGTTTCGTGGCTGGATACAAGTCTGTTAACTGGGACAAGAGGTATGTACCGTTTCCTTATTGGCCACCATCCAATCACTTTGGAAAAATGCTCAGCGGACAAGCAATAGTAGCCAACACACCGTTAGCGAAAGGCCAGACAATTACACTGGCACCTTACAAGAGTGCTCCTGCCTATTATCGAGCCTTTTATCTGGATCGCCTACTTCAACTGGCCGAAGTTGAATTTTTAGGTCAAAAGGTAATGGTGATGAATTTGCATCTGGAAGCATTTGACGCGGAAACACGAGTTGAGCAAATCAAGACCCTTAAGGAAATCTATGCACAATATGCTTCAAAACAACCTGTGATCCTCATGGGAGACTTCAACAGTGTAGTTCCCGCCGCAGGAAGTGAAGAGGATGCCATTGAGCAACTGATGAAGTCGCCTTGGATCAGATCTGCTATACCTTTTGATGAGCACGACAAGCACAGCACGTTTCCAAGCGAAGCGCCCGTAAAAATGATCGACTACATTTTCTATAACGAGAACTTTCTTACGTGTGCGCACTATGAAGTTATTGTGGAGGCGGGACAGATTTCTGACCATTTACCCGTCGCGGCGACGCTGCAGCTTAAAGCCAATACGTACTAAGTCAGATAACCTGGGTGCCGTTTTGATCAAACAGTTCAAACGAGACCACTTCACCCAGTCCTACAAACTTGAAGCGTAAGCCGACCACCTGACCCATGGATTCGTGGTACGTGTTTTCGTAGGCAAATTCATCATTGATGGTAATCCTTACCTGCTGATTGATCACCGCTACTTCAATTGAGGTATCATCCGTGAAATCTGCACTAAGTGCGGAAAGATCATTCGAAGTTCCCTTTAGGTACACGTCATTCAGGAGCAGGTTGTCTTCAGCACTGCATCCAATTTTCGAAAAAGGAATCACGAAAGCTCCAGTAGTAGCTAGCACGTAGATTCTGATTGCGTGACAAACGGCCCACCGATCATCAAATGTATTCCGCAGGGTTGCATGTAGTGTAAAGTTGTCGCCGGATATCGTACCAAGATCATCTATGAAGTGAAAGGACGTTACTGTCCTCTCTTCCAGTTTACTAACCTCCTCATAGATTTCTTCGGGAAAGCGCAGCGAGTTTTCCCCGATGACGGGATCAAAGTACTTAGGCGTGGATGCATATTCAATTTGACCAAGCCATCCGTTGCTCTTCAGAAACAGGTCATGTCTTTTTACGGTTTGCCCATCAACCAAGAGCTTAGCTTCAAAATAACCTGGATGGTAGTATATGGCTGTTGCCTGGGTTTGGGTGCGATCAATCGTTACGGTCTTTGTGGGATCCCAGTATTGTTGAATCTTAAAACTGTCCGCTCTCAAATCTTCAGGAATACTGAAATCAAATACCACTGTGTTTGGGAAGTCTTTGCTTAGTACCGTACTGGTGAATTCAAACTCAGAGGAGTTAATGACTAACTCAGGTCTTCGGTTACTAAGTAAGCTAATGGTGACGATGGCCAGGACAAATCCGATCGCAACGTAGGTGGTTTTTCCGGGCCCCTTAATGCGCCAGTTTAGCTTTCTTTGGCGATTTGCCTTATAGGTTGTCCAGTTCTCTTCTCCCAGGAATTTCGCCAGCGTGTCCAAGGTGGTTACACTGGGAAGTCCATCGTAGGTTACTACTCCAAAGAAGCGCTTAAGCGTAGCGACGCTTAAAGAAACATGGGTTCTTTGAAAAATTTCCTCGGACAGTTCATCAAACATCTTGCTATGCCAGGAAGTGCAGGGTCCCCAACCCACCTTCTTCTCAACATCTTTTTGCAGCCACTCAATATGTTTATTCGAAGCAGACATTCCCCAAATGTCTATAACGAAAGGGTCATGAACAAGGATGAACAGCATTGAACGAACATGAATCTGTTTGTTTTGGTACTACAGCTCCCAAGCTCGTAAGTATGTCACATGAAACATTCAATAACACTCATCATGGTTGCAGTTCTTGGAATTGCAAAAGGACAAATTGTTGCATTGGACACTACGAATTGGGATATTCAAGCCAATGCCTATGTACTAGAAAAGCATAAGGGTAAAGATGCCATCTATCTTCAAGGAGGTTCTATCACCCTGAAAGATGCTGAATTCCTGAATGGAACGATAGAGTACGATGTGTACTTTAAGAAAGAAGACCGCGGGTTTCCTGGCATCTACTTTCGGAGTCAGGACAATGGTGACGCGGAACAGTTCTACCTAAGACCGCATCAATCCGGAAACCCTGACGCAACGCAGGCGATTCCGACCACGAAAAATATTACCGCTTGGCAGTTATATCATGGTCCAAAGTACTCATTTGCTTATGCGTTTAATCACGATGCCTGGACACATGTGAAGCTTGTTGTCAATGGAGATCGAGCTCAGATTTTTTTGGATTGGAGCGAAGAGCCTAATTTATCCTGGAACACATTTCACGAGCCTAAATCAGGTAGTATTACCCTTACGGGTGGAAATCAAACGGGGATGTATCTAGCCGATATTCAGATTTCAGCTGAAACTCCTGAGCTGGTTGACTTTGCACCTTTGCAAAACAAACCGCTCGACGGAGTGGTCCAACAGTGGAGCATCTCAGACAAATTTGCTGAGGATCAATTGACTGATTTAAACAATGTGGATGTCGTCATTCGTGAGCGAAAATGGATGGGAGCGATTCCAATTGATGAAGGCACAGCAGCTAATATTTCGCGAGTTCATAATCTTTTTGATGGCAGTGGGAAAAATACTGCACTTGCCAGAATTTTGATTGATTCTGATCAGGATCAGTTGAAGCTTTTTGAGTTTGGCTACAGCGATCGAGTAGTGGCTATTCTCAACGGTAAACCGATCTATCGGGGGACTAATAAATTTCGGAGCAGAGACTACCGGTACCTCGGGACGATAGGTTTATTTGATGCGATCTACTTGGATTTGAAAGAAGGAGAGAACGAGTTGATTATGGCAGTATCCGAAGACTTCGGAGGATGGCTGATCACGGGAAGAATGCCAGAACCCAAAGGTGTGAAGATTAATTAATTGGTGGAAGAATAGTAGAAGGGACTCCTGATCACAGGAGCCCCTCTTTTTTTATTCGTATCGCAGCGCCTGAATTGGATTACTTCGTGCTGTTATTAGTGTCTTGTATCCCACGGAAATCACCGCTATCAAAAGGACTAAAATTGCGGAAATCAGGAAAACGGGTACGCCAATAGCCACTCTACTGGAGAAGTTGTCCAGCCATCCATCCATAACCAGAAACACGATGGGCCAGGAGATTACGTTGGCGATACCAACCAAAATCATAAATTCTCTGGACAATATCATGACCAGCTGGGACACTTCCGCACCTAAAACCTTTCGGATACCGATTTCTTTTGTTCGCTGCAACGCTGTGAAGGAAGTAAGACCGAAGAGTCCAAGGCACGCAACGATAATGGCAAAGAGGGCAAACAGCGTGAAAGCTTTGCTGAAGTTCTGCTCGTTTACGTACTGTCTGTTGTAGTATTCGTCGAGAAAGAAGGTATCGAACGGAGAGCCGGGAAAAAACTCGTTGTATGATGCTTTGATCTCCTGATAGGCTAGTTGATAATCATCTGTACTCAGTTTTGTTATGATGAAGCCGGAAGCATTTTCTACCAATGGAAATACCAGCGGATTGATGTTGTTCTTTAATGAAAGCTGTTGATAATTGTCTACTACACCAATTATGGTTCGTTCGTCTCCTCCAACGACGATTTTCACCCCAATGGCTTCTTCCGGATTTGCAATTTTTAGTGAGGTTACCGTGGACATATTCACCAACACATTCACAGTATCTGTTGTAATCCCCTTGTCGTAGTTCCGCCCTGCTACGATGTCGATGTCCAAGGCGGGGAAATAGTTGTTATCCACTCCAACAAGGTAGCAGATCACATTTTTGTCTTCCGTATCGGCCGACTTTCGCATCCCCCGAGTCCAAAAGATTTCTTCCCCTGGTACATTGGAACCTCCTGCAAAATCCTCAATCATGGAACGAGAAGCCAGATCTGCATAAAAAGATTTTAAGCGGACGGAATAAGTAGAGTCTCCCCAATTTGGACCTTGCATGACAAACGTATCCGTCATCTCAAATCCGAGGTCCAGTGTTTTCATATGCTTCAGTTGCTGATAAACGATAAGAGTACCGGCAATGAGTGTCACCGAAGCCGCAAACTGAAAGACCACTAACCCTCTTCGGAGCAAGGTTCCCGAATGACCGTTTGACATTTTGCCCTTAAGTACTTCGATGGGTCTGAAAGAAGAAAGTACAAATGCGGGGTACAAGCCTGATAGCAATGAGCCAATGATCAGTATTCCTGCAACGGAAAGCCAAAACTTTTGCTGGGTGAAGAATTCCCTGGAAAATTCGACGTCCACCAAACGTCCGAAAAGCGGCGTGAATAGGATTACAATCAAAATTGCCAGCGTCAGGGCAATGAGATTAAGTACAAAGGATTCTACCAAAAACTGATTGATCAGCTGTCTCCGGTATGCTCCCATGGACTTTCTTACACCCACTTCCTTCGCTCGCTCCAGTGATTTAGCTGTAGACAGGTTCACGTAGTTGATCCAGGCAATGATCAAAATGAAAATGGCAATGAGACTTAAGAAAAACACCGTGTCTCCGTCACCTTGTTCCTGCGGTTCTGACTCTTGCAATAGGTTGGAGTAGAGATGAATGTCCGTGATGGGTTGCAAGGGAAAATCTGCTCTGAAATCATACTTTTCAAAGTCTTCACCACGCTCTTCCCATAGTACGTCAGCAAATTGCCTGTCAAATTCTTCAGGATCGGTTCCGTCTCTCAGGGAAACATAGGTATTGAAATCATACCATCCCCAATTGGCCTCGGAAGAGACGGTCCCGTCGTCATTTCGGGTACGGGTGTTTAGTGTTTCATACGAAACCAGGATATTGTATTTCAGGTGCGAATTGTCGGGGACATCCGCGGTCACACCGGTAATCTCAAAGTCTTTTGGCTCATCAGTAAGCCAGGAATGCATCTTCAATGTTTCACCTACTACATTTGTTTTACCAAAATACTTCTCTGCTGTGGTCTCAGTTATCACAAGTTTATAGGGTCCTTCCAGCGCTGTTTCCTGATCTCCGTGGATAAGTGGATAATCGAAGATCGTGAGAAACGAAGGATCTACAACTTGGACACGTCTTTCCCGGTACTGAATATTGTTATTTTCAAAAATTTCTTGCATCGGAAAAGCACGCACGAACTCCTCGACTTGCGGCATATTTTCCTTCATGAATGGCCCAACTCTGGGTACTGCAGCTGCACAATCAATGTCGAGGCCGCCACCACGATAGACCATGTACTTCACGCGGTAGATGTTCTCATGGTTCGCATGGAACTTGTCATAGCTGTATTCATAATCAACATATTGCACAATAAACAGACAGGCTGCCAGCCCCAGAGAAAGGCCCATGATGTTAAGTGCAGAGTACACTTTATTTTTCGAAAGTGTTCTGAAAGTAGTTTTTACATAGTTTTTGACCATAGGATATGAGTTAGTTTGAGTTAGTTTTCTTTTTCTTCTTAAGTCATAGTTTCTGGCGGTGAGTAGAGCGTCCAGGAAATAATGGGCTCTTGCTAACAAGAGCCCTTTCGCTTGGACCCGGTCCTTGAAAATCTCTTCTAGATCGCCAATCACATCATCCGCCAATTCTTCACTGATGAGAAGTTGGACAAGCCAAACGCCCATCAGTGGAGGTTTATGCTCAATATTGCCTTGTGTGGAATTCACTAAATACGAGCAAACGTCAGTTGTGGAATGGTCTTCCAGAAATCCTCACGCAGGTTCTTGGACTCTTGCAAGACCGCAAACCCCGCGTTGGTCACCTTGAAGTATCGTTTCTTTTTGCCCCCGCGTTTTTGAGTTGCACCTCCGAATTCTGAAGCTAAAAACCCTTTGTCTTCTAGTCGGTAAAGCGAAGAGTGGATTGCGCTAATGTTGGTTTTTCGATGCGCACGATTTTCCAGCTCCTCCTTCACCGAAACAGCATAAGCATCCTTTTCTAACGACGCGACAGTGAGCAAAATGAGTTCTTCAAACTCCCCCAGATTATTTCCTTTCATGACATAAATTTTTACGAATCAGATAAAATCCTCATAAATGTAAATATTATACCCAGTATAATACTCATGTTTGTAAATAAAATTTACAATGGAATAAAATTTGAGCCCATTCGTTCATGAATAAATGAGAAACCTGAACTATTGCGTCCTTTTACTTTCGTTCTCCACCTTTGCTCAGGAAGCGTTCTTGACTGATCCCCGAGACGGGCAGCAGTATGAGATTGTGCAGGTTGATAGACTGAAGTGGATGCGAGATAACCTAAATCTCTTTACGGAACTGTCCTTCGACCTCTCGGAAGAGGATCGTGCCCAATACAAGGTACCGCCCGCAAGATGGTATCACCTCACCGAAATTGACTCCGTTTGTCCAAGTGGATGGAGATTGCCAACGGGCGATGAATGGCTTGCCTACATTAAGATGTTAGCCGAAACTCAGGGGACCAAATTTACGGAGGCAACCTATCGGTCAGCGTATGCTATTTGGGATTTTGAGCCGAACATTGATATCTACCGACCAGATAATCTGCTTAACCTGCAAGTGATGGGGATTTTTGAAGGAGCCGACTTTTTTCAGCATCCTGGGAGTGCGGACTACTGGATTGAGGATATTCCAATGAAATCGGAGGTTTCTAAGCACAGCAACGTCAAAACGGTCAAAAAGACCTACCCCAACAGATCACATATTCATCTTTATCCGGATCGGATGAACTTTCATTCGCATAAGCATCACTTGGATCTGGACAATGAAGGGACCATGAGAAGGTTTCTGGTACGATGCGTCTCCTCAAACTGACTTTCTTTCTGATTTAAGACCATCGCGATTTCGGTTACAAGATCCTGAGATTTGGCTACGTTTCGCAGTACACAAGGGCCAACATTTGCATCAGTAAAAATTTCTTCATTTAACATTTTTGATATGGAACAAAGAAAAATTGCCCTTGTTACTGGTGGAAGTCGAGGACTGGGTCGGGACATGGCCATCAATATTGCAAAAAAAGGGTTGGACGTTGTCATTACGTACCATAGTAATAAGGAAGCTGCCTCCTCGGTCCTGGAAGAAATTGAGAAAACGGGTCGAAAAGGACATGCACTTCAATTGGATACGAGCAACACATCCGGGTTCAACCATTTTTATGATGAGCTTGGCAAGCTATTGACTTCAGAGTTTGGTAGCAGTCACTTTGATTATTTGATTAACAACGCAGGCACGGGACTCTATGGGACAGTAGCAGATACGACGGAAGAACAATTTGATGAGATACTTAACATTCACTTTAAAGGCGTTTATTTCCTGACACAGAAAGCGTTGACAATGATGAACGATGGCGGAGGAATTGTAAATGTCTCTTCAGGATTAGCTCGGTTTAGTTTCCCTGGGTTTTCTGCATACGCTTCTATGAAAGGAGCAATTGAAGTGTATACACGTTATCTTGCTAAAGAGCTTGGATCACGACAAATCAAGGCAAATGTAGTGGCACCCGGGGCGGTTGCAACCGATTTTGCAGGTGGAGCAAATAGGGATGGCGAAAGGAAAGATGTGATCGCGAGCGTTACCGCACTAGGAAGGGTGGGAGAAGCAGAAGACATTGGTAGTATCGTTGCGTTCTTATGTACAGAAGATGCCCATTGGATCACTGCCCAACGCATTGAAGCTTCCGGCGGAACATTAATCTAAGGCAATGTTTCAGAATAAATCCATAAGTGACTACCATAGATTGGCGGGGCTCCCCAAGCCGGAGCATCCGCTGGTCAGTCTGGTAAATTACCGAGATGTAAGTTATCGAGCGGAGGGAGATACCATAACCATGGTATCTCCCTATTATTCTGTTGCGATGAAACGTGGAGTCAATGGGATGCGCTATGGGCAATTGCCTTATGACTTTGATGAGGGGGTCATGTCCTTTGTAGCACCGGGGCAGGTGATCACCGTTCCGACATATTATCCAGATGGCGAAAGACCGTCAGGTTGGTTGTTGTTCATTCATCCCGATTTTCTCTGGGGAACTGCGCTTGCGAAGAAAATCAAAGACTACGAATTTTTTGGCTATCAGGTAAATGAGGCCCTGTTTCTCTCAGACAAAGAAGAGCAGTCCATGCTTGAAATCATGCAGAAGATCCACGAGGAGTACCACGCGAATATTGATCAGTTTAGTCAGGGAATCATTATCTCACAAATAGAGCTCTTGCTTAATTATTCCGAGCGATTTTATCAGCGACAATTCATTACGCGAAAGATTTCAAATCACGAAATGCTAACCAAGTTGGAAAGTTGGCTTAACGATTACTTTGAACGGGAGAACCTGACAAGTTCGGGCCTTCCAACAGTACATGACATCGCTGAAGAGCTGAGTGTTTCACCGAACTACTTGAGCAGTGTGCTAAAGCTACATTCAGGACAAAATACGCAACAGCACATTCACGAGAAACTGATAGAAAAAGCAAAAGAGCGACTTTCAACAACAAATCTTTCGGTAAGCCAGATAGCCTTTAGTTTGGGTTTTGAACATTCTCAGTCCTTTAGCAGGCTTTTCAAACGCAAGACCAACGTTTCTCCATTGGAGTTTCGCCAGTCATTCAACTAGTCACGGCGGCCGTCTTTTAGAATTTTGCTAACTTCTTGCATAAAAGTTTGAAGATGAGCATTGGATTGATTTGTCTTATTGTGGGTGCATTGGTGTTGCTCACTATTATAAGTGGAGGAACATCATCAAAATTTTCTCAGCGAAAGGTGCGGCTGGTCGTTGTGATTTTTGGAGGCTTGCTCATTGGGTTTGGAGCCTATTACCTGGGGGCAGAGCAGGGGGATACGACACTTGGTGATTTCCAGTCTGTGGATCCCACACAGCTTGTAGTCGTGACCTCTCCTATGGATGGTGACTCGGTGAGCTGTCGAATCTTAACCGAAGGGACCTGCCCGAAATCCTATAATAAAGACATCTGGGTATTGTTGCGTCCGGCCGATGGAAAGTACTACCCCCAATCCGATTACACCAGCTCGACCTATATGCGTGATGGTTCGTGGCAAGTGATTACTCGGTTTGGAGGTCGAAAAGGTGAAATATTTGAAATCAACGTCTTTGAGGCTGATTCCCTTACTTCGGCATTTTTCAGTGCCACCATCCAGAGGTGGAAAGAGGATCTTTCCTACCCAGGATTGGCAGATGCCGATATTCCCGAAGGTGCCAGCCTCGTGGAACGCATTGCTGTTCCACTGGCAGGAGATTGCAGGGGAGTTTTCTGACATTTTCACTAAAAACTATTCGTACTGCAGTGTTTTTGCCGGGTCCAGTCGTGCAACCTTTAGCGTCTGGTAACTGACGGTGAAAACCGCAAGCACCATCACAATTGTAAGTGAAACGGCCAAGGTATACCAGGGAAAGGCTACTCGGTAGGCGTAGTCATTGAGCCACCCATTCATCACGTAGTAGATCAGTGGGAAACCAAGCATTGCTGAAATACCCAAAAGAGAGATAAATCCCTTGTAAAAAATGAACAGTATTTGAAACCTGCTAGCGCCTAGCACTTTTCGTACACCCACTTCCTTAGAGCGCTGGATGGAAAGAAATGATGCCAATCCGTAAAGCCCCAGAATACCAATGAAAATGGCTAAACCTGAAAAAATAATAATGACATCACCGAAGCGCTTATCTTGTTCGTACAGCGAATTAAAGCGATCATCCAGAAATACAATGTCAATGGGAGCCTGTGGGTAGAATTCTTCCCACGACTCCATCAGGTATTCGATGCCTGCCATGTAGTTTTGATCTTCAAGTTCGATCACAAGATTTCTTACGCCTCTACGAGGGAGGTAAACAGTGGGCTCAATGTTTTCCTTTAAGCTGGTCCGATTGAAGTTTTTTACCACTCCTACAATTTTGAATTTTGTCCCCCACATGGCCAGTTGCGCATCTACAGTCTCGGCTGGATCTTCTACATTGAATCGCATAAGGAATGCTTCATTCACCATGATTGCATTGGAGTCGGAGGCCAGGTAGGTATCAAAATTTCTGCCAGCCAGCAACTGCATGTCAACTGCATCCAGAAAGTTGTTGTCATTCATTTGGACATAGGTTGTACCGGAAACTTCGTCATCGGAAAACCCAATCAGCTTGAGTTGATCAGAAGTGGCATTGATGTCTCCGCTGTCTCCACCTGGTAAATTTGAAGTAGCGCCTACGGTCTGGATCGCGCTGTGATCTTGCAACCGGTTTTTAAACTGCCGCAATGCTTCCAGGTAGGCATCGTACTCTTCTCTCGAAGTTGCATTTGCGCTGGGAACGGTTGCACTGATCACCTTATCGATCGAAATGCCCAGGTCTTGACTTTTCATGTGATCCACCTGAATGTAGACGATCATGGTCGAAGCAATCAGTACGAGAGAGGCGGCAAATTGCACTACCACCAATGTTTTTCTCAAAATGATGCCATTCTTGGAATGACTGAATTTTCCCTTGAGCACCGCAATGGGTTTGAACCCAGAAAGCACCAGGGCGGGATAAAAGCCGGACACCAAGGAACCCACTATCCAAAATGCAGTAAGCGGGAGCAACAAAAAGGGCTCATTCCATACATGATCTATGATGTCTTTCCCGACAAGTCTCGAGAAGACTGGCAGAAGGAGCTCGGCCAGGATTAGTGCGATCATGGCTCCAATCAGGTTGACCAGGAACGACTCAAACAAGAATTGATAGACCAGCTGTTTTCGAAAAGCACCGATCACTTTGCGCATACCAACTTCTTTGGCCCGATCGACAGCACGAGCAGTCGAAAGGTTGGTGTAGTTGACCCAAGCAATCACGATGATGAGCAACATGATTACGGACAGAAAGCTTACTGCTTGCTTATTTCCGTGTTGTTGAGGCTCATACGTAAAATCTGAATTGAGGTGAATCCATTGCACCGGATGAATGTCCCATCGCACTTCGTCGTCAAACTTTTTTGCAATCGTTGTCGCTGTTTCATTGATTGCAGCGATATCAGCATTCTTTTCTAGTTTGACATACACGTAGTAGTTATTCCAATTCCAATTTTTATAGTCATCCTCATCTTCTAGTGTTTTATCGGAGACAAGCATGTTGAAACGATAGTGGGTATTCTCCGGAACATCTTCAATCACTCCAGTCACCTTTAGTGGAGCCTGATACGGAGTTATGGCTTCAATCGTTTGACCGATTGGATTTTCATCCCCGAAGAAGGCTTTGGCTTTGGTTTCCGTCAGCACTACAGCTAATGGCTCATTTAGCATGCTCTCTGCTGATCCTGCGATGACTTTGTAGTCAAACAATGCTAGAAAATTAGAATCTGCGGAGACTACATAATCGTCTTTGAGAATCTTATCCCCGTATTTGAAAGTGATCTGATCAAGCTTCTTTGTGACGGTATGCTGCATCACTTCTGGAAGCTCTTCGTTTAGCACTTCTCCTACAAGATAAGAGGCCATGGCATCTTTAACGCCATCCACTTCGTCGATGACCTCAACATAGGAGACCCGAAATAGCTGTGCTGCATCTGAATGAAAATCATCATAACTGCGTTCGAAACGAACGTACTGATAGATTAGCAAAAAGCTTGCTAGGCCAATCGCAAGGCCCAATACGTTGATGCTGGTAAACATCTTATGTCTTGCAAGATGTCGTGAGCTGGTTTTTAAATAGTTTGTAAACATACCGTTGTCCTTTATGAGTTGAGTTTTGAATAGTGGACGCATCAGCGAAATCCTAAACAAAAGGAGCACATCAGCGAAGTACTTTATTTGTGCGTATTTGTTGTTTTCTTGGTGATCCGCAAACAGCTCTTCCAAATCACCCTTGATGTCAGGATAGTAATCTGGATGACAAAACCATTCGAAGAGCTTATCCGAAAATCGCTTTAGCATTGACCCGAATTAGAATGGTCTTCCGGCATCTTCAGTTCGGAGACGTCCTTGCATTTTGCCATGAAATCTGTTTTCTGTGAAGTCTCCTACGGCAGTACATTCATCATTGAACAGCAGGGTTCGGTGCGGGCCGGTTCCAATGTTGAAAGGCGAGAGAAGCTGTTGATATTTTGAATCAAGTTCGCTACTGAGCTTTTGATCATTGAACGTGATCCCGTCAGCTCTTAGGAACAAATACACCGTCTCACGCTTGTTCTTGATCAGTCCGTCTTTCAACATTTGGGTCAGCACAGTCCGTCTTAACTCCTTTAGATTAATGCCTGAAAATCGGCCTTTTTTGGGGTTCCCTTTCTCTTCATCAAACTGTGAGGATTTAGCGTCTTCAGAAAAGAGCGAGTTGGTTGACTTTTTGCTTTCGGTTTTATCCTTTTCACTGTCGTTTTCAAAAAGGGATTGTTGGCCATTCGATGTGAAGACTAGCAATAACAGTAAAATAAGCGACGCTGTTTGGATTCGAGTTTTCATATTTTGAGTGTTTTTGATTTTTTTCATTTTAGCTCCAATGCCACTTTAGGAATGGCATTCCAAAGTTTCATTCGCACATCCTGAGAATGCTGAAGAGCTTCTTTTCCATAGGCTGTAATGGTAAAGTAGCGCTTAGGTTTTCCCCCCCGCTTTTTGGTGGCTTCTCCTTCTCTGCTGTCCAGGAATCCCTTCTTCTCAAGTCTCCGAAGTGCCGACTGCATGGCTCCCACGCTCACTTTTCTTTTCAGACGGGACCCGATCTCTTCTTTAATGGCAACTCCGTAAGCTTCGTCGTAAAGGACTCCAACAGTGAGGAGCACAATCTCTTCAAATTCACCAAGTTGGTACTTCTTCATAAAATTCCTATTTGTAGTATTGACGGATCAAAACTAATAAAGTTTCATAAAATTCCTATTTGTAGTATTGAATGCTAATAAAAAAAGCAATACTTGCTAGCATTGCTTTCGTGAAAAACCGGTGGATATCTGTTTATTCGATAAGATCAATATTGGGGTAAAAATTGGCCCAGGCGAACCAAAAACCCATATAACTATAGGGGATTTGCAGTTTGGCTCCTTGATTGGGACCGGAGATTGCCTCACCGAACAAATTCCACTCATTTCCTAGTTGATCAAGCATGATGGCCTCTGAACCCGAATCGGCTACAAGTTCAAAAGTCAGTGCCGTATCATCGATTTCACCCTTCATAAAAGACACAATGAAGTCTTTATCCTTGTCGGCTACGACAACAATTTCGGATCCTCCGACAGAGACTACTTGCAGACTTCGTCCTGCATCTGGAAAGCGAAATGCAGCTGAAGCTTCTCCAACCACTACACCTCTAACAAACTCTTTCGGATGAATGGTCTCGTCGAATCTTTCTACTGGGAACAGGGTTTGCGCATTAGTCAAATAAGATCCGTAAGGATAGCGTGCATAGTCTCTGGAGAAACCGGTGCTTGTAGTTAGCACTTTTGCTGAGGGATAGAGTGTTGCAAGTGCTCCGAAAGACATTTGAACGGTATTAAAGAATTTAGGCACTTCGCCCAACAGCTCTCCATTTACGCATTGATTAAACATCTGATTCCAGTAACTATCCGTGAGCCGATCGAAAGGCATGATGTTAGTTTCATAGAGCAGACCAGAAACGCCAAAGGTGGTGGTTTCGCCATTCAATGTTCTGCCCCATCCAAGTCCTGTTCCGGTAAGTGGGCAATAAATGACAGCAAGTTCTGTTTCGCCAACCTTATCGTTCGCTATCTCGTGCCAATCTAAGATTCTGTGCGGATAGGCCGTAATCTCGTCACCATCCTTAAAAACCAGAACCAGGTCATCATCCGCTAAGTAGTTTAGATTGACAGCCCCAATAGGAGCAGTGCTAGGATCTGTAAGTGCTGGAATACCATCTTTCCCAGGCCCTCCGTCAAACACGGCATTGTTAGGGATCAGCCATTCTTCAGAATCGCGGAGATCCAGCTCATTTTCGTTGCTACTACAGCCAAAGAACGTTAGTCCAATTGCCAATAAAACAGTCCACTTCATGTTACAATTGATTTTTAGATTTCAGATTTTTTTTAAATGAAATACCCGTGTTGAGCTGCAGCGTTGGTGCGAGCTGGGTATCTACCACATAGGAATAGAGCGGTATGGACATATTCACCTGCCAACTAATATGAGTTCCCAACGGAATGGATATGCCCGGATTGACGAAGACAAAATCGCCGCCTGAACCGGGAAACGCTCCACCATCGAAGAAATCTCTTCCACGCTTACGGTAAAAAGTTCGTAGGGATGGATCGATTAGCACTCGACCGATCAGAAACCGATCTGAAACCCCTGCCGCTATTTGGAGTTCGTTCCCAAACTTATAGGTGTTTCCGGCAAAGTAAGCAGTGTTCTCACCCGTGCTTCTGAAAATGAGATTTCCAAAGTACCCCAAACTGGGTCGATTCACACTATACTGTTGAAATGCAAGAAACAGGATGCCGTCTAGGGCCCCACTTCCAGCCTGAAGATCCGCTGGTAGTGCAATCCCCTGCTCGTTAAAAGCATCGGCTTTACCAGTTGGGAGCTTTACGCCGACACCTAATGTCCAACGCTCGTTGAACGTGTACTTTGGAAGCAACACCACATCACCTAGCCCATTTGTACGTTGAAAATTTTCTTGTCCGAACGTAGTGATTGTTCTTTCTTGGCGTATGAATGGAATAAAAACGTCAAAGGAGAATTTTTTAGAAATGGTATATCCAAATTCGAGGAGTAGGGCATGTGTTTCCCTTTGACGGGTATCGTCATTGAGGTCTTGATCACCGGCTTTAAGTGTCTCCAGGTTGTTCCAGTCGTAGTTAAGATTTAGCTGGATCGTTCCGGCACTAGCCGAAGGAAGTCCGATATTGTTAGACATGGGGACACCACCTGAGCAACACTGTCCACTACTTAGCTCAGGACACAAAAAAAAGATGGCAATTGCAATCCTCTTCATGCAGGTAATAACGGTTGAAAAGGACTATTCTCTTAGCATGGATTCCGCAAGAGTGTGAAAATGTCATTTATGCTACAATTAGAAAACGTACGCTCATTGCTGTATGATTTTTTCAACTACACGCACTGAGGACTGAACGGCCCCTTCCATGTATCCACCAAATTGGGGAGAGGTCTCTGCTCCTGCAAGCACCAAGCGACCCTCATGATAGGTTCTTTGATAGATAGCATGCCCATTGTTTTGATGGGGGAATAAATCTGAATCGTCTTTGCCTTTGGTATACTTTTCATTCGACCATACTAACTCTTCATATCCGCTAAACTTTTGAGCTTCCGCACCAAAAGCGCTGATCAATTGTGCGATCACATTTGCTTTTCGTTCTTCCGGTGGCAGCGTGCTAAAAGCCGGATTGATAAAGCCTTTCATTGCAAATCTGGCGTTATCGTTTGACGTATGGTCATAGCTTTCATTTAAGGGGCCTACGTTGCTGAAAAGTGTTCCGGATTGATTCTTTGCTCTCCAAAAAGCAGATTGAAAAACAACTCCCGCTTTGATTGAATCTCGCATCCAGGTCTGCGTGTTTTTCATTACTTCGATTACTTCATCGGGAAGGGTAGGCTGTAGATCAATCGAATGGATCAAAAGTGCCGGAGGAAGGGTGCTGATCACTTTATCTGCCTTATAGACACCGTCTGAGGTGGTGACTAGGACCATCGAAGCGTTGAAGTCAAGTTTGAGCACAGGTGTGTTCAGATGAATGGTTGTTTTTTGCAAGGTCTTTCTCAGGCTTTCGATGAGTGTGTGGGTACCTCCTTGGATTCGATAGTTTGGATGTTGTGCTGGCAGATCCACGGCTTGCGGAGGGCTGGTACTGAAGGGTTGGAAAAAGCTAGAACCTTTCATGTATTGTTCGAAGATTTCGATCCCTAACTCCTCTAGCAACCGCATTAACTGTGTATGTTGCGGTCCCAGCCAGGTAGCACCCATTTCAATTTTGGTGTGATTGAAGCTTTCTTTCGTGTAGATCCGTCCTCCAAGGCGATCTCTTGCTTCTAGAATTGTTACGTTCAGCCCTCTTTGCTCGAGCAACCTCCCAACGTTCAGCCCTGTAAGGCCGGCACCAATCACAATAACGCTTTCCCCTTTCATTGATGAATGAACCGACACGATTTGGGATAAGTTCTTGGGTGCTATTTAGTTCCTCGCACCATCTCCTTTTTGCCCATCGCTCCCTGAAGGGTCTCTACCCTGAAACCGGCTTCCTTTAAATCTCTCTTGAACTGCCCTTGCGCACAATATGTAGTCAAAATTCCTCCTGGATTTAACAAGCCAAAACACTTTCTGAGATTTTGAAGTGACCAAACCTCTGGTTGTTTACTAGGAGCAAATGCATCAAAAAAGAGGATATCATAGGGGATCGATGCAGTAAAATCTTCAAGTGTCCGGGTGGTCTTCAGCAGGTCAAATTGACTGGAAATAGATGCGACTTGTTCCCATTCAGTAGTATGAATTTTTTGTAACAACGTTGCTTCCTCGAGCGAATTCCCAAAGTTTAGCTGCGTGAAGAGCTCTTCCCGAATCGGGTGGGGCTCTAAAGAAGTAAGATGAATCTTCTGTCGTTTTTCCTGGGACCATTGAGCTGTGAGAAAGGCATTCAAGCCAGTTCCTAGACCTACTTCAAGAATGCGAATTTCATTGCGCTTATTGTGGGAACTCCAGTGCGTTAACCCGGCCTGAATGAATACATGTTGTGATTCGCCCAGTGCGCCACGCGTGGAATGATACGTTTCGTTGAGTTGATTATCGTAAAGACTATGTGAACCGTCCTCGGTCGTGATGATTTTTAAGGTCATATCACATCTGTTTGATAATCCAAAAGCAGGTAATCAACAGTTATTCTTCAAAAGCCCAGGCTATTCGATCTTTCATATCCTTCACGACGATCCCTTCAGATTTTAACTCTGCTCGCAATTTGTCCACGCGATCAAAATCTCGATTGTATTTGGCTGCCTTATATTCCTCAAGGATTGTTTCAATGAGACGCTGGTAGTCCACGTCGGCTTCCACCTTAAGTCCGAGCACATCTTTTGCAAAACCCAAAAAGATTTCTTTCATCCTGTTGAACGTCGCTTCCCCTAGTGCACTAAACTTCAGTTGTCCCGTGTGAAGTGAATTGATCTTTTTTACCAAATTGAAAAGATGACCGATGGTTAAGGCAGTGTTAAAATCATCATTCATTGCATGGTAGCAATTATCACAGAACTTTTCGATCTGCTGCACCTGCTGCTCATCCAGCTGTCCATCGTCATCCACCCATTCCATCTCTTCCAAAAGTCGCATTCCATTGGCAAGTCGAACATATCCCTTTCGAGCCGCTTCCAGCGCACTATTGGAAAAGTCCAGTGTACTTGCATAGTGGGATTGCATCATGAAAAATCGGATGGTCATTGGGCTGTAGCCTCTATCCAGAAGTTCGTGTTCCCCCGAAATCAATTCCCTTGGCAAAAAGGAGTTGCCTAGCGACTTACTCATTTTCTGTCCATTGACTGTCAGCATGTTGGTATGCAACCAATACTTGGCGCCACCATTTCCGTTGGAGCCTTTGTTTTGTGCAATTTCACACTCATGATGTGGAAACTTTAGGTCCATACCTCCGCCGTGGATATCAAATTCTTCACCAAGGTACTTGGTGCTCATTACGGAGCATTCTAAGTGCCAGCCGGGAAATCCGTCACTCCATTCCGTCTTCCACCTCATAATATGCTCTGGCGATGCTTTCTTCCAAAGCGCAAAATCAAGTGGATTTCGTTTGTCTTCTCCACCGTCGAGATCACGTGTATCACTGATCATGTCATCAATGTTTCTTCCACTCAGTTTTCCATATTGATGTTCCTCATTGTATTTCGCTACATCGAAGTAGACGCTACCATTCGATTCGTAGGCATATCCATTGTCGATCAGTTTTTGCGTCATTTCAATTTGTTCCATTAAATGACCAATGGCTGAAGGCTCTATATCCGGAGGAATGGCATTGAAAAGATTCATTACGTCATGAAAATCGTTGCTGTACATCTGCACAATTTCCATGGGTTCTAGTTGATCTAATTTCGCTTTTTTGGAGATTTTGTCCTCGCCACTATCTGAGAGGTGCCCAACGTCTGTGATGTTTCTGACGTAGCGCACTTTGTACCCCAGGAAACGCAGGTAGCGATTTACGACATCAAAACTTAAAAAAGTACGTACGTTGCCAAGATGTACATTGCTATACACAGTGGGTCCACACACGTACATGCCCACAAATGGGGGATTAAGCGGTTGAAATTCTTCCTTCTTTCGGGTGAGTGAGTTGAGAACCTTGAGCTTACCGACCATTATTTAGCTTTTGTGGAGGCAAATAAAGAGAATAAGGAACGATTTGGCACTATTATCGATAACTCATCCGTACCTCTTATCAATACTTTAACTTCGTATCGATCTCGATTTGATTGCAAGATCAAGTACGGAGCTAAGGAGGAAAACTTGAATTAGATTCTTTACGATTAGTATTTTTAAGCAACAGAATGGACAAGAAAGCAGAACCGAGCGGGTTAAGTGTTCGAATTGAAGGATTTTCAAGACGGATTTTGTTCTTTCTGCGTTTAAATACTCGTGGGATGACTTGGAAAAAAATAAGCTGTGCAGAAGGGTTTTTTATCTCTTAAAAACGACATTACGAAACGATGAAATACATAGTACTTATAACATTCACCTTCACAGCCACCTTTGTCATGGGGCAGAAAAACACGGTGTTGTCGAGTAAAATTGTAAACGATACAAAGCCTTTTTTTGAGGCAGGTCAATACCGTGAAGCAACGAAGAGGTATCTCGAAGCCCTGGAGTTGAATGATGAAAATATCAATGCGCAATTTCAGTTAGCAGAGAGCTATCGATACCTACAGGATTATCAATCTGCTGAGAAATACTACGGAATGATTGCAGATAAGCAGAGTATCAACAAGCCGGAAGCAGGATTTCGTTTTGCTCAAATGCAAAAGCAAGGAGGAAAGTATGAGGAGGCGTTGGAGAGTTTCAAGAGTTTTAAAGAATTTATGGTACGTGAGGGACTGCACGATGATGAGCGCTGGAGAACGTTATATGACCAGGCCAAAGTAGAAATTGATGGATGTCAGATGGCGCTGGATCAAAATTCAATGATTTTTACGGATCGGGAATTTGGAGCGCTGCAAGTGCCAATTAATTCTGAATACAGAGATTACGCCGCTATTACGGTAAATAACGATTCCGAGATCTATCTTTCTTCGGCTCGGTCAGACGGGAAGCAGAGTTTGCTTGAGCCACAGTACGGCGAATACTATGTCGACCTATTTCGATTCCAAAAGACGGGTAGCGGAAGCTGGGAAGAAATTGAAGGCAACGATCGCTTTGATAAAATGATTAATAGCAAGGGAGGCGAAGGATCCGGAACATTTAATCGTGAAAGAACCAAGTTTTACTACTCCTATTGTGGAAAAGATGATGGCGTTTGTGAGATTTATCGATCTGTGCTTAGTGGAGGTAAATGGTCAGAGCCCACACCCCTCAATCACAACATTAACGAGGTCGGTTATAGTTCGAAGCATCCAAGCCTGACCGCTGGCGGAGATACCCTGTTCTTCGCATCTAACAAAGATGGTTTTGGTCAATTTGATATCTGGATGAGTATAGATGCAGGCAATGACAATTGGGGGCCTCCCATGAATCTTGGAGACGAAATCAATACCCCATTCAACGAGTATTCTCCGATGTATTTTCCGGAAAAAAATGCACTGGTTTTTGCTTCCGATGGACATAGAGGCTTTGGTGGGTACGATATTTACATCGCTAGAGGTGTAGACTTGCAATCTGCAGAAATCTATAATGCTGGCACACCCTTCAATTCCTATAAGGATGATATTTTCTTCTTCTTAGGCAACGCAAAAGGATTTATGTCCTCCAACAGAGATTGGGATGAATCGGTGGGGAACATGGATGTTTACGAGTTTACGGTAAACTCAAAAGAAGAATTACTTGCAGATGTTTCGACAGAGCGTACCATTGCCGGAAGGAATGCCTTATTTGAAGACGATTACAATTTTGACAACAGCGAGACAGAGATCATAAACCAGATTATCTCACGAAAGCTGTCCTCGGCTATTTCCGAAATAGATCCGATTCTCACAAAAAGACAGTTGGCGGTGTACAATTCCCTGGGTAGCGATGACCTCCAGAGGATCGATCGGATCGTATCCAGCAGGGTCAAGAAAATGACGGATAACATGATGGAATCCATCCGTACAGAGGACGATTACTATTATCGACAGCTTACCGCAGATAAGAAAAAACAGGTTGACAACATTGTTACCGCATATTTGGAACAGCAAGGATTGGGCAATAGCATCACCCTGTCAAAAGACATGTTTCAGTTCTATAACAATATTGATGCAGACGAGCGAGAGCAAATTGACGTAGTCGTTTCTGAGCGGGTTCGAATTGCTGAAAACTATGTGCCAGCATCACCGACGTACAATTCTTTCAATGATAAAGAGAAACTAAGCTTAGATGGCATTGCCATGAAGTTGTTGCGACAAAAGAAAAACTTAGGAAATATTCGGATCTCAGTAACCGAGCAAGCATTTCTAAACAAACAAGCGGGAAGTGGGAAGCAAGCCGATGTATTTCAAGCCTTAAGAGAGCGGTGGATCACATTGAGTACTGAAGAAGGTAATAAGGTAGGACAGGCTGAAAGGGATTTGTTTGATAGTTTGTCCGACTCCGATCAGGAAAGTCTTCGTTCCTTGGCTTCTGCCTACATGAACTCAGATGCCAATACCCTTGGTGAGAGCATCGACAATAAGGACCTTGAATTGTTTAAAGGGAAGAATCTACGAGAGCAGGACAAACTGAACAAATTGATTTTGAGGCAAATCAGCAGCTTAGCTAATGCAGATGCGTACTTGGCGGAAACCTCATTCACGGAAGGGGAGTTGCAGTCCGCAATCAGCGAGGATGCGGAGGAAACGCTTCAGAATTTGCTGAGTATTCGTCCTGATTTGAATAGAAGACAACAAAGAGCCCTACAAAGATTCGTCAATTCCTCATTCGAATCGTACATGGCTGAGCCTGACGAAATATTCTTCGACGGCCCTGTGGTCAACACTGGCTTAGATGGAGGCAATCTGGCTGCGCGCATGTCTGATGCTGACCTCAACCAATACAATGCACTTTCGGACAGAAAAAAGACCCTGATAGACAATTTGATTGGATTGGATTATCTAACCGATATCCGATACAGCCGAGGTAAAAAACTCAGAGATGAGGCCGAGTTAACAAGAGTACCAAAAGCCGAAAGGGTACATATCGCGGTGCTTTCAAAAAATGCGACAGGTCAAAAATTAAAGGAGTTTGAAAAACCATTTCTAGAGAAAGCCATAGCGTATTACAACAATCTATCTGAAGGAAGAAAAGGCTTCTACAACAGGGTTGTCCTAGATGATGCATTTGATATGCGAAATGGTAGTTATGTTCTGGCTGACAACGATGAGCGGGAGAAAAGAAGGCTTACTGCAGGTGAGTTGGAGCTAATGGATCGAATTAAAAAATTCAGATTTGACAATGAAAGCATTTTGACAGAAAATCTTATGGTAGCGACGAAGGATATTGACGAGGTACCGTTTGATATCATTGCGATTGCTGCGGAAGTAGAAGAAGAAAACAAGGCGGAGCAGATCATAAGCACCGAAGATATACTGGCTACTGAAGAATCAGGTGAATTGCGGATTAGTCTGCCGATCGATAAGATTGAAGGCTACAGTGAGATCAGGATCACAGGACAGCTGGTTAATGACAGGACAGACGAACCGCTAACTTCTTTCCCAATTACGTTGGTAGCGTTCGATGACGATGCCACAGTGGTAGAGGGCTACACCAATCCGGATGGATTTTTTGACTTCACGGTTAATCCTCGAAAGTACGACATTCGGTTTAGGACGACGGCAGACAACCAAGGCGTAAATTTGGCAGCATTCAATGTAGAGGGCAAGAGAAAGAAAGATTCAGACATCGTTGTCAATTCAACTCGGGCCTTTTTTGATGTCAATTCCTTTGAACTCCGTCCTGAGGCCAGGATTCTATTGGATGAGATCGCAAATGTCTATGGAGGATCTGGAAATAAAATTGAAATCGAGTCGCATACCGATGCTACAGGTACTGTAGAGTACAACTTAAAGCTGAGTAAGGATAGAGGGTATGCAGCAAGAGATTATCTTATGTCGATTGGGGTAAATGCGTCTGATATTTCCGTGATTTGGCATGGAGCAGGAAAACCTATCGCGAACAACGATGATCCTTTCGGAAGGCAATTGAACAGAAGACTGGATCTTCGACTAATCGGGAAAAACAAAAGGAACTTTGGCAGTTTCTACCTTGTACGTCCCGGTGCCACTTTGACCAAGATTGCTAATAGTTTTGGTGTCACAACACGATCCATTCGAAATCTGAATGGGTTAGGAGCAGAAGTGACAGCTTACCAACCGATCCGTGTAAAGTCCGGAAAAACCGTGGTTAACTATGATATACTGGTACCTGCCGACGTTCAGGCCAACGAGAACTTCATTTACACGGTCATGTCAAATGATGATTTAAGAAAAGTTGCGCGGAAGTTCAATGTTCCTGAGGAACTACTCATGGAGCAAAATAATTTGACTTCTCCTGAACTCAAGCCGGGCACTAAGCTGATTATTTACCCGAAAGACTAAAAGAGCGGGTTTGAAAACCGCTTAACAGCACGGGAATTTGTGAGGTAATATTGGATGGATAACTCTACCGAATTCTGGCCTAAGTTGATTTCCCGGTTGGGCACAAAAAGATCAGAGTTCATATCATAGCTTGCGCGAATAGCCAGCTGATTGATCTTAACTCCACCCATGAAAATAAATGAATCCCTAAAGCGATACCAGGTACCAAACAGGAGTTGTCGGTCGGCGCCTGAATAGCGTCCGGCATCCGGAGACCAGGACATGTTGATACCTGCGTTGTATTGATAGTTCCTGCTGACGTATAGGAAGAGTAAGCTTGGTGTCACAAAGAGCTTGTTGAGCTTAAATTCAATGCCTCCATTGTATTTGAGCTGGATGGGGTCGGTGCCTTCATCCAGAATGGTAAACGAAGTATTGGGTCGGTTGAGATTTGTTGCGGAGATGCCAACGAAT
Organism: uncultured Roseivirgaceae bacterium; assembly: GCA_964593185.1. Taxonomy (GTDB): domain Bacteria; phylum Bacteroidota; class Bacteroidia; order Cytophagales; family Cyclobacteriaceae; genus Ekhidna. The sequence continues at coordinate 72,976 of CAZQJU010000004.1, forward strand.
CCACTGTACTTATAGAGGAAATAGTTTCGGTCAGGGTTGAAGTAGTACATGATTCCCCCGTTCACCAGAATATTGGATTGTTGATTGTTAAATTCCGCAATCGGGATCGCTCGGCTTTCATCGAATCCAAAAAATGCATTGTATTGCGATCCCCAGTTCAATCCGGAGACATCGAATCTTCGAATGTCGTAGCCAATCTGGCCTCCAATGGAAACGAGGTAGCCACCGAGGGTACCGAATTTCAAATTGTGTGCATAGTTTAGAAAAACAGAACTTCGGTCAAAAATACCCCTGAACCCGCTTTTTTGGTTGAATGCCATCAAACCAACTCCGCCGATTGCACGCTCTGTTTTCGACCCTGGCTTGATTGGGAAGATAAACGAAACTTGCGTTAGCTCGTTGATGACGTCTCTTGCGCCCCCAGATTGCAATTGGCGCTTGTGATTCATGTGAATTGCGGCATCGTTATAAATCCCATTGAATCCTGGATTCAGATACAGTGAAGCAGCGTAGTATTGCGAGAACTGCTCATCCTGACTGAAAGCACTTAAGCTATAAACTAGGATCGATATGGATAAAAGCTTCTTCATCATCTAACCAGATAAAATGCACCACTTTCATTCACAACATTTCCACGCTCAAACGTCAACCGGAGGGAATAGTAGTAGATTCCGGTAGGTTCTTCATTGCCAGATGCGTTCGTCCCATCCCATCCAACTTCGTTTGCCTCAGAAAAGGTGTTGGTAGCATAGACAAGTATTCCCAGTTTATTGTAAATCTCTAAACTGAAATTTTCATTGGTGATCTTTTGACCAAAGATCTTAAATGTTCTATTGTCTCTATCGTCAGCATTGGGGGAAAATACTTCAGGAACATACAGCACGCCTGTCCGTGGGGCTATTGGAGCCAGGCCAACAGCTAGGTAGGTCTTTACATTCAGGGCAGGTGTATACGGTATTTCCGATGTAATTCTTCCGAAAGTTAGCGAGTCGGAGTCTTCGATGAGACTCACACCCAGTGACTGCCAACGGTTGTCGAGGCTTCGTGTGAACGCGACTGCTGGAGAATTAGATCGGTGTCGAATGTTGTTGCGAAGGATAAAATCAGAGAGGTCTTCTTCGCTGAACTCCAACTGAACTTGTGTTGGACTTGAGACGGTACCATTTATGAGCTCCAGCTCCCAGAATGCACGATGCGAGACGCCCAGCAAACTATCACCCGGTTCTGGGTCTACCGGATTATCCCGATTGTAGGAAACTTGAATTTCGGTCTCGTTAGCAAAGCCGTCAACGTTACCGAGGGTCAAAGGGGCGTATATGCCATTTGCTCCAACAGGGAATAGTTTAAGCCCACTCCCTTTGTGAATAAGTGAACCCTCAAAATAGGAGTCGACCGAGCCTGTGGTAGTAGGAACCACAATATCTTCCCCCAGAACAAATCGCGTATTTTCTCCGATCTGAACCACTCCAAGCTTAAAATCAATTAAATCCGTAACCAGGTATTCACTTCCTGGGAAAGTCACAACCCCGGAAGAATTAACGATCAGCTCTTTTATTTCTAATTCGTCTGCAAGAATCATTTGATCCCTAAATCCAAGGAACTGTACTTCTCCTTCTGTGCTATTAAAATTGTTATTTCTCGTCCAATCCCCAAATAGTGAAATCGATCCTAAATTCTGAATTAACCCATCGTTTTCAAGATCTGTGCCGACCTGAAGATCCGCACCTTCTGCCACGTGCAGGAGTGCGCTTTCCCCAACATAGAGTTGGGAGAATGCCAAAAGCGGGAGAAGTGTGGTCAATATAGCTATTAATCCCTGTCGCATTATCTAACCAAATGTCCTGAAAAGAAACAATTGATTCTACTACCAAAAAGATCCTGAGGCCCTGATGATCCGTTCGGTTCTACAAGCCTGATATCAACTTCAGCCCCGGCATTCAGTTGAACCAACCGGTTAATGATGAAGGAAGTATCAGTGGTAGTACCATCAAGCGCCTTCGCTGCATATCTAGAAACAGGACTAAATCCTGTCATTCCATCCGGATCAACCCGTAGCAATAGCTCATATTCAATATCATCGCCATCCTCCATCATGATCTGTACTTGAAAATTGTATAGGCCAGTGACAGGAGCGGTGTACACGCCAGTACTTGGGTCATAACCCAACCCTAGGTCAAATGATTCGGCATCGAATACGATCTGTGCATCCGGTGTGAACGAAACTCTACTTGGCTCCGTATCAAAAAAGGCCTCAAAAGCTACCGGCCCTGTAATTACTGGGTCTCCTGAAGCATCCGTAGCAAAGACTTTGTTGGCGTCTCCTGCCCCTGCGGTACCGAGCTTAGCTGTTGTTACTGCATCGTTTTCGATGGTGAATGCTCCGGTATTGGTGATTGTTGCATCCCCGGAGA
>CAZQJU010000005.1:0-70872 GCA_964593185.1 uncultured Roseivirgaceae bacterium
AACGTACTCAATTCTCATCAATACTTCTTAAAAGGCTAACGACATACTCGTTAGCCTTTTATATTTAAATACTTATACATCTAATTATTTTATTTAATATTTATTAATGAACAAATAGCGTCATTTTTGTATTTAATCTCGTAGAGAAATACAGATGAGACGGAATTTGTCAATCATACTAGAAGTTCTATTCATTGTCTTGTGCATTATTGGAATTTATGTGACTGCCATTGAATCTTCAGAAAGTCCAGTTCAAAAAGAACTAAAAACAGTTGCAAAATGAAAATTACTGCGGTGCTTAACCTAGGTACATCCCGAGACCGTCTTCGCTTGTTTTTCGAATCAAGTTTTTTCCAAAGACTTATTATTGGAATCATCATGCTCAATTCCATACTTATTGGAGCTGAGACCTCGGAACGTGTCATGAGTTCTGTTGGGAATTACATTGACTTTTTCGACTTGTTGATTTTGGTTCTTTTCACCATGGAGATTGTGTTGAAAATTTTTGTTTACAGAACAGATTTCTTCCGAAGTTCATGGAATCTGTTCGACTTTTTCATTGTAGCAATCTCTATTATACCGGCGGCTGGTTCATTTTCCGTTTTCCGAGCCTTGCGTATCATCCGCACACTGAGACTCTTAAAAAGCATCCCGAAACTTCGATTGATTATTGAATCACTATTGAAGTCTATCCCATCCATTGGATGGATCTCTGTTTTGCTGGCCATCGTCTACTACACGTTTGCGGTGATTGGAGTTAACATCTTTGGAGAAGCCTACCCTGAATATTTCGGTGGTCTTGGTGCTTCATTCTTTACCTTATTCCAAATCATGACCTTAGAAAGTTGGTCATCAGCAATTGCACGACCCATAATGGATGGTGTTCCATTTGCTGCTATTTACTTTATCAGTTTTATACTCATTGCTACCTATACCACGCTGAATATTTTTATCGCGATCGTGGTAAACACCATGAATGAAGTTTCTTTGAAAGACCTTCAAGAGGAGGAAGAGCACATCAAAGATTTCGTCAAGGAAGAAAACACCAAACTCCATGATCGGTTGCAGGGATTGGAGTCAAAAATCGAATTGCTATTGGCTCAAAAAAGTCAAGAAAACGGCATTTCCTCATCCAATACGCGCAAGGCATATCTAAAAGAAATAATAAGCGAACAATGAGGTGGAAAAAGCAGAACTTAAGAACGAAAAGAAGCTATTTGGAATACTATAAAACAATTCTGGTACGCGTAAGCTTCTACAATAAATTGATGCGCAAAGAATACCTTAAAGCAAAAAGTCTCATCACTCCGCTGGAGCTCAAATCATTGGATAGATGGTTGATCGTAAAGAACCTTTACAAAAAACTAAGAACTGGGGTGTAATGGATTACCTCTTTACCTCGCCAGGAAAGACTACCATGCTTTCATTTCCGTCCTCCCCTACAGCAGCTACACCAAAAAAGTAGTTATCTATAACGATTCCCTCCAATGTGTATTCGGTAGCATCTTTATCCACTTCGTAGTAGTGATCCCACGTAGGCGAGGTAGTATCTCGAAAATAGACTTTGTATCCAGCCGGGTTTGAGCCGTCGACTTCGTCCCAGTAAAGTGTAGTCGAGGCTTTTACTGCACCCGATATGGCTACATTCTGAGGAGCAGGTGGAGCTGAAGCTAGTGCGGCCAAGGCGAGGGCATTTACTGTTGTCAGCTTCTTAGCATATTCAAAGTTTACGCCTTCAATCACATCACCATATGCGACACCATCTTCGATCCGTATATCCTGGTGCTGGCGGTTATAGTTTTCATGCGCTTCCATGATGCGTATTCCAGCAAAGCCTGCATCACAAAAGGGACGATGATGTCCTCCCCTACCAAATCGATCCAGTCGATAAATCATCATTGGATTTAACTCAGGCATATACTTTTTGGTCACGGTGTATACGTACCTGGCCAACTGTCTTGAGATCCCGTCTACTTCACCTCCGTAGTATCTCCGCATGCGCTTTTGGAAATCATTGTCTTGCGGGCTGGTTGGCTCGGAAAAAATTCGAAAGGTCCGATTGTCGATTACACCGTCTACTCCTTCTATGTTGCCAATCATGTCATTGTTCAGGACTCCGATAATCTCCCATCCCTCTTCTACCGCCTTTGCCGCCAAATGCTTGCCACCGTAGAGCCCCTGCTCTTCTCCTGACAACCCGACAAGTAAAATGGAGCTCTCAAAACTGTATTTGGATAAAACCCTGGCCGCTTCGATCACACCTGCCATACCCGATGCATTATCATTTGCGCCAGGGGAATCGTCCGTATAGTTCAGCGGGTCAGACACTCTACTATCAATATCTCCGGCCATGATGATATAGCGATTGGGGAACGTAGTACCGCGCTTGATAGCTAAGACATTTACCACTTCCGTATCCTTTATGATCCTTGTCTTCGCATTTCCTTTCTCTAATGTTCGTTGCATGGAAACTTCCAAGCATCCACCGCATTCAGCGGAAATCTTGTCAAACTCTGACTTTATCCATCGTCTGGCGGCTCCAATACCTCGCGTATCAGAAGCAGTTTCGGAGAGTGTGTGTCTGGTACCAAAGGACACCAATTTCCGAATGTCCTTTTCAATGCGATCCTCACTTACGTTCTGGATGATCTCTTGCGATGTTTGCGCAAAAACAGAGAAACAGGCGGAGACTAAAAAAGCTACTATTGTAAATCTCATTGAATGCTAACTATTGGGTTTCTGTACTTCCATACCCGACTTTATTTTCAAAAGAAGCGGTGCATCGTTATTCCGACCAACCATCAAATGATCTTCACCACCTATGTTGATTTTCTCCAAAGACTTCAAGTTACCTTCAAATCGAATCTCTCGATTTAGTTCTGTGTCGTAGGTAAATCCATCCACGCCATTGGACAGAAAAATTGCCCCTGATCCCATATCCAATCTTGGTGTCTCTACTTCTGTTTGATAAATGGTGCCAACCGTGATAAAATCATCGTACCCATCCCCATTAAAATCAATTACCTCCGTATCCAACATTGGAGCTAATTGAGCCTCGATAGGAAGTGGACTAATGTCAAATTCACCATCACCTTTGTTGATCAGGAGCAGGGAGCTAAAATCTCTTGCCTCCACCATATACGCGCCATCTAATTTATCGCCATACACATCCTCTAAGGTAGCTTTTGCAAACAAATCATATGATGGGAATTCTTGGGCTATGAACGGCATCTGGTTAGAAGAGCACTCTCTCCCTCGTAAAGGCACATAATCGCCATTGTATGTATTGCTAAGTACAATATCCCAAGTGCCATTGTCGTCAAAGTCACGCGCGTACAGCTTAAGTGGCTCCTCTTGTGAAGCCGGGTACTTCGAATTCAAGCCTAAATTGCCCACTATGTAGTCCGGGAGGTCATCTCCATTGATGTCTAATTCAGTTACATCAAACCACCATCCCTTTCTATCTGCTAATGATAAACGCGACGACACATCTTTGAAACCACCTCCGGTATTCTCGAAAAAACCAATCCCAGTCCACTCCCCTACCACAATCAGGTCATCTAAGCCATCGCTATTAAAATCTGATCGAATAATCTTGTTGACCATGCCGTAATCCAGCAGCTCTGGAATTACCTCTTTTGTAACGTCTACTAGCTTAGTACCCGTATTCCTATAGAGTATTGACCGCTCAGAAACCGGATATTGACCAGGCACCAAGCGTGTACCTACCACAAGATCTTCGATACCATCAAGATCAAAGTCTATTGCGCATACTGACTTTCCACTTAACCTGTTGACCGCAAGTGAACTGTCCAACGCAAGTTGAAATTCGCCGAAACCATTATTAATGTAAATTCTGTCTTGATAGTTTTCATTACCTAGTTGAAACTCGTAACCACCACTAACAACATAAAGATCCTTATCTCCATCGTTGTCAATATCAAAGAAGGTAGACTCCATATCTTCATAAAATGGATTTAAAGCCATCGCCTCTGAAGTAGCATTAAAAAAGGACCCATTCGTAGTTTGAACAAACAATTGACCATTCTGACCTATAGCACCTCCAATGTAGAAGTCTTCTAACCCATCATTATTCACATCGGAAACAGCAATATCTGGACCCAGGTTGGACTGTTTGTAGGGTAGTAAAGTTTCGACCTCAAAGTCATTGTAGCTATTTTCTCTATGGCTAAAATCAATCCCGAGGCTATCTAAGCTGACCTGTTCTAGCGGTACCATGGAGTTTTGAACCATCAATGCGTTCGCCGAAGCATCAGCTTCCTTAAAAAGGACTTCTTGGTTAACGTCAAGGTTGTATCTCTTTTCTATTCGTCCAGACGGCCATTGTACAATCAGCGAGTCTATTCTATCGGCCTGACCTAGTCCGAAATGAAGGGACGGATCCATTGACGACAAATAGCCTCTCACAGACTTGCTTTCCTTCTTTTGCACTGTTCCGGCAGAAGAAACCCAGACCTTGGCAAAAGCATGCTGCGAAGAAGCGTCAAATCGCACCCTCAAGAAGTTTCCAAGTCCGTTTTCCATCGTTGTGTTCTTGTAGATAAATGCTTCATCATCAATGTTGTTTACCACCAAATCCAGGTCGCCATCATTGTCCAGGTCTGCGTAGGCGGCTCCGTTGGAAAAGGAGATGTCGGATAGTCCCCATGCATCATTGACCGATTTAAATGACAAATTCCCAGCATTCCTAAACATGAGATTAGGCAGCTTTTCAGAAGGCATTTGCTCATAAATTTCTTTTTTAACCCTCAACGGAATGCTGTTGCTATATTTCATCTTTGCACCTATCACTTTCGCTCTGATATCGTTATTGAGCGCATACTTTTTATACCCATTAGTGATGAAAACATCATTGGTGGTATTATTGTCAAAATCATTTAGTAAGACGGCCCAACTCCAGTCAGACTTAGAGAGTTTGGTCAAGTGTGAAGCATTCTTGTAATGGCCATCTCCGGAATTAAGCTGAAGCGAATTAAACATGTACTGATAATGAAGCCCCAGGTCCTTTGTAAGCAGATCAAAGGCTTCCACATTCATCGATGCCATCAAGGTCTTAGATCGGTAATGGTCTGTTGAAGCCATGTCCAAAACAAATATGTCCGGGTAGGTATCCGCATTCACATCTTCAATGTCTACACCCATTCCAAAGAACGAAACCTGCTTGGTATATTCTGAGATCTTGTTGCTAAAGGTTCCATCCTGATTATTGATATACATCATATCGGGGATGTAGTAATCATTCGCAACATAAAAATCGAGCCAGCCGTCGTCGTTGATGTCACTGACTATCAATCCTAAGCCAAATGCCGGTGAAAGGACGCCTGCGTCATCCGTTACATCCTTAAAAATACCGTCTTCGTTTAAGTAGAGATGGCATGAACTGTGATGTGCCAGCTCGTAGTTATTTTCTATGAAATTGTAAAAAGTTGAAGGGTCTGTGCCATAGAGAAGATTTTCATTCATCACAATGCAATCCAGATCTCCATCCTTATCGAAATCAAAGAATGCTGACTGACTTGAAATGGACTCATCTGCCAGCCCATAGTCGGCGGCAGACTCTATAAAGGTTTGGTCTTTTTCATTGATAAACAGCAAATTCCTACTGCGTTCTCCGTGATTAGGTCCACCTTGGGAAACGTAGATATCTTGCCACCCATCGTTGTTGATATCCACAAAGGATACGCCTGTAGACCAACCTTTTCCTTGATTAATCCCGGCATCTTTTGTGATATCCTGAAACCGAAGATCTCCTAAATTTAGGTAAAGTCGATTGGAGTCTTGATTTGCTGAAAAGAATAAATCCAAAAGACCGTCATTATTGATATCGACTGTGGCTAAGCCCGCACCATTGTAGAAATAGTCAAAATCAAACACATTGTCTTTTGATTGAATATCCGTTTCAATCCGGTTGATGAAACCCACACCGGAGTGGCTGGATGGTATGCGTTCAAAGATCTGAACTTCCTCTTTGTCGGAGCCCTTAGGGGTACATTGCACTAAGAGAAAAAGCGAGGAAAATAAAATTGCAATTGCGCTAACCTTCATACTAAATAAAAAAAGAGCAGCGGAAAGCTGCTCTTTTAAATATATCAAAAGTCAAAAAATTAATCTACCGTAAAGTCGATTCCGTTAGGGAAATTAATTGAAGTTTCGCCTCCAAGACCGGTGTCAGGATTTACCCATGTAATAATCCAGTCATTTCCACTGATTACGGAACTTACAGTCCAGTTTGTACCGAATTCATCGGCTACTGCTGTGAATGACACGGCACCACAAACATCCTGGAATACGAATCCTCCTTGAACAGCATCTTCGTCTCCAAAGCAATCTGCAAGAACACCAAATGTAGCGTCATCAAACTCATACTCACCAATTGCTATGTTTCCAGTATCCTCAATTTCAAGTGTGTAAGTCACGCTTGCAGATCCAGGATTTCCTGTGCTACAATTGATAGCTGTTGTAGTAGCGGTATACTCACCAGCTAGATTCGAAGCACAACCAACAAACACCGTAAAATCAAAATAACCTTGGAAGAAAGCTCCTTCCACAGTTGCTGAAGAATTCACGCTATTGAACGTATTCGTTGGTGTCACAATTTCACCTAAGAACTCAAACTCATCCTCAGGAGAAAGATCTGCTTCCGACAATCCAAAAGCCCCGATCAACTGAGCCGAAGTGAACGTAATCGTAGCCTCCGCAAATCCATCTTCGTTTGTAGTAAACTCAGAACTGGATAGCGATACAAAATCCTCAGCTGTACGAGGATCTGCACTACCACTCTTGTACACTAAATCAGCAGTGTAACTTTCTACGTTGCTACCATTCACATCACTTACGAATTCAATTGTGTAGGTGTGCGTATAGCTACTAAAATCGTTCTGGTCTACAAGAAAGTTTGAGCTATTGTCAACTAATCGTATGTAAGTTCCTGTTTCCAGGTCACCGTACAAGAAAAGTGGCTTAGCATCTTCATCTTCACACGACATTACAAGCACTGCTAGTAATACCATTAAAAGCTTATATGTATTTTTCATTCTAATTAACATTTAAGATTAACGAAGTGTACTTAACTGTGGACTCCAGAATACTGGCACATCTTCAGTCTTTTGACTGACGTCAATATTACGATCAACGAACGCATTTGCATATCGCATAGATCTAGGGAATGCCCCGGCGTTCTCTTCCTGTAATGGAGGAGCCATGTTAGCAGGCAATCCAGTTTTTCTGTACATGTTGTAAGCTTCTAAACCATTGCCAAACGCCGCGATGTAGTACTCTTTGATGATCACATCTCGTCGCTCTGCATCACTTGTAGCTTCATCATATAGTCTACCTACAGTAGCTTCATAATCGGTAATATCATCATCTGTCATACCGAATGCAGCTTGTACAGTCGTAGTAGTTCCACCTTGTGTAACAGGAGAAGACATCTTGTTAGCTACTAAGCTTTCGAAGCCTCTAACCTTAGCAATAGATTCTCCTACGGCCTCAATCATCAATGCTCGCGGATCACCAGATCCGGAAGTCAGTGCCATGTCAGCTCTCATAAAATCCACGAAGGAAGAAAGAATCAATGGAGAAATACCATAGCCAAGACCTCCTGTTGTTCCAAGATTCTGCGTGTTCTCAAACTCGTTGTTATCAAAGTCTCCTGCCATAGGATACAATCCATAAGCTGTTCTGATCGCTCCATCTGCAGGGATACCTGAACCATTTAGGTGATCTCTACCTGTGTAACCATCTGCAGCACCGTAGCAGTAAGGAATTCTAGGATCAATCAAATCCCAAGAATCAGGCTTGGAGTTCTGATCTGGAAGATCAGACAATACACATCCATAAGAATCCACTGGCTGCTTGTCAGAATTGTTCACTTTTCGATAGAAATAGTATCTCAATCGTGGATCACGAATCTCCGTGATTCCATCAGTGTCCAACTTCTCACCTCTTAATAACCACATGTAGTAATTGGACATGTAGTCTCCATCAGCTTGCTCATACTGATTTACGTACCGGGGATGTCTAGACTCAGGAAGGTTTCTTCCCGTACCATAGTTGTACTGGAAATCCTCATCCTCTGAATCAATGTAATCACCAGCAGAAATAATGCTGTTGAAGGCCGTTGTATTACCTGTTAGATAAGCTGCTCTTAACTTGATAGTATTTGCTAAAGTGATCCATTTTACGGGATCTCCACCATAGAAATTATCAAAGGCAGGAGCTATTTCCCCTGGATCATTCAATAATGCAATTGCTTCATCCAACAATGCGTCAGCTGCTGCATATACGTCAGCTCCCGGATCAACTCTTGGGCTTAATTCGTCCAGTCCTTGTCCAATTTCGCTGAAAGGAATGTCTCCAAACGTATCCACCATTTCCATCAAAATGAAAGCCTCAAGAATTTTTACTGTGCCCACATGGATGTTCAATCCTTGCGGTGCAGCAACCTCTTCAAGCGCAATGATGTCTGGCAAGAAATCTGCATACATAGAGACCCATAGTGGATCAAATACTACAGGTAGTGTTGCCGCACCATAGTTTGGTGAAGTAGCATTGTACATTCGTGATACTTCTCCAGTTTGATCCTCGAGGATAAAATGTATCTCTTCAAATTCTAACTGGATGTTGTTATAAATCGCGTCAATATCTCCAGAAGCTACTCCAGGAAAATTGGGATTCTCTTGCAGGTCTAAGTCAAAATTGTCACAAGACATTGTAAACGCAACCAGAACTGCGATATATATAAATATTCTATTCTTCATTGTACTTATAATCTACGATTTAGAACGTAAGGTTTAATGAAACTCCATACTTTCTAGCAGTAGGAGCAGTTCGGAAATCAAAGCCTCTTGAGTTACCAACACCTGTACTTGAAATTTCAGGATCGAAGTTCAGACCTTCTGGTGTGTTCGGAGCATTAAACCAAAGGTTTTCTCCAGACAATGTAACTGATGCTCTTCCGAAAGGAGTATTTGCAAGAATTTGGTTAGGTAGAATGTAAGAAAGAGCTACTTGTCTCAATCTGATCACCGTACCATCAAATACAAATCCTTCTCCGTTGAAGAATGAGTTAAACGCCTCATCTCCTACATATACCTGAATATCGTTGACAGATCCGTCCGCTTTTACTCCTGGAAGAATTACTGGGGTGTTTCTGTCAATGTCACTATCCGTAGAGTTTCCTCTTGCAAGAAGTGCAGCAGCGGTAGAAGAGTAAATATCTCCACCTTTGATGTACTGGAATTGGAAACTGAAAGTGATTCCTTTCCATGACAACGTATTGAAGAAGTTCATTTGATAATCAGGGTTAGGATCACCAATTACGGCAAACTCATCTCCAATTTGGTAAGAACCTTCAGAATCAACAATTAGGTTCCCATTGTCATCCTTCAACAATTGCTCTCCGTAGAATACACCAAACTGCTCTCCAGGTACAGCATAATTACCAACGTCGGTAATACCTGCCTCAAAGAAATCCTCAGCTTCAATTTGAACTCGATCAATTCCTTCTAGAATGGAATTCACCTTACTCTCATTACGAGTATAATTACCTCGTACATTCCAAGAAAGCTCACCTGGTAACGGAACATTCACGTCCAATCCAAGCTCAATCCCTGTGTTCTCAATATCTGCTGCGTTGATCGTAGTTGTTGTAAATCCAGTGGATGGATCTAGCGGCAATTCAACGATCAAGTCCTCAGACTGCTTGTTGTACAATGACAGGTCAACTCCTAAGATGTTGTTGAAAAAGCGTCCTTCCAATCCAAACTCAACCTCTGTGATCAACTCATTGGTCAACGCAGGGTTAGCTAGGAAGTTAGATACTGTGTTCGTTCCGATCACATCACCATTTGAATTGATGAATGCGTTAGGATTAGATCCCAAGAAGTTTCGAGTTTGATACGGATCAGGATATCCAGCGGATGTACCGTAACCCAAACGCAACTTCAAGAAATTAACCATTTCAGTGTCAGCGATTGCGGAGATCGCGTCACTAGCGACGAACGACAAACTAGCAGAAGGATAGAATACTGATCTGTTTTCTTCCTCTAGCGTAGAAGTCCAGTCATTTCTTGCCTGCAAGTTCAAGTACAAGAACTTGGAATAGCCAAGTGACGATGTCAAGTAAACTCCAAGCGTGTTCTCCTCAATAGTTCTTGTGAAGTTCTGGAACTGCGTGAAGTTCTGGTGTGTAAACAGGTTGTAAACAAACTGCTCCTGGCTACTTGCAACTTCAAGGCTGTTCAATTCTCTTCGAGAGTTAAATCCTAAAATACCATCAATGGTAAAGTCTCCACCAAGATCATAGTTATAAACAAGGTTTAAGATCTGATCCGAAAGGAAGTTGGTTTCAATCGCAGTTGAGTACTCTCCTCCTGGCTGTCTTGGACCACCTTTATTAATATATCGGCTGTTGCTCTGATCGTAGTTGTCCATTGACAATCTGTAGAGAATAGACAAGTTGTCGTTCAAGTCATAACCTAGATTAATGTTACCAAAGAATCTATTGATTGCTTCTGTCTGGCCACTGTTGTTAAGTGTCCACAATGGATTTTGAATTGGAGATCCTCTACGATAGTAGACGTTTGATCCATCAATAGGCGACTGGTAAGGAAGATTCATTAAATCAACTGATCGAGGGGTAAACAATACCGCAGCAAACAGACCATTACCATCACCTCCAAATGAAGGAGCCGTAATTGGCGTCAACCTATCAGATCTTACAAAGTTGAAAGATGGTTGAATTTTCAAACCATTTTTCAAGGTAGTCTTCATACCAACAGAGAAGTTGTGCTTATCTAAGAAGTTAGATCTTCCTCCACCTCTAAGCTCATCAAGCTTTGGTGTAAACCCTTCCTCAGTTAGGTACCCATATGACATACTTACTGAAGTATTCGCATCTACCTGCGTAGAGATTTGAATGGAAGTATTTGAAGAAACTCCTTTTTGGAAGAAGTTTTCAACACTTTCGTAAGGTTGATACACATAAGGAGCGTCAATGAATTCAGGGAAATCATCGTTGTACTGAGACTGGTCATAGGGGTGAACAATCAAAACCTGACCGTTCTCATTTAGACCTCGGAAGTTGTCACCATAAGACGACTCTCTTGTATCATCAAATCTTGGACCCCAGTTAGAGAAGAACCAACCAAATCCAAACGCCCCAAACCCATTACCATAGGAATTTTGGTAATCAGGAAGGTTTGCTATCTCCGTCTGGAATACAGACTGAGTAACGTTGATTTCTGTCTTCTTGCTAAGGTCTCCTCCACCTTGTCCGGTTTTTGTAGTAACAAGTACTACACCGTTTCTTCCAGCCTCTCCGTAAAGCACTGTTGCTGAAAGACCCTTTAGAATGGAGATGTCCGCAATGTTATTGGGATCTAAATCCAAGAATCTTGACGAAGCAGTCGCACTTCCAGTTCCAAAGGACTGGTTACCAGAGTTTGCATTGGTATTGAATGGAACACCATCCACAACAAACAATGGCTGATTATTTCCAGAGATTGAAGAATAACCTCTAATAATCACATTCGTACCAGCTCCAGCAAGACCTGAAGTTTGCGTGATATCAACTCCCGCTGCTTGACCTCTAAGTAATCTAGAGACGTCAGCTTCCGGTCTGTTGGCTAGATCTGCTGATCCTACGCTAGCTACACTGTAGCCCAACGAAGCCTTTTCTTTTGTGATACCTAATGCAGTAACCACAACTTCTTGTAACTCAACTGCGCCACCCATCGTTACATCAATAGTGGTGCGATTACCTACAACAACTTCTTGTGTCTCAAAACCAACATAAGAAATTACAAGTGTGGCTCCATCCTCGACTGAAAGTCGATAATTACCATCAAGGTCGGTTTGCGCCCCTGTGGTCGTACCCTTTATAAGTACGTTCACACCAGGTAGCGGCTCACCGGAGTCATCGGTGATTGTACCTGATACAGTCCTTTGAGCCATAACCGTTGTTATAGTCCAAAGAACCAAAAAACTAAGTAGTAGTATCCTCTTCATACAATACTTTTTTGGTTAACAATTAGATAATAGGAAGTAAAAAAAAAGAAAATCTGTCGATCAAACAATATTTTCAGCAGATTAATGTAAACAATTCAACGTTTAAATAAGATTATTGCTCTTTTCACAATATTGCTTACAGTTTATTTTTCTACATAATCTGGCTTCTATTGAAGGAATAGCAAATTCAAGTATTCGAATTTCGGATTTTTATGAAATTCATTAAAATGAAGAATTACCAAAAAATTGTGAGCGCCAACATCCCATCCCCTCTATTTTTACCTTACAATGCTCAGCCAAAGACAACTCTTCCTTTCTCATCTTGCCCAGACATCACCTTCCCCGCTTATGCTGGAGATTGCGTCTGCGGAAGGAATCTACCTAACTGACGTTAAGGGAAAAAAATACATCGACCTCATTTCAGGAATTGGCGTGTCCAACGTGGGACACAGACATCCGAATGTAATCACCGCGATCAAAGATCAGGTAGACCGCCACCTGCACACTATGGTTTATGGAGAGTTTGTCCAAAATCCACAAGTACGTTTAGCAAAAGCCCTAACTGAAACACTTCCAGAGGAATTGGATTCTGTGTATTTAGTGAACTCCGGTAGTGAAGCCATTGAAGGGGCTATGAAACTCGCAAAGCGGTTTACCGGAAGATCCGAACTTATAGCCTGCCACAATGCGTACCATGGATCGTCGCACGGTGCACTATCGCTCTCGGGGAGCGATGAATTTACCCAAAACTACAGACCGCTACTGCCTGGCGTAGGTCATATTAGATTCGGCAATGTTGATGATTTGGAATCTATCACAGAAAAAACAGCGGCTTTTATCGTTGAGACCGTGCAGGGCGAAGCGGGTGTTTCAATAGCTTCCTTAAGTTATTGGGAAAAGGTTAGGAAAAAATGCAATGAAACAGGCACAATGCTCATTTTGGACGAGATCCAATGTGGCTTTGGAAGAACCGGTAAATTATGGGCCTTTGAGCATTATGGAATTATTCCTGATGTAATCGTGAGTGCAAAAGGCTTGGGTGGTGGAATGCCAATAGGATGCTTTATTGCCAATCGTGAAACAATGAATGTTTTTACGGAAAACCCTGTGCTAGGTCATATTACCACATTTGGAGGCCATCCTGTCTCAGCAGCTGCCTCACTGGCTACCCTCCAAACAATTCATGAAGAGCAGCTTTTAGAAGGAATAGAAGAAAAACAGAAACGCTTTCACGACCTACTTGTACACCCGTCCATCAAACAGATACGGAGCAAAGGCCTTATGATCGCAGTCGAATTTGAATCCTACGAAGTTCTTAAGCCGATCATTGATAGGGCCATCGACTTTGGCATTATTACAGATTGGTTTCTTTTCAACGATAGATCCATGCGCATCGCACCACCTCTTACCATCACGCTAAACGAAATAACAGAAGCTTGTGAACGAATATTGGAGGCGATTGATCAGGTGGAGGTGCTGGATAAATCATAGCCCTATTTTAGGAATCAGTTATTTTACGTCCGCATAATTAGACAGGACAGATGATTGAAAAAGTAAACGAAGCAGTAAAATTTTTAGAGGATAAAGGTTTCGACGCACCAGAGGTTGGGATCATCCTTGGTACAGGCCTTGGTGCATTAGTGGAAGAAATTCAAGTTGAGAAAGAACTTGTTTATTCCAACATTCCACATTTTCCAATTGCCACTGTAGAATTTCATCGAGGGAAATTGCTGTATGGTACTCTGGAGGGGAAAAAAGTGGTTGCGATGCAAGGTCGATTTCACTACTATGAGGGTCATAGCATGGGACAAGTTGTGTTTCCCGTTCGGGTAATGCACGGACTCGGCATCAAAAAGTTAATTGTCTCCAATGCCGCGGGTGCCATGAATCTTAACTGGAAAAAAGGTGAGCTAATGTTGGCAGACGATCATATCAACCTACAACCTGAAAATCCACTTCGCGGACATGAGGCAGCTGCCTTTGGTCAAATATTTACCGACATGAGCCAACCTTATGATCAAGAGATGAACCAAGCACTAAAGCACATTGCCTCCGAAAATGGCATTGCCTTGCACGAAGGAGTATATGCATCCGTCCCCGGACCAAACCTTGAAACCAGAGCCGAGTATCGATATCTGCGAATGATCGGAGCGGATGTCGTAGGAATGAGTACCGTACCTGAAGTACTAGCAGCAAATCAAATGAGTTTGCCGGTTTCTTCTATCTCTGTCTTGACGGATGAATGTGACCCCGACAATCTTGCTCCCATCAACATTGAAGAAATCATTGCAATAGCTAAGGAAGCAGAGAAACTGCTGGTGGTCTTGATCAAAGGACTGTTGACGTCGCTTTAGTGGCTACGATTTTCAAACCTATTTTTCAATTGCGCTTTCCAATTAGCCTATTTAAAGGCTTGAAGCCCTGTGATTTCAGCACCTAAGATAAGAAGATGGATATCGTGTGTTCCTTCATAAGTGACCACAGACTCTAAATTCATCATGTGGCGCATCATCGGATACTCACCGGTAATGCCCATTCCGCCGTGAATTTGTCTCGTTTCACGAGCAACATTCAACGCCACTTCCACGCTATTTCGCTTGGCCATGGAAATCTGAGCTGTTGTTGCCGTGCCTTCATCCATCATCTTTCCTAATTTCCAGTTTAGTAGCTGTCCTTTGGTGATTTCCGTGAGCATCTCTGCCAATTTCTTTTGCACGAGTTGAAAACCTCCAATCGGCTTTCCAAACTGATTCCGTTCAAGTGCGTATCGCTTAGCCGCATCGTAACAGTCCATAGCTGCACCTAGCGCCCCCCAAGCAATACCATATCTTGCTTTATCGAGGCAGCCTAAGGGAGCGCCTAAACCACTTTTGTCAGGCAGAAGATTCTCCTTAGGAACTTTTACATCGCTGAAAACCAACTCACCGGTGCAAGAAGCTCTCAAAGACCATTTTCCGTGGGTTTCCGGAGTGGAAAAGCCTTCCATCCCGCGCTCCACAATCAACCCATGAATCCTACCCTCTTCGTTCTTAGCCCAAACTACCGCCACATCAGCTTGTGGGGCGTTCGATATCCACATCTTGGCACCATTGAGCAAATAATGGTCTCCCATGTCCTTAAAATGCGTCTCCATGCCACCAGGGTTAGAGCCATGGTTTGGCTCGGTCAAACCGAAGCATCCAAGCATCTCACCGGAAGCCAGCTTAGGAAGATATTTACGTCGCTGTTCTTCCGATCCATATGCGTAAATCGGATACATTACCAACGATCCTTGCACAGAAGCTGTCGACCTCATGCCTGAGTCTCCGCGCTCTATTTCTTGCATGATGAGACCATAAGAAATATAGTCCAAACCGCCACCTCCATACGATTCAGGAACGGTAGGACCAAAAGCTCCTATCGCACCAAATTTGGGCACAATTTCATTCGGAAAATGATTCTCTTCAGCCCAACCTTCAATGAAAGGCGTTATTTCCTTCTTAACAAAGTCTCGGACAGAAGATCGTATTAACTTATGTTCCGCTGTAAGTAGGTCATCAAGGGAATAGAAATCAGGGGATTCAAATTCGTCAATAAAGTTTCTTTTGTTCGCACTCATCGGTCGCTTTTGGGGTTGTTGTTAAAATTTTGCCTCAAATTTACATCGTTATAACGTCAGGGAATGAAAGAAAAAGAAATAGATCAGAACATACTGGAGCAACTCAAAAAATTAGATGAAAAGTATGATGTCATGGGGCAAGATCTATCCAGTTACCTTGATGGATTACTTCATGCGGATTACCTCACATATTGGGATTATATCAACCTTGATACCTTGCTCAGCCTTCAAACGCCGCGGACTGCTTTTCCGGATGAGAAAATCTTCATTCTTTATCATCAAGTCACTGAGTTGTACTTTCGAATGATACTCAACGAGGTAGAGCAGGCCATATTCACCGACCCCATTGATGAATCAATATTCTTGAAAAGGCTGAGAAGAATCAACAGGTACTTCGATCACCTCATCGATTCATTTGATGTCATGACGGATGGGATGGATCAAGAGCAGTTTTTGGCCTTTCGAATGGCACTTTTACCAGCCAGTGGCTTTCAATCAGGTCAGTATCGACAAATTGAGATTTACGCCACAGATTTTCACCATCTAGTACATCATTTATCCAGAGATTCATTTAACAGGGAATCGAACGTCAAGGACCTGTACGAGGCACTTTATTGGAAATCCGGCGCGACAGAACTGGCAACTGGCAAAAAGACACTTACGCTTCGGCAATTCGAAGCTAAATACGCAAATGAGTTCATTTCACTGGCGGAGAAGGTAAAAGATATCAACCTACTTCAGAAGTACAAGCAGCACTATGCCAATCATCAAGGAATTGTTAGCGAACTGAAAAAGTTTGATCAAAAAGCCAATGTTGACTGGCCTTTGCAGCACCTCAAATCAGCAACTCGCTATCTGCAAAGAGATCCGAATGTCATTAAGGCCTCCGGGGGGACGAATTGGCAAAAGTACCTTCCGCCACGTGCTCAAAAGGTCATATTCTATCCAGAATTATGGTCAAGCGAGGAGTTGGCAGAATGGGGACATAAATTCAAGAGAGCTTTTGAACGTGAAGATGCTTAGGAATGTATTGCAAATACTTTTGCTTCTAGGCTCCGTTTCCGCACTCGGTCAGATCAAACAATTCAAATATTATTATGACGGAGATAGTACGCGGATAAAAGAGATATTTCATTTTTCATTGAAAGACTCCACACTTACCGACTCGTATGAATCTTTCTACCTGAATGGATCACTTCAAACGTATGGGTGGTATCTCAAAAATGAACCCGATAGTGTCTGGAAGTATTACTACGAAAACGGTCGTCCGAAGGCAGAGGGGCGGTACAAAGTAGGTGTAGCAAATGGAAAATGGAAGTACTTCTATGAAAATGGAAACATCAAATCTGAAGGTATTTTGCGTGGATCTGAAAAGGAAGGCTACTGGTCTTTTCACTATGAAAATGGGGGTGAAAAAAGCAATGGTAATTTCTTCGGGAATCAAAAAAGTGGCATTTGGAATTACTTCTATGAAGACGGTTCCATCAAGGCTCAATCTTACCTGGAAAATGGAAAGGGCAGGTATACAGAGTTCTATCCATCAGGAAAGCGACGAATGGAAGGATTTAATGAAAATGACAAGAGCATTGGGGAATGGAACTACTATTTTGAATCTGGGGAGATCGAAGCCTCAGGGCGCTTTGAAAACGGACTAAAAACCGGTGTTTGGACCTATTATCACAAAAACGGACTGACTGCCGCAAGTGGTAAGTATGAGAATGGCCTTAGGATAGGTGATTGGATTTACTACCATGACAATGGAAAGATTAGCCAAGAAGGAACGCTTGTTGCAGATCAAAAAGATGGCTACTGGAAGCTATTTTATCCAACGGGCGAGGTACTCGGTGAGGCAGAGTTCAATTCAGGAAGTGGTGTCTTCAGTGAGTATTATCCTAGTGGCAGCAGGAAATCCAAAGGGAAAATTTTGAATGGCAATAAGACGGGTTTGTGGAGCTACTACAATGAAAATGGCTTATTGGAAGGTGAGGCAGAATTTCTGGATGGTGAAGGAGACTACACTGGATACTACCAAGATCGCACCATTAAGATGAAAGGAAAGCTCAAGGATGACAAACGAGTTGGTGAATGGGTATTGTACAATGAAGATGGATCCAAGGCTGGCACCTACCATCCTATCTATGAAGATGAAAAACCGATATTTAAGACCAGAATTTCAAGAGATGACACGGAGAAGACCGATTTCAATACGCCTGAATATCGCTTTAAACGAAGAGGTTTTAAGTATTTCGAACCCACGATCAACGAATACAAAGGCCTAATCATCGGCTCGAATCCCGGATGGCTTTTTGTAAATGAGCTACCCATCGCCATTGAGTATTACATTCAAGAAAGATTGGGACATGAAGTACAGGTTGATCTAATTCGCGATCCCTTTTTTACCGCCGACAATCAGATCGACGATTACCAAGTTTATCTACGCGGATCAACTATCCACCTAAGACAAAAATTCTACAATTCGGACGGACCCAATGGAATGTTTTACTTTGGTCATGAAGTGTCCGTACGTTACTTAGACCATCGCGTAAATCATTTGGATACTGCCATTGCAACGCAGGCAGCACGAAGATTTGGAAATATGACCGAGAATGGAGTTGGCTATGGCGTTTTTATCGGTAACCGATGGATGAAAGATGCCGGAAACTCCGGGTGGACGGTTGACATTTTCTTCGGAGTGGGCATTCAAGCGCGTACCTACAACAAAAAGTATTTGAATGGTCCTGCTCGGGAAGTACAGATTTTTGACAACTATTTTCAACGGGAAATCAACGACCGCATTTCGTTTCCCATCCAAATCGGTCTGAATATTGGCTTTGTGAGCCCAAAAAGTAAAAGCAAAACACAATGAGTAAAAAAACAGCCATCATTGGAGCTTCTGAAAATCCAAATAGCTACGCTTTTCTCGCAGCCATGAATCTCAAGTCCAAATCGCATGACATCATTCCACTCAGCATACACGAAGGCGAAGTGGCGAACATCAAGTTTCAAAACTTGCGAGTAAAACCTGAAATAGCCGATATCGATACCGTGACCATGTACCTCAATCCAAGTAACCAGGCGGAATGGGAAAACTATATATTATCGCTCAAACCCAACCGAATCATATTCAATCCAGGTGCCGAAAATGCCCCTTTTGCCAATAAAGCGATGAAGCAGGGGATCGAAACACTGAACGCATGCACGCTCGTACTGCTACAAACAAATCAGTTTTAGCACTTAAGTGTGACGTTTGACCAACGGCTACTTCACCCCCAAAATCCTCTGGTTGTGAGGCCGGAAATGGTGGCAAAAAAGGACTCATATTACCTCAATATTATGTACCTTTGTTTGATTATAATCAACCGCAAAAAAGACGAGTGAGAGCAGCTAACTATTTATTAGAAAAATCAATCCCAGCTCTCAATTTCAGTTGACAATCATTCTAAATGGAAGAAAATAAGCAACCCCAAAAGGGAGAATACTCTGCAAGTAACATTCAAGTATTAGAAGGTCTTGAAGCCGTCCGAAAACGTCCGGCAATGTACATCGGAGACATAGGCGTAAAAGGCCTGCACCATATGGTCTGGGAGGTAGTAGATAACTCGATCGATGAGGCGTTAGCAGGACATTGTGACACTATTACCGTAGAGATCAATCAAGATGAATCTATTACCGTAACGGACAATGGTAGAGGTATCCCTACTGACATGCATGAGAAGGAAGGCCGAAGCGCTTTGGAGGTGGTCATGACGGTGCTCCATGCCGGAGGCAAGTTTGACAAAGACACCTACAAGGTATCCGGTGGGTTGCATGGTGTTGGGGTTTCATGTGTGAATGCGCTGTCCTCTGCTCTTACCGCGACGGTCCACCGAAATGGTAGAGTATTCCAACAAGAATACAGTAGAGGGATTCCTCAAGGTGCTGTCAAAGAGACTGGGAAGACGGATATCACAGGGACTATCGTGCATTTTAAACCTGATACCGAGATCTTCTCGGTATCAAAGTATAATTCTGAAACCATTGCTTCCAGGCTGAGAGAGCTTTCCTACCTGAATGCAGGCATAAAAATCAAGCTTATCGATCATCGGGAATCTGAGGACGATGAGAACCAGGTCCAGGAATTCTATTCAGAAGGAGGACTTGCAGAATTCGTGGCATACCTTGACAATACGCGAGAAAGTTTAATACCTGATCCGGTATTTATCGAAGGAGATAAAGGCGGTGTTCCAGTGCAGGTAGCGTTAAGCTACAATACTTCATTTTCGGAAAATGTGGTTTCATACGTCAATAACATCAATACCATTGAGGGCGGAACGCATGTCTCTGGCTTCAGACGTGCGTTGACCAGAACGTTGAAAGGGTACGCAGACAAATCCGGACTGCTGGAAAAAGTAAAAGTTGAGATTAGCGGTGACGACTTTAGGGAAGGTCTTACCGCTGTAATCTCGGTGAAAATAGCAGAACCCCAGTTTGAGGGTCAAACAAAGACCAAACTTGGTAATTCAGATGCCATGGGTGCAGTGGACACCTGCGTCAGTGAGATTTTACTGGAGTATTTAGAAGAACATCCCAAAGAGGCCAAGCAGATCGTGCAAAAAGTAGTGCTTGCAGCTCAAGCTCGACACGCTGCCAGGAAGGCAAGAGAAATGGTACAGCGAAAAAATGTACTCTCTGGAACAGGCCTTCCAGGAAAGCTGGCAGAT
This sequence comes from uncultured Roseivirgaceae bacterium, assembly GCA_964593185.1. Classification (GTDB taxonomy): domain Bacteria; phylum Bacteroidota; class Bacteroidia; order Cytophagales; family Cyclobacteriaceae; genus Ekhidna. The sequence goes on from CAZQJU010000005.1 coordinate 20,329, forward strand.
TGCTCCGAAAGAGACCCTGCCCTCTGTGAGCTCTATCTCGTTGAGGGTGATTCTGCAGGTGGATCCGCCAAACAAGGTCGCGATCGAAAGTTCCAGGCAATCCTTCCACTCCGGGGAAAGATCCTCAACGTGGAAAAAGCACAAGAACATAAGATCTATGACAATGACGAGATCAAGAACATGATCACGGCCTTAGGTGTATCATTTGGGACGGAAGAAGATGAAAAGGAGCTCAACCTTGAAAAGCTTCGGTACCACAAAATCATTATTATGACGGATGCAGATATTGATGGAAGTCATATTCGAACACTTATTTTGACGTTCTTTTTCCGGTACATGAGGGCACTTATTGAGAAAGGTTATTTATACATCGCATTACCTCCCTTGTACCTCATTAAGAAAGGCAAGGCCGAGCGTTACGCATGGTCGGAAGATGATCGGGTGCGTGTAACCAAAGAAATCGCCCCGGAAGGGAAAGAAGATTCTGTAGGCGTACAGCGATACAAAGGTCTTGGAGAAATGAACCCTGATCAGCTTTGGACAACCACGATGGATCCCGCACACAGGAGCTTGAAACAAGTAACGATCGAGTCAGCAGCCGAAGCAGATCACTTATTCTCGATGCTCATGGGAGACGAAGTAGCACCGAGGAGAGAATTTATTGAAAAGAATGCGAAATACGCAAAAGTTGATGTCTAATCAACTGTCTTTGCAGTCAGTGATCCAAATGCGATTTCGAAAATGGCCTGTAGAAATTTCCAAACTACTGCGAGTGTAAAAATGATCGCTGATCCAAAAGCAAATATGATCAATAAGAAAAAATCTACTATTTTATCCATGACTTCAGGTTGGGGTTTTTGGGTTATGATTAATGTTAAAACTTAAGATACACTATAAACTGAAATCCCGACACATTTGTTTTAGATATATTCTTAATATGAAATATAATTTTATCAAGATATCGCAAGTTGCAATAATATTCTTCTATTCTATAACTGTGGGCTTCTCACAGAACTACTGGCAACAGCAGGTTGATTACAAAATGTCAATTGATTTTGATGTTGAAGCAAATCAATTCACGGGAACCCAAGAATTAAAATACCTAAATCAAAGTCCCGATACGCTCTATAAGGTATTCTACCATCTCTATTTTAATGCATTCCAGCCTGGAAGTATGATGGATGTTCGAAGTAGAACCATTGAAGATCCTGACAGAAGAGTACTTGATCGAATCTCGAAATTGGATGATTCTCAGACAGGTTACCATACCATTAACTCGTTAACACAAAACGGTTCAGACCTTGAATACATTGTTGAAGGTACGGTCGTGGAAGTAACTCTAAATCAACCTATTCTGCCCGGTGGATCTGCTACATTCAACATGGATTTTCAAAGTCAGGTTCCGGTTCAGATCAGACGAACTGGTAGAGACAACAAGGAAGGAATCAGATACAGTATGTCACAATGGTATCCTAAGATGGCGGAGTACGATTACCGTGGGTGGCATGCACACCCCTACATTGGCCGAGAGTTCTATGCACCATTTGGCACTTTTGAAGTGAACATCACCATTGATAAGAAGTATGTTGTTGCCGCTACGGGTACCTTGCAAAACCCCAATGAGATTGGATATGGATACGAAGACGAAGGAGTTAAAGTAAAGCAGTCGGGCAAGACAAATACCTGGCAATTTAAAGCAGCTAACGTGCATGACTTTGTGTGGGCAGCAGACCCCGACTACGAGCATGTAGTCGTGAAAAGTGAACGCGGCCCCGACCTACACTTCTTCTATCAACCAGGTGCCAGTACCTCTGCCTGGGAAGATCTGATCAAAATAACGCCTCGTGCATTTGACTACATGCAGGACAACTTTGGAGAATATCCTTACAGTCATTATTCCATTATCCAGGGAGGTGATGGTGGAATGGAGTATCCAATGGCTACGCTCATCAATGGTGAGCAAGGTTTGGGTGGTCTCTTAAGTGTCACCGTCCACGAAGGATTCCATTCCTGGTATCAAGGAGTTTTAGGTTTCAATGAGAGTTACTATGAATGGATGGACGAAGGTTTCACTTCCTACGCGCAGGATAGAACACTGGCATTTTTACGTGGTCAGGAAGGGTATGGTCAAAAGGGAAATTACGCAGCCTATATTCGTTTGACCCAAAGCGGTAAAGAAGAACCTTTAAGCACTCACGCAGATCATTACACAACTAATTTCGCGTATTCAAGAGCGGCTTATACAAAAGGTGCCGTGGCAATTTCACAAATGAATTACCTGGTGGGTGAACAAACTACATTAGCTGCGCAAAAGAAGTTTTATAATCAATGGAAATTCAAGCATCCAACTCCAAATGATTGGATTCGCGTATTTGAAAGGGAATCTGGGCTGGAATTGGACTGGTACCTTGACTACTGGGTGAACACAACCCACACCATAGACTATGCCATCACTGAGGTGAAATCTGACGAGTCAAAGACCTTGGTTTCCTTAGAAAGGAAAGAGGAGATGCCAATGCCCATGGATATTACCGTTACCCTAAAGGAAGGAACGAAAAAGCACTATTACATTCCACTTACTCTGATGCGGGGCGAAAAGGCGAACGATAGCGCATTGGAGAGAGCGGTACTTCCTGATTGGCCTTGGACGAACCGTATGTATGAATTTGAGATAGATCTCCCCATGGAAGAGATCGCCAAAATCGAGATTGATGAATCCGGATTTTTAGCGGATGTCGATCGAGACAATAACGTTTGGGAAAACTAAAACAAGGGTTACTTAGTCACTTTCCCATTGATGTTGATTACCTGGGTTGGACGCACAGGATCATTCGAATGTACGGTAATGGACTTGTACTGATTGCCTCGCATTTCTGTAGTGTCAAAAACAATACGTAATTCTAGGCTTTTCCCCTTCTTTATTCGTCTACTTTTAATATCATAACTGAGGCAATCGCAATTTGCTTTTATTGCTCTCAAGGTCAGATGTTCCTTTCCGACATTGTTTAATGTAATTACTTCTTCCACGAGCGTACCTTGATCCACAGTGCCGAAATCATAGGTGCTTTGACCAATTTCCAACCTGGGCGCTTTATCCAATTCCTCCGGAGTCATTTCGGGAAAAAACTCCTCAATAATGGCCATTACGGAAAGTGAATTCTGAGCAGCAGAGTCTAAAACAATGTTATCATTTACAAACCCATAGTCATTTTTCAAAATCGGGTCATAACGAACAGAAAGCTTCCCGATTTCCTTGGCACCTAATGTCTCACTGGCAAGTGTGACACTGATGTGATCAGGGGTAATAACAAAAGCCGAATCAAGTCTCAAAGCAGAGTCAGTAGGATTGTATATGGCAAATGATTTTTCAACCGGCTTCTCCGTAGAAATTTTACCCATATTCAAAACTTCGTACTTCAGCCTAAAATTTCCCGAAGCCACCGGATACTCAGCTTCCGGATTCTTAGGCTTTGGCTTGACGATCCCCATGATATACAACGTCTGATTAGAGGACGCATCCGTGGTGGTAATCCGCAAGGATTTTCTAAACCTTCCCGGTCTGTTCCGAGCATTGTATCGTGCTTTGACCATTCCCGAATCTCCCGGAAGCACCTCCTCCTTGGTCCAGCCCGGTGTGGTGCATCCGCAAGAAGCTTTCACCTGGGTAATCGTAACTGGAACATCACTTGTATTTACAAAATTGAAGGTGTGCTCGGCAAACCCATCTTCCTCTTTTATTTCCCCGAAGTCGTGATCCACTACATCAAATTTGAGCTTGGATTGACCATAGCTTTGAGACATAATGAGTAAGCCAATTAGGCACAATAAATTCTTCATTTTAAATCTTTACACAGTTATCAAAATCTACACGAATTACAAAGATTCAAATTATATAGGTTTGCACAAATTTTTTATCAAATGGCTAGAATACTTACCGGAATTCAAAGCTCCGGAAAACCTCACTTAGGGAACCTTCTTGGTGCAATTAAGCCAGCCATAAAACTCTCGCAAGAATCAGACAATGAATCGTTCTTTTTCATTGCTGACCTTCATTCCCTCACCACCATCAAGGATCCAGACACTCGAATTTCAAATGTTCATGCAGTTGCAGCCGCCTGGCTTGCCTGCGGATTCGATACATCGAAAAACACCTTCTATCGGCAGTCTAAAGTCCCGGTGTGTACCGAATTGACATGGTATCTCAGCTGCTTTGCCCCGTACCCAATGCTTGCGAATGCCACATCTTTTAAAGACAAATCAGATCGTCTTGCAGACGTCAATACCGGTATCTTTACCTACCCAATTTTGATGGCCTCGGACATTTTATTGTACGATGCTGAATTTGTTCCCGTCGGCAAGGATCAAAAGCAGCATCTGGAAATCACTCGAGACTTGGCAACTTCCTTCAATCACCAGTACGGAGACACTTTTGTGGTCCCAGAGCCACTCATTGATGATCGCGTTATGACCATACCGGGAACTGACGGGCAAAAAATGAGCAAGAGCTACGGCAACATCTTGGATGTATTCCTTCCTGAAAAAAAGCTGCGAAAAAATGTGATGCAGATTGTTACGGACAGTACGCCATTGGAGGAACCAAAAGACCCGGATACCTGCAATGTTTATGCGATCTACAAACTGCTTGCCTCCCCCCAAGAGGATCAAGCAATGAGGAAAAAATACCAAGGTGGCAATTACGGATATGGACACGCAAAGCAAGAACTCTTTGAATTGTTGCTCCGCGAGTTCAAAACAGAGCGTGAGAAGTACGATTATTACATGAACAATATCGCCGAACTGGAGGGTGAATTGGAAAAAGGAGAAAAAAAAGCAACTGAAATCGCCAATACGGTTTTAGATAAAGTCAAAGTTAGACTCGGATTTATGTAACTTAGGTAACAATGGAATCGAAACAAAAAGCAACCCTTTGGCTAGAAGCCAAAAACGTAGATCAATCATCAAAAAAGGAAATAAACCAGCTCCTCCAAAACCAAGAAGAACTGGATGAAGCCTTTCTAAACGACCTTGAGTTCGGTACCGGCGGACTTCGGGGCATCATGGGTATTGGAACCAGCAGGATAAATAAATACACCGTAGGGATGGCAACCCAAGGTTTTGCAAACTATCTAAAAAAGGAGAATTCTGGTGAAATCAAAGTGGCAATTGCACATGATAGCCGCAACAACAGCCGCTTCTTTGCTGAAACTACCGCGAATGTTTTTGCCGCAAACGGTATCAAAGCTTACTTGTTTGAAGATTTACGACCTACTCCAGAACTCTCTTTTGCAATCCGTCATCTTGGGTGCAGTGGCGGAGTGGTACTTACTGCATCGCACAACCCAAAAGAATACAACGGCTACAAGGCCTACTGGAACGATGGAGGCCAGCTAATCGCTCCACATGATAAAAACGTCGTTGAGGAAGTAGCTAAAATTGGAAGTATCGATGAAGTGCGTTTTGATGCTGATCCATCGTTGATCGAAGTGCTTGGTGAAGACTTGGATAAAGCCTACTTATCGAAGGTCAAAGAACTCTCCCTTCTAAGCCGGGAGACCATTGAAAGTTCCAACCTAAAGATCGTTTTTTCTTCGATCCACGGCACTGGCATTACGCTGATTCCAAGAGCGCTTAAAGAGCTTGGTTTCCAAGATGTACACGTTGTGGAAGAGCAAGCCATAGCAGACGGCAACTTTCCTACGGTCGTTTACCCCAATCCGGAAGAGAAAGAAGCGATGTCCATGGCCTTACAGCAAGGAGAAGAGAAGGGTGCAGATTTGATTTTAGCAACGGATCCGGATACCGACCGTGTTGGAATAGCAGTGCAAAATACAAAGGGAGCTTACCAGTTGCTCAACGGGAATCAAACAGGAGCTTTGTTGATCTACTACCTCGTTTCTAAATGGAAGGAAAGAGGTCTTAAGGGAAATGAATTTGTTGCAAAGACCATTGTCACTACAGAATTGATTCGAGATATCGCAGACAAAAACGGTATTACTTGCTACGATACATTGACAGGGTTTAAGTTCATTGCGGACTTAATTCGAAAACTCGAGGGCAAAGAAAAGTTTATTGGTGGAGGTGAGGAAAGCTATGGATACCTCATTGGAGATGAAGTGCGAGATAAAGATGCAGTCGCAAGTGCCGTGATGATTGCGGAAATGGCGGCGTGGGCAAAAAGTAATGGAAAAACAGTATTTGAACTGTTGATCAATATCTATCAAGAATTTGGGGTATACCTTGAGTCCCTTAAATCAATCACGAAGAAAGGGCTGAAAGGAGCAGATGAAATCAAGAAAATGATGGAGGATTTCAGAAATTCGCCACCTTCGATGTTAGCTGGTTCGCCGGTAAAACGTAGCATTGACTACCAATCGGGTATCCTAACCAATGCCGATGGATCTACAGAAACTGTTGATTTCCCTAAGTCGAATGTGCTCCAATTCCTAACCGAGGATTCTACCAAAGTGAGCCTACGCCCTTCGGGAACCGAACCAAAAATCAAATTCTATTTTTCTGTAAGAGCCGATTTCGAAGGTGAGGACTATTATGCGATGGAGGAAAATCTTCAACATAAAGTTCATAACTTATTGACAGACTTGAATTTGTGATCCTTATCGAAATAGTTAGATTAAATATTTTAAATATGTTTAATTTGCGACTGTCATACAGTGTTATGATACCAAGTCACCATAATTAACCTGATACAGCTTGAGTACAATTCTGTTAAACTTCTTTCTTGTCGTCGTAGGCTTTGTACTACTTATCAAAGGAGCAGATTTCCTTGTTAATGGTGCATCCTCTCTGGCAAAAAGGTTTAACGTATCCGACATAGCCATTGGTCTCACGGTTGTGGCCATGGGTACCTCGGCTCCAGAATTGGTAGTGAACATCATTTCGGGTTCAAGGGAAGTTGAAGGAGTTGGTAATGAACTGGTCTTTGGGAACATCATCGGATCCAATATTTTCAATATCTTCCTGATCCTTGGTATATCAAGTATCATCTACCCGCTAACAGTCGAAAGAAACGCGCTTTGGAAAGAAGTCCCCTACTCCTTGCTGGCGACCTTCGTATTCTTTGTCCTCGTCAATGACGCACTTTTCTTCGGAGCATCCTCCGACGGATTGGATGTAAAAGACGGACTCATTCTTCTCGTGATGTTTGCGCTCTTTCTGATTTACATCTTCATGAACATACGGAGAAATCCCGAGGCAGAGGTTGATGATATCGAGGTCATGGGAAATCTCAAAACGACCCTGATGATCGTATTTGGAATCGCCGGACTCGTATTTGGAGGGAATCTGATCGTAGACAATGCTACGGACATTGCAAAATCTTTCGGAGTAAGCGACAAAATGATTGGGCTAACAATATTGGCTGCTGGTACTTCGCTTCCTGAGCTCGCGACTTCTGCTGTTGCGGCTTTTCACAAAAAATCAGATCTTGCTGTGGGCAACATAGTTGGATCCAATATCTTCAATCTTTTGCTCGTACTGGGTGCCACGTCACTCATTCATGCACCGCTGACTTACAATGCATCCCTAAATACAGATTTGTACATCGTGATGATCGGAACCTTTATGTTGTTCCTTTTCATGTTTACACTGAATAAGTATAAGCTAGATCGTGCTGAAGGTGCTGTTTACTTGATTGGCTTCTTGGCCTATTCATACTACCTTTTCGTTCGAGAAAATATTCTACCAGGTTTTTTCTAAAATTTAACTTCTATGTTTCCACAAATAGATCCCACTACTACCAAGTCTTGGGAGAAATTGCTGGCATTGGCAAAATCGGATTCAGGCGATATCAAAGGCCTATTTGAAGATCAAAATAGATTTGGAAAACTCAGTTTCCGTCATGGAGACTTTCTCTTTGATTTTTCAAAAAACGATGTTTCTGAAACGGTACTAGAAACGCTGCAGGAACTCGCAAACGAGTGCAAATTGGCGGATGCAATCAGCGCCCAATTTGCAGGTGAACAGATCAATGAGACCGAACACCGAGCAGTGCTACATACGGCCCTCCGTAATTTGGACAGTACGGAAGAAAATGGCCAAAAAGTACACGCAGAATTAGCTAAGATTAAGTCGTTCTCTGACCGGGTTTTAACAGGAGCCTGGAAAGGCTTCTCCGGAAAGGCCATCACCAACGTTGTGAACATTGGCATTGGTGGATCAGATCTAGGACCTAAAATGGTTGCGCATGCCCTTCGGGACTGCTGGTCTACCATCACACCTCATTACATTTCCAATGTAGATGCAGCACAGCTTGTGGAAGAACTATCGGGTCTTGATCCGGAAACCACGCTCTTCATTGTTGCATCCAAGACCTTCACCACACAAGAAACCATGACCAATGCGCAAACGGCAAAAAATTGGTTTATAGAGAATGGAGGATCGCAAGACAGCATTGCGAACCATTTTGTTGCGGTAAGTACAAACGCGGAGGCTGTAAAAAAATTTGGTATTGCTGAAGAAAACATGTTTGTCTTCTGGGATTGGGTCGGCGGACGGTATTCCCTATGGTCTGCGATTGGATTAAGCATTGCTTGCTCGGCAGGATATGAGGCATTTGAGGAGCTACTCAGAGGAGCTCATGAGATGGATGAGCATTTCCAAACTGCTGCTTTTACGGAAAACATGCCGGTTTTGGCAGCCTTGATTGGGATCTGGTACAACAATTTCTTAGGCTACGAATCATTGGCAATATTACCGTACGACCACAGGTTGAGGTTCCTTCCATCCTATCTCCAACAAGCGGATATGGAGAGCAACGGGAAATATGTTAGTAGAGATGGCCAAAAAATAGCTCATCAATCAGGCCCTATCATCTGGGGAGAACCAGGCACCAATGGTCAGCATGCTTTTTATCAGCTAATACATCAGGGCACCAAGATCATCCCAGTCGAATTTATTGCGTTTGCGCATGCTTCACATACTCACGAGGATCATCACGACAAACTTCTGGCTAATTTTTTCGCGCAGTCAGAGGCATTGCTCAACGGAAAATCAGAAAAGCAGGTTAGGGCTGAAATGCAAGGAAATGTGAACGAAAAGCTTATCCCTTTCAAAGTCTTTGAAGGAGACAGACCATCTACCTCTATACTCATCAAAGCACTGACTCCCTTTAATTTAGGGAAACTGATTGCCTTGTATGAACACAAGATATTTGTCCAGGGTGTTATTTGGAACATTTTCAGCTTCGATCAGTGGGGTGTGGAATTAGGAAAACAACTCGCCAAACCAATCCTCGAGGAAATCAAAAGTGGACAAGTGGGTGATCACGACTCCTCCACAAATGGGTTGATGAAAGCCTTTCAGGAGTTTCGTAAGTAGCTGGCAAGAATTCCAGTGGCAATCCCAACGTTAAGTGACTCGGCGTCACCCTTCCTTGGGATGGAGATTTTTTGACTAATGAGGCTCGACACTTCTGCGCTAATGCCATGTGATTCACTGCCCATGACGATCACAGAGGCCGGACGAATAGCGGTTTCATAGACATTGGAGCCCCCTGCGTCAGCGCCCAGAATAGGTGCTTCAATGGCAGAAAGAAGTGTCGTCAGGTCTTCGTAGTAAACCTCCATTCTGGTGAAAGACCCCATGGTACTCGCGATTGTTTTGGGGTGATAGAACTCCGCACAGTCCCTTGAGCAAACCAGCTTCTGATAACCAAACCAGTCAAGCGTCCGAATAATTGTGCCCAAATTTCCCGGGTCTCCAACTCCATCCAAAACAAACAAGTGATCATCAATGGTATTGCTAAAAGCTTTAGTCTCCTTCTGCTTCACTTGTGCTAAACACGTTTCATTGGTTTTGAATGAGCCTAGCTGGGACAGTAATGTGGCTGTCACCACTTCCGTGCGTCGAGCAGCGAGGGTCTTTGTATTAAGTTCTGGGAAGAACGACTCCGTCGAAAGGACCATTTCAACTTCAAAATCCGAAGCTAAAAGTTCTTGCACATTTTTAGCTCCTTCTACGATAAATCGTTTTTCCCGCGTCCGGTACTTCTTAATTTTGAGTGATTGTATATATTTCTGTTCCTTCTTTGAGAGCACTGGATTGAAGCAATTTCTTAAACTAAATCAAATATCATTATTTGCTGGGATATTCCTAACGTCTTGCCTTGGTTCTAAATTTCTACACGAAGATGAGCAGATCCTGGCAAAGCAACGAATTGAAGGGATTGAAGGAAGCTTACTGGATCAGTCTTATACGCTCCTACCCGAACAGAAAAATACCCGCTTTATCAGTCTCCCCTTTACCCACCTTGCTCATATCTATCAGCTTGGAAAAAATGGTATTGTCATTGGCCCCAAAGTTGAAAGAAAACAAATGCGACTACGAGACAAAGTAGAGATTTTTAACAGAAGAATTCAAAAGGCGGACGCTCCGGAAAGAAAAACGAAACTTCAAAAACGAAGAGATAAGTTTGTTTCCAAAAAGCAAAAGCGAATTGATTCCAAAGATGGTGCAGCGCAATTGGTACTGATTCGCGGTTTCAGTAAAGAGAAGGCGAAAGAACAAGAAAAGGAACTCTCAACCTACTATGATGAGAAAATAGCCACAACCAAAAAAGAAAACAAAAAGGATCGATTACGCGCTAAGAAGGCTAGGAAAATCGATAAGAAACGACGGAAAATTAACCAAGGCAATCAGGTTATGCGGTGGGGAGAACCGCTGTCGATCTATAATCACAACAAGGCAAGGTTAGCAGCAAACGACATTAACAATTACCTGTACTCTCAAGGCTATTTTAAATCCAGCGTATCCATTGATACTGTTCAGCTGGACAGCTTGAAACCGCCGCGAAGGTTTCGACGCAAAGTTCGGAATTGGTTTAGTCGAATCGCTGGTGCCAAGTACCGATACATCAATTTGGTATTCGAGGTGGATAAGAAAAGCAGGTATGTCGTCGATTCTATTCAGTACCATATTCAGGATCAAGCACTTAAAAATTTACTGGAAACGAACATGAGCCAAAGTCCGTTGCTCAAGGGATACTACTCACAGGAAATGCTGGCCTCGGAGCGAGATTATATTTACAACCTTGCGATCAACAATGGCTACTATGAATTCTCCAAAAGTTATGTGATGTTTCAGATTGATTCTACGCAATTAGGTAGGGATTCTCTAATTGTTCGAGAAATCATATCAAACCCCACAAACAAAAGCCATCACAAGGTATTTCATCTGGATTCTATTGTATTCGTTTCAGAAGCGAGTATTAGTCAGTCATTTACCCGTTACGAAACCAGTTTTGAAGACATCACCTTCAGCTTTGCGAAAAAGAAATACCCAGAACGAATACTTGGATGGAGGATTCCGATGGAAAAAAATGACTTGTACAGCAGAGCACAGACCATTGAAACCCAACGGCAGCTTTCCTTCTTAGATAATTTCAAGTTTGTCAATATCAACTATGACACCACAGGCGGCAAGTTTATCGCAAATATTTTCACCTCTCCTTTTGAGAAGTTCCAAACTTCAAGTGAGTTTGGGCTAAGCAGTACCCTGGGAAATAACCAGGGAAATCCAGGCCCCTTTTTCAATTTGAACTTAAAGAACCGCAATGCCTTCAATTTATTGGAAATCACCAGTTTCGATTTCAATGCCAAGCTGCAAGACCTTAGCCCCGTAAGAGATGACATAAGCAGTGACTTCACCGGAGCTTACACTAGTAGACAAATCGGTGGAGAAATCTCGATAAGTTTCCCTCAGTTTGTGTTTCCCATCGGAAATAAAAACCAAAATAAGATCGGTAGATACAATCCCAAGACCCGTTTTTCATTTGGGGCTGTGTACGAAGATCGTGTGGAGGAGTACGAAAGATTAGAATACAATGGAGCCATTGCCTATAGCTGGCAGGTACAGGATCGTATCAGGTACACCATCACTCCATCCAAAATTCGGTGGATTGATTCACAAAATTCATCTGAATTTGAGGTCTTCATTGATTCCCTAATTGAAGTGAGAAACTCCTACGCCAATGCATTTAGATCGGCGGTAGTGAGTTCCAGTTCCTTTGAAAGAATTCAAAATTTCGGAGACTATTCAAACGGAGGAAATGGAGCGTTTCTACGAACCTACTTTGAGGTGGGAGGACAGTTCAACAAGCTCCTTTCCAGTTCATTTTTTGGAGACGAACTTGAAGAGTTTAGCTATATAAAAACCAATATTGACTTTCGAAGAATTCACCGCCTAAGCAGCAAGTACAACTTAGCCTACCGGGTTAACCTGGGCTATGCCTACCCTTTTGGTGACAACAGAGGTCTCCCCTACGATGGCTACTTCTATGCTGGAGGAAGCAGCAGCATTAGAGGTTGGAGACCTAGGAGGTTAGGTCCAGGTTCGTTCGTGACGTTTCAAGAAGATGGGGAAGGAAACCTTACCAACGAAATCAATGACGAAATTGAGCAGCCCGGTGAGATCCTGATTGAATCATCCATTGAGCTCCGAAGAGATTTAGTCGGATTCATGGAAGGCGCCCTGTTTATCGATGCAGGAAACGTATGGAGGATTGAAAACAATACCGATGATCCTGAGTACGGCAAAGCCGTATTTCGTTTTGATAATTTTGCGAGTCAAATTGCGGTAGCAGGTGGAGCAGGACTACGCTTTGATCTGCAGTTTCTCATCCTTCGATTGGATCTTGGTGCCAAGCTTGTTGACCCTGCAAAAGACCGAGATAATAGATTTGTAGGACGAAACCTTTTCAACAACTTTCGGGACAATACGGAAATCAATATTGGGATTGGATACCCTTTTTAATGGATACGGTAGATAAAACAGAAATTACAAATTGGTTTAAATCATTGCAGGACCAGATCTGCAATGGCCTGGAGGCCCTTGACGGAAATAGTACCTTTCTCGAGGAGCAATGGACAAGACCTGAAGGCGGTGGCGGAAGATCTCGCGTGATCAAACAGGGAAACCTCATCGAAAAGGGAGGTGTGAATTTCTCTGCTGTGGAGGGTGAGACGCCTAAAAAGATTCTCGATGCGTTAAGCTTACCAAAATCTGATTTTTACGCTACCGGAGTTTCCATTGTACTGCACCCACAAAATCCCTGGGTTCCTATCATCCACATGAACATCCGGTACTTTGAGATGAGTAATGGCATTTGGTGGTTCGGCGGCGGTATTGATCTGACACCCCACATTATTATCAAGGAAAAAGCAAAACGCTTCCATACGAGGCTAAAAGAGACGTGTGACCACTATCATGCAGTTTATTATCCGAAATTCAAGCAGTGGGCTGACGACTATTTTTATGTGAAGCATCGAAATGAAACCCGAGGTATTGGTGGAATCTTCTTTGATCGCCTGGCACAAGATTCTGAATTTACCAAGACCCAACGCTGGAACTTTGTGCAAGCTGTCGGCGAAACATTTCTTCCCATTTATACGGAGGCTGTTGAAGACCTTCGCAATAGGGATTGGACAGATCAAGACAAGGTTTGGCAACGAATTAGGAGAGGTAGGTACGTCGAATTCAACTTAGTACATGACAAAGGGACCAAATTTGGGCTGGATACCAATGGTAGAACCGAATCCATACTGATGAGCTTGCCGCCTGAGGCCAATTGGGAGTACAATCACGAACCGGAAACAAACGAGCAAAAAAATACCCTTTCGTTGCTTCGAAAGGGTATCGATTGGGTTGGTGACCACACTTAAAGCATATTAAACTTTTCCATCAAAGACTCTTTGTAGGAAGCTCCAATGGAGAAATTCTTCTCTCCGATGTAGACTTGCAAGTCTTCGATTCGGTTGATTTTCGTTCTGTTGATGATGTAACTACGATGTACTCGGCTGAAGATACTCTCAGGTAAGCGTTTCTCAATCCCTTTCATCGTATGGTGCACAATATGTTTTCTACCTACTTCGGTATTAAAAATCACATAATCTGCAAGGGCTTCTACGAACAGAACATTATCATAAGCCAATCGATATAACTTACCATCGCTCTTCACATAAATGTGATCTTCTTTCTCCGCAAGGATTTGCTCCTTCTTGAGGTTTTCTCGGACCTTATTTGCCGCCTTCAAAAATCGTTCGTACTCGACAGGCTTGACAAGGTAGTCAGCCACCGAGTCCTCAAATGCTTCTGTGGCATACTCACTTTTGGAGGTTACAAGTATAACGTTGTACGCACTTTGAAGTGATTTGACCAATTCCAATCCGCTCATTCCAGGCATCTCAATATCCAGGAAGACAACGTCCACATCATTTGAGCTTTCACCTAACAGAATATCCGAAGCTTCCTTCGTATTGTCCAGGTCATGTGTGAGGGTGAGAAAATCTGTTTTATCAATAAACTTGTTGATTACCAGACGCGACATCTTGTCGTCATCAACAACCATGCAATTCAGTGCCATTAGTTACGATTTATGATTTGGTGAATGTACTTTCCTATAATATCAAATTCAATATTGACAGTGTCTCCCTTGGCTAGTTGATGGAAGTTGGTATGTTCAAAAGTATAAGGAATTATCGCAACAGAAAAGTTTAAGCCATTTACATTAAAACATGTCAGGCTTGTACCATTTATGCAAACACTTCCTTTTTCCACGATAAGCCCTGGCGCTTTCAATAAGAAGGTAAAGAGCCAGCTTCCATTCTCATCCTTAATTTCTTGTACTTCAGCGACCGTATCTACGTGTCCTTGCACTATGTGGCCGTCAAACCTACTGTCAACCTTCATGCACCGCTCCAGGTTGAGCTTGCCACCAACTTGAGCCAAGCCCAAATTGGACTTCTTGAGGGTTTCGTCTATGGCAGTGACCCAATGCGAAGAATCTTCAATCGCCGTGACGGTTAGGCAGACCCCATTATGAGAGATACTTTGGTCTATTTTCAGTTCCGATGAAATGTCGGAGGAAACCTGAAAATGAAGGTTTGTTTCCTCTTTTTTTATTTCGAGTATTTTCCCGACCGATTCAATAATTCCTGTAAACACGCTACGCTAACTTTAGGCTCAAAATAAATGAATTGGAAGATACCTACAAGCATAAAGGACTCAGGAAACAACTGATCAAAGAAATTACCCAGAAAGGCATTAAAGATGAACGGGTAATTTCCGCAATTAGCAAAATTCCAAGGCATTTATTCTTCGACAAAATTTTTGAAATGCATGCCTACGAAGACAAGGCCTTCCCGATCGAAGCGGGTCAAACCATCAGTCAGCCTTTTACGGTGGCCTTTCAAAGCGAAAAATTGAACGTCAAACCCGGGAGCAAGATTTTAGAAATCGGTACTGGCTCGGGCTACCAAGCATGCGTCCTGGTAGAGCTGGGGGCAGACGTATACACCATTGAATATCAAAAAAAGCTGTATCAAAAAGCAATTCGTTTCTTGCCATCGATCGGATATCAGCCTCATATGTATCATGGCGATGGCTCTGTAGGAATCCCTCGGTTTGCGCCGTATGATGGCATTATCGTGACGGCAGGAGCCCCAAGTGTTCCAAAAGAATTGATTCAGCAACTAAGAATTGGCGGCAAACTTGTAATTCCGGTGGGTGGTGAGAAACTTCAATCAATGCTAGTCCTAACTAAAACGGATGAGAATAAAGTAAGTAAGGAGGAATTTGACCATTTCAGCTTCGTACCTTTGCAGGGCAAAAGAGGTCGTAGCCACTAAAAATACCTGAATGAAAAAAGTAAAAAAATGCAGTGATTCCTTTGTAACCATGACGGAACTGGTGTTGCCCAACGACACCAACGGATTAGATAATCTGATGGGAGGACGCCTTATGCATTGGATGGATATCGCTGCGGCTATTGCAGCACAGAAACATTCAAACCGAATTGTGGTTACCGCGTCAGTTGATAACATTTCGTTTTCGGAACCAATCCGCAAGAGCAACACCGTTACGATCTCTGCCTTCGTCACCCGAGCATTTAGCTCATCGATGGAAGTTTACATGGAAGTTACGGCTGAAGATATTCCGGCGGACAAGAAAGTACACACCAATAAAGCCTTTTTTACGTTCGTGGCAGTGGATCAAAGTGGCAAACCCATCAACATTCCTGAAGTAGAACCGCAAACAGACCTGGAAAAAGAACTTTACGAAGGAGCCCTGAGACGGAGACAACTCCGGTTAGTCCTTAGTGGCAGAATGAAACCAAGCGAAGCAAAGGAGTTAAAATCTATTTTTGACTTGTAGGCTCATGATGAATTCAGAAGACCTCCATCTTTTAATCCACGAAGAAATCTACGCAATCAAAGCGCATTCTGGGGAACAATCCGAGGAATCCCATGAAGATATAGCGATACATCGGCAGGAAGTAGTAGAAGAAAAAATATCGGAAAAAGCACCGGATGTGCCGGTAGTTGACACGTCCAAACCCTCAGAAGAGGCACCTTCAAATGAACGCGACGTCATTCCTGTAGCAATCTTCCATGAAGCCACTTCTAACAACGAACTTGATCTGCTACAGAAGATCATTGCTGCATGTGGATTAGAGGTCGATCAATACACCGTGTTTGCCAGCGGTTTTAACAAGGAAGTGAAGTTCGCGAAAGGGCTGGTTTTTGTTTCAGCTGCTAAAAAGTTCTACGAGGTCATACCTTATCAGACAAGCCAAATCCTTTGTTCGAAACCCTTGGACGTTATTGCATCAGATCAAAACGAAAAAGTGAAGTTGTGGAATGCTCTGAAACGCTACTTAGGTAAAGAACAGTAAAAACTTCACCAGACTGGACTGAAGATTTAGCGCAAGAGATCCACAAACCCTGTTAATGCACCCCTGCGTACACAAGCTGGACCATTTCTTCAAGCTTGGATGGCTCGAGCCACCGGGTAACAATGACCAGGTCTTCTTCCTGATCTACGACGATATAGTTACCTCCAAAGCCTGCTGCATAAAAGAGGTGCTCAGGAGTATTTTCTCCCAGGTTCCTTGGACCTCTGTTCAACCACCACATGTAGCCGTAGCTTTCGTAGGCAGAGGCTGGGGTTTGTACATCCTGCGTCCATTTTTCAGAAATCAATTGCCGTCCATTCCAATTTCCTTTGCGTGCGAACAATAGCCCAAAACGTGCATGATCCATGGTATTGACAAAAACGCCACCACCATGGTGACCGCCCCCACTGACAATTTGCATCTGTTGTCCATCCATGGTAATCCAGGAATCATTGTAACCATACCAGCGCCACGTAGTGCTTGCCCCGATTGGGTCCATGATGCGTTCCTTCAATACTTGAGGCAAAGGTCTTCTCCAAACGTTGAGCAAGGAATAAGATAAAAGATTTACTCGAACGTCGTTGTATTTGAAGCTTGTTCCCGGGTCCTTTAACTCCCTATACTTCCATTGGTCATACGTATCATCTCTCAGTGGACGATCGGCCCAGTCGTTCAAGCCAAATAAAGTTCCGGACCAGTCTGAAGTCTGTTGCAATAAATGCTCCCAGGTTATCTGACTATTGTGTTCTCCTCTAAAGGTGCCGTCCCAGACATATTCCTGAACGGGATCTTGCACAGTACGAATCAGTCCGTCATCAATGGCCAAGCCAGCTGTTGTGGAGAGGTAACTTTTGGTTACGCTAAAAGTCATGTCTACACGCTGTACGTCTCCCCACTGGGCTACGATATATCCATCCTTTAAAATCATTCCGGCAGGTCCTCCGCGCTCTTTCGTAGGTCCAAGCAACTTGTGGTCGGGTTCACGCGCAAAGGACTTCAAAATAGCCAAGCGCAAATCTCTTTCGCCCGTATATTCGTTTGCCTTCGCAAAGTCGACTGCTTCTTGAATCTTATCTGGGTCAAGTTTGACGTCCTCAGGACTTCGTATCTCCCATGAGGTCTGAGCAGGATAGTATTGGGAGAGGCCTTGTTGGCAAACAAAGACTGCAAGTAAAAGAAGTAGTTTTTTCATATGAGCAATTTAAACATTAGCCTAATTAATCTGCCAGCACTTCGAATTCCACCCTTCGATTTAACTTCCGAGTCTGTTCGTTAGCGTTGCTGGCTATGGGTTGGTTTCCACCATAACCCTTTCCTCTCACACGATAGGCGCTGATTCCCTTGGAAAGAATGTATGCTTTGACGGTCTTGACGCGAGCTTCAGAAAGCTTTACATTCTTGACCGGATCACCTGTATTGTCCGTATGTCCCTTCAGGAGAATTTTGAGGTTAGGATTATCACGCATTACTTCAACTACCAAATCCAATTCTTGTTCTGAGCCCTCTACAAGATTGGCTGTCCCTCGATGAAAAAGTACATGATCCAATGGGATGGTATTTCCTTTTGCCACGGAGTTTAGCGTCACAATGTTATCCCCCAGCGTAAACGTAGCGTCGATCATCAGCCTTCTAGGTAAGTAGCCAGCAGATTTTACTTCTACCTCGTTTCCCATTAAACTATCCAAGACAAGACCTTCAGCAACATTCAACGTGTCTGTAGCGGTCATCACTGTGGCTATGATAGGCTCGTAGGTAGCAGCATCCACCACCCGCATCGTTATTGATGTAGGGTGTACTTCTTCTTCCTTAGCTACAAGTGACGTATCCAGTACCGTAGTAGTATCTAGTTCAATATCTTCCTTGATCATGATCTTCATGATATCTCCATATCCATCACTATCCTGTGAGCTGACAAAATAGGCCCACCCTTCACCATCCCTGAAAGCAAAGGACGTTTCTGATCCCGATGAATTAATCTGATTGCCAAGATTAACTGGTTGGGACCAACTTTTCCAAGAATCGTCTTGACGAATCGAATAGAAAAGGTCGTAGCTACCCTCACCACCACGACCATTTGTGGCAAAGAACAAGGTCTTGTTGTCGGCTGCCAAGAAGGGCGTTATCTCTTGAAAAGCGGTATTTAAGTCACTACCTAAGTTTTTAAAGCTACTCCAACCACCATTCGCTTCCCTTTTAGAGACATAGAGATCTTCGACACCATACGTGTTGCCTGATTCCATACTTAAAATCATGTATTGCCCATTAGCGGAGATAGAACCACTTTGCACCGAAGACTGACTTTTCATGAAGGGAATATCGACCTTCTCCGTTTTCCCACTTTGAAGGTTCTTGGCAAGGACAACGCCCCGATAACTCCCTTTCGAAAATATCACGTGGCTGAAGAAGAGCCGCCCGTTCCAAAACCCAATTGGACTGACCATCCCTTTGGTATTAAGCCAATCCTTGAACACCAGAACCGTAGCACTATCATGCTGGATCTCAATGATGGTATTTTCATCACCGCTGCCTCCACTCTCCTCCGTAAAAGACATGCTTCCGGATTCCGGATCAAGTACTAGATAATTCTGTCCGAAGGGTGAATTCACCGCATCTACCGCCAAAGGCGCTCCCTCAAAACGTATTTGAGCTGAAAGGGTAAAAGCTAGGAAGAGGTAGGGAATACTAATTATTGAACTTTTCAATTATTTTTTTTTAATTTTTTAATACAAAAATTTTATTATATAACTAAACTAATATATAATTGTACTCGTAAAGTTTCTCTATTGGTTAGTTGGTGACAAAGCTAAACAGCTAGTGAATTTAAGTCCGGGGTGGTTTCCGGACTTTTTTTATGTCTTAATCGGCTTACTTACGTATTTATTGCCCTTTATGATGAACCTCCAGGGCCTTAACGCATCTTCTTCGGCATATTCCACTCCGATTCGCGTTCCACTGACGATTTCAACAGGAGTTTCTACACGGGGTTTGGCGATCCAGAGTTGTTCTCCAAGCAGATCTGTACCAGACATTCCAACATGGATTCCCATCGCTTGTGAAAGTGTTCCTGGACCCGAGGAAAGCTTCGCTTTCGGATTTCCTCTACGAATCCGCATTTCTTCGATAGCTAGCAGGGGCTCAAGGCCCCGGATAAGCACAGCATCAGCCTGGCCCTCCTGATTCGTCACCACATTAACCAGGTGATGTATACCATAGCATAGGTACACATATGCATGTCCACCTTGTCCATACATTACTTCGGTTCTTGGCGTACGCTTTCCATTCGCATGGCAAGCTTTATCCCCACGGCCGCAATAAGCTTCGGTTTCAACGATTCTCCCCGCTGCTAAAACCCCATCTACATTACTCACCAGTACTTTGCCCAACAAATCCTGTGCGACTTGCACGACATCTTCGTTCAGATAAAACGATCTATCTAATTTTTCGTAAATGGTTGTATTAATTTCGAAGACCATAAAACCATAATTAACTCTTATGAACACAAAACGAATTACAAATCTAATCGCGTTAAGCTTGCTAGTAGCATTTGGTGCTACCGCACAAATTAGCACCCCAGCGCCAAGTCCAGCTGGGTCCGTAAGCTCAACTGTAGGACTTACCGAAATAAAAGTTGACTACTTCAGACCTGGAGTGAAAGGAAGAAAAATCTTTGGATCAGGGGATGAATTTCTTCAACCATATGGAGAAATATGGAGAACAGGAGCCAATGCCGGGACCTTTCTTACATTAAGTACAGCTGCAAATATTGGGGGTGTGGACGTTGAAGCTGGCGAATATCAAATCGTGTCAAAACCTGGGGCAGATTCATGGGAAGTTATGCTCTTAACAGAGCGTATTGGTGGCAACATGGCCAACTATAAAGAAGACATTGTTGCTGCGAAAATGACTGCCAAGCCTATGAAGACTTCAGGTTTAGTAGAACGAATGACATTCCAAATCACAGACATCAGTGAGGACAACACAATGGCGAATATTCAATTCTCCTGGGAGAATGCGATGTTTAACATTCCGGTCCAGGTGAGCTATCATGAAACAGTAATGGCTGACATTGAAGCCAAAACACAGGTAAACCCTGGAAACTACGTAGCTGCTGCAACCTATTATCTGAATGCAGATGAAAATCTTGAGCAAGCGCTTGAATGGATGAATCTGTATCTAGCTGTCGGCGATAATTCAGGTCAGTTTTGGAATGTGCATACCAAAGCACGTATCCTGGCAAAACTTGGCAAGAAAAAAGAAGCCATTGCGACCGCAGAGGATTCGCTTGAAAAAGCAAAGAACTTTGCAAATGGAGACTTCGGATACATCAAGAGAAATGAAGATTTGATTAAGTCCTTGAAGTAACTAACATCACTGTAACAGGAACTAAAAGCGTAGACGAGAGTTTACGCTTTTTTCGTTCTAAGGAAGACTTGGATGCACATACTGAACAATAACGTCCCTCCACATCCAATCAGATTGTACCATAGATAACTTAAAGAGAAGAGTCCGGCCTCCGTCATAAAATGGATCGCAATCACCCCCGTTTGCGCAATGATGGCAGCGATAAACACCGCATTTCCGTTCACCCATTTCAAGAAAAAGGCCACTAAGAATATCCCTAAGACGGTACCGTAGAAAATGGATCCAACAATATTTACAGCTTCAATCAAGTTCTCAGAATTCTTTGCGAGAATCGCAAACAAAATTGCCAAAACACCCCAGCCAAACGTCATCAATTTGGACGTAGTAAGGTAATGGTCGTCTGAAGCCCCTTTATTGATCGCTCTTTTGTAGAAGTCGACCGAGGTGGTCGAGGCCAATGCATTGAGCTCAGAGGAGGTAGACGACATGGCGGCAGAAAAAATAACCGCAATGAGCAACCCTATCAACCCGTGTGGCAAATAGGTTATGATAAACGTGAGAAAAACATAATCAGAGTCCTTGGTCTCTAACGACTCATCTGCTTTCAGGATGATCTCCTTGGCCTCATTTCGAAGCGCCAGGACATTCGCATCTGCTGCTTTAAATTCCGTTAGGAAGTCAGCCTTTTCAAAAGTAGTAATTCCTTCATTGGCGTAGTTGCTTGCCGCCAATCTCCGTTGCTCAAGTGCTTCCTGATAGGCCTGATCCACAGACTGGTACTCCTCTGCAAACGCCGACTCCGCAACAATCTTGACTGAAGTCTCTTTAAAGTGCAAGGGTGGATTATAAAAGATGTAAAAGACATATACCATTACACCCGTAAACAGTATAAAAAACTGCATCGGTATCTTCAGGATAGCATTGAACATCAACCCCATTCTGCTCTCCGCTGCACTTGAACCACCCAGATATCGCTGAACCTGAGACTGATCTGTTCCAAAGTAAGAAAGTTGTAAAAAGAACCCTCCGGCTAACCCTGACCAGATAGTATATCTTGTGCCTGCATCAGTACTAAAATTTACCGCTTCCAACTTCCCAAGACTACCTGCAATCTCCAACGCACCCCCGAACGTAGTGTGATCATTGATGTACGCAATAATGACAAAGAAAGCAGCAAACATCCCTCCCATGATCACGGCCATTTGTTGTTTCTGTGTAATTGAAACAGCTTTTGTCCCTCCTGAAACGGTGTAGATGATCACCAAAATTCCTGTCCCCAGAATGGTCAGCGTTAAATTCCAATTTAGGATAGAAGAGATGATGATTGCGGGAGCATAGATAGTGATCCCTGCGGCCAACCCTCGCTGAATCAAAAATAGTGCTGCCCCCAAGTATCGGGTTTTGAGATCAAATCTACTTTCCAAAAACTCGTATGCTGTATAGACTTTGAGGCGATAGAATATAGGGATGAAGACCACACAAACGACAATCATTGCCAGCGGAAGTCCAAAGTAGTTTTGCACGAAGCCCATCCCACTCTCGTAAGCTTGGCCGGGTGTGGAAATAAAGGTGATGGCACTTGCCTGGGTCGCCATGACGGATAAGCCAATGGTCCCCCATTTCATCGAATGACTTCCAAGTAAGTAGCCTTCTATATCCTTTTGCCCTCTGGTTTTGTAAACTCCGTAAGCAACAATGAATATTAGCGTACCAAAGAGTACGACCAGATCAAGCGTATTCATTTATAAGCAGCACTGAATAGATGAAACAATAGGATGAGAAACCCTAACCAAAAAACAATAAAAATGTAGAGATACCTCCACCTTTTAAAAAGTGGTGGTTTGTTGATGTTCTTTTCTGAGATGAGTTCAGTCATTGCCTAAGGAGATTAAATTGACAAAAATTCGATACGCTCCTGGCACACCGGCAGGGAGTTCCCTGAACCAACTGTACCCGGAGTATACATAATAACCCTCTCCATATTTTGCGACAAGCAGTCCTCCATTTTTTGGACTTTCTCCGGGATCATGACTGCTTAGTATCGGTGTAAATTCTTCAGACCATTCATTCGGGAAGTAGAGGCCACGCTCTTGTACCCAACCTTCAAAATCTTCCTCTGTAATCTTGTTTGGACCTTTAAGTACGGGATGATCAGCTGCCAAAATCTCTACTTTCGCCTGTTCCACAGCTACTCGATCCCGTGACAACTTCACATCATAAGGTGCCACTTTCTGAGTAACAAGTCGGTGACTGGTATTGTACTGAACAACAACTGTCCCCCCCTCTTTCACATATTCAAAAAGCTCATCATTCTTATATGCAAGCCAATCAACAGTGTTGAAAGCTCTTACGCCAAGTATTACGGCGTTGTATTTTTTCAATTGATCCGCCACAACATCATCCTTGCCTAACAGTTCCACTTGATATCCGACTTGTTCCAAATTGTCCGGAATAGCATCTCCGGCACCCTCGATGTAACCAATTAAGTTGCCCTTCCGCTCCAGATCAACCCGTACAACTTTGACCTCTGCTGCCGGGTAGGAAATCTGGGTAGGGATATGATCGTACTCGATGAACATCTTAGACTTTGTGTATTCCCGTGCATTCACCGTGGCAATAGCTTTCAATTTTCCCACCGAAGCCTTTCTGGGGGGAACAACTTCAAAGGTGAAGACCTGTTCTTCGCTCTTTCGCTGCATCTCGAAGCTTATGGAAGCGGGGGTAGATTTCCATCCTTCCGGTAAATCCAGTCGCAATTCACCCTCAACCGATTCTCTTCCGGCAATTGTTCTTACCTCAACAACCTTTGATTTGTCTTCTCCAAAAACCAGGACGCTTGCGTTGATATTCATCATCACGGGAGGTCCGACAGAAATGGGCGTAATCACTTCTCCAGCTACAGGATCTGTTCTTCTGAAGTTAACAGGGACCTCAACTTCAAGTTGCTCACCTCCAACATTCAACAAAAACTGTCCTACAAAAGGCGCTTCATTCTCCGGTTTCCCGATCATTTCCTGATCCTGTACGGTATACATGCCAAGACTAGATTGCGCTCGAAGCCAATACGGAGTTGAATACTCCATCGACGGAGGAATTGCGTAATTCATTTCAGAAATCAATGGCCGGTTGAGCACTAACTCTGTTTTAAGTTCTACCGGATTAATCCAATTCTTGAACGACACTTGCTCCATAGAAATCTCTACCGTGCTCCGATTTATAGCTTCAAGTTTGATTTGAATCGAATCTCCGGGCGTGTACGTAGCTGCGTCTGAGCTCAGCGAAAGATACACGCCCGTTACGGAAAGGATTAGGTCATCTAGTTCTTTCAACTTGATTTCTTTCCAAAAATCATCCTCTAGCTGGCTCAAGGCCTTTCTTGCCAAAACCAGTGATTCTGCAATCGCCCAGGGCTTAGCAGCATCATACTCTTCGATGGCTTTGTTGACATAAAATGCAACTTCCTCTGACCCTTCGACTCTTCCCCATGAAGTATCGATGTCATCAAACGGATACTTGGTCTCAGATCCTCCCCACTGTTTCAAATACTCGATTTGATCACCTCTTGTTCCGGAAGCGCCAAATCCCTGACTCTTGTGCATGCTTCGGCTTCGTGCGGCAATCTCGCCGTAGGAAGATCCTAATAAGGGATTGTAAGTTCCCATGTTGATCCTTTTCAGTCCCGTGGTATCCTGCCCATTGCGAAACCACCACCAGCCGGTGTTCCAAAAGATCTTTTTGGGCTCCCAAATCTCTACGTAGTCAAGTTGATTCGGAAATACTTCTGGGTTTCCAGCTAGCTCAAAAGCTTCTTTTGCCAAAATGGCACTAGCTGTATGGTGGCCATGGTTTCTGCCCTCAGAATTGAATCGAGTTACAATAATATCGGGCCTGAACTTCCTAAATACCCAAACAAAATCAGCCAGTACCTGGTCTCGATCCCAAATAGTAAACGTCTCCTCCGGATTTTTTGAGTAACCAAAATCATTCGCTCTGGAGAAAAATTGTTGCCCACCGTCGGTTCTTCTGGCCGCTAACAGCTCTTGTGTTCGAATGACTCCCAAACCTTCTCTGATCTCCGAACCGATAAGGTTTTGGCCTCCATCTCCTCTGGTAGCAGCCAAGTACCCTGTTCGCATCAGCTTCTCGTTCGCATAATACGTTATAAATCTCGTGTTTTCATCATCCGGGTGAGCTGCAACATACAGCACGGTACCCAAAACGTTCAGTTTATTTAGTCTCTGGCGAATCTCACCGGGTGAGTATTGTGAGTTCTGGCCAAAAATTGGGGCTATGAAAGGAGCTATTGTGAGCGCTCCGAATAATAAAATTTTATGCATTGGTCGGTTTTCAATCTGATAGTTACGACAGAATTGCTCAAAAGTTCTCACTATTATTTGAGCGGTAAATTGATTATGTAAGACTTATTTGGCTGAATTGTTTACTGAATTATCCCAACTTGCTAAAGTCCTTGACCTCCGCATCCGTGGTAAGTATGCGCTGGAATGTCGCATTCAAATTTTCAAAGTCCCATGGTTTTGTGACAAACTCATGAATCCCAAAGTCTCCGATGGTTTCCAAGAGATCGTCTCGCTTGATGAAGCCACTGAGGATCATTCTTTTGATTTTTGGATTATAGGTGCTGACCTTTTTCAAGAGCTGTACCCCACTCATGTGCGGCATTCGATGGTCGGAAACAATCAAGTCTATTTTTTCATTCAACACCATCTGAAAGGCTTCTTCGGGGCCCAATGCTGTCAGTACATTGTACAATCTTCGGAAGGTAGATTTAAAGCCTCTCAGATTGGGCATTTCATCATCTACATAAAGAATAGTATATTCTTTTTTTACTTTGCTGGCTTGCCTTTCCGCTCTTCTAGCAGCGCGTCTTGCGGCTCTTTCTTCTCTTGAAAATGTATCCATGTTTGCTAGGAGCTAAGATACAATCTACTCCTCTTTTGACTCCTCTAATTTGGATTTTGGAGCCTTTTTTATTGAGAACATAATGTTGGTGCCTTCCCCCTCAGCAGTGGATTCAATCCAAATCATACCTCCGTTACGAGCAACAAGATCCTTACACATAAACAATCCGATCCCGGTTCCTTTCTCTTCGTTGGTTCCAAGACGTCTATTGTCCTTGCCCATTGAAAAAATAGAAGCATGCATTTTTTCCGGAATTCCCATTCCCTGATCCGAGATACTTATCTGTAAGAACCATCCTTTCGGCTGAACAGATACTACAATCTCCTTACCCTTTTCTGAGAAGCTAATAGCATTCGTCAAAAGATTCTTGACGATCATTTTCAAAGCACTCTTGTCAACATAGGCCGGCGGAAGCTTCTCCTTTTCGAAAATGATTTTTTGGTCCTTTGCTTCAGCTTTGTCTTTAATCAGCTCGATGGTACTGGCTATAACCTCGTTTGCATCGAGGACTTCTTTGGTGATTTTCTTGTGTTGATCGGAAGCATGACTCCACTCAATCAGATCATCCAATAGTTTCAAGGAACGGTTGATGCCCAGCTCAATATGTGACATGAACATCTTGGCTTGATCGACCTCTATTTCATTCATCTTGAAGAGGTCGGATACATTCTTCATGTTCCCAAGAGGTCCTCGCAGATCATGACTGATGATTTTTACCAATGGCCCTAGTTCCATGCTCCTAATATAATTAGTTCGACAATCAATCAACCAATTAATGGCAGATAATCAATGAAGCCGTGATACTCAGCAGAAAATAATTTATATTTAAACGAACCAAAAACAACCCGATGTATTGCAAAGCCTGGAAGTATACAGTTTTATCCAATCAAGCAAAATTTGAGGAAGTTTATGGAAGAAATGGACAGTGGTTCAAATTCTTTGAACCTTGCGACGATTTCCTAGGGCAAGACCTAATGAAAGGTGCTGATGATGAGACCACTTACATGGTTCTGGATAAATGGATGTCGGAGGAGGACTACGAGGCTTACATCGCTGCCAACCAAGCCGAG
This sequence comes from uncultured Roseivirgaceae bacterium, assembly GCA_964593185.1. Classification (GTDB taxonomy): domain Bacteria; phylum Bacteroidota; class Bacteroidia; order Cytophagales; family Cyclobacteriaceae; genus Ekhidna. Next base: position 47,365 of record CAZQJU010000005.1, read on the forward strand.
TATGAGCTGCTCGAATCACAAACACGTGAATTGTTCGAAGAGGAAATCTCTTTAGGAAGCTACTCCATCATTCAGTAGCGTCAGAAAATCGGATCCCAGACATTAGATGACAAGTACCTAAGCTCACCATTTTCAATGGTCAATGGAGAAGCAATGTTATTGTGGTACAAGTTACCTGTTCCAAGCCCGTGGTACTGATTGTTTTGGAATGTACTGGTAAACTGGCTGATGGCATTAAGTCCTACGTTTGATTCTAGATACGAGGTAATCCACCATGCAACACCATGAATATGCGCAAGGTCAATCCATTCACTAACGCCACTGAATCCACCGTGTAGTGTGGGTTTCAATACCAAATATTGAGGTTTCAATTCTTGAATCAAATCCATCTTCTCCTTTGCAGAAAATACATGGATCAGCTCCTCATCAAACGCTATTGGAATCTCACTTTTCTTACATATCAACTCCATGGCTTCGGGCTGCATTGGCAAAATAGGCTGCTCGATCGAGTGAATTGAGAACTTACTAAGCACTTTGAGTTTGCCCAAAACTTCATGGGTTTGAAAACCGCCATTTGCATCCAGTCGAATGACCAGCTCTTCAGAAACCGCACGCAGCTTTCTAATTAACTCCACTTCTGCTTCAAAATCGAGTGCACCTACTTTCAACTTGATGCACTGGTAACCCAGATCGAGTTTTTCCTTGATTTGTTCTTGCATAAAATCAACATCTCCCATCCAGATCAATCCATTAATTGGCACAGAAATGCTTCCCAGGTCTTTCGCGAATATTTTTTTTAACCCTCCGTTAATTAAGTCCATTAGGGCCATCTCTACGCCAAATCGAATGCTGGGAAACTGAATGGGTACGAGCTCGCCAACAAGTTTGTAGACTTCTTGCTGGCCTTTGGGAGCTACAAAAGTCGCTAGTACTTCCGCTAGCAAGCTCAATTGATAAGGAATCTCCTCCGGATCTTCAGGACTGAGTCGGTTGATCGGTGCGACTTCACCAATACCGGATTGACCTAATTCATTGGTAATTTGAATAAACCAGACCTTCCGTTCCTTTATCTCACCACGACTTGTCTTGGCCGAGAATTTAAAATCCAATGAGTAGGGCTTAACTTCGAGCTTTAGCATGGACTTAAAATTAGAAGAATTTATCTATGATCTCCCCGAAGATCGAATTGCTAAGCACCCCCCAACTGTAAGAGGAAACTCCAAATTACTGGTCTATCAGCAGGGTAAAATTTCGCATCATCAGTTTCCAGAAATTGCACAGCACCTTCCAGAAGACGCACTGCTAGTATTCAACGATACAAAGGTGATCCCCGCCAGGATCATAATGCACAAGGATACGGGAGCAAAAATCGAAATCTTCTTGCTTGAACCCACGCGACCCTCCAAGGTGCACGAAGAGGTGATGCAGACACAAAGGTCATGTACCTGGAAATGCATGATTGGAAACGCTAAGAAATGGAAAGTTGAAAGTGAATTGAAACTCGAAGCTGTCGGATTAATTGCCAAAAGAATATCTCCGGATCTAGTCCAATTTACATGGGCAAACGAACTTACCTTTTCAGACCTGCTCACCGCAATTGGGAAAATACCACTACCCCCCTACATCGATCGAGAAGTAAATCAGGAAGATGCTTCGCGATATCAAACGGTGTACTCAAAAATGAAAGGAGCAGTAGCAGCACCTACTGCCGGCCTCCATTTTACCGACCAAGTCATTCAGGACATCAAAAACAGAGGAAATGCCACTGACTTCGTCACCCTCCATGTTTCAGCTGGTACTTTTCAGCCCATCAAATCAGCTTCCATCACAGATCACCCAATGCACAATGAGCAGATTTGGATCACCAGAAACAACATCGAAAACTTACTCCAGGCAAAGTCAATTATTGCGGTGGGAACCACTTCGATGAGAACCCTGGAAAGCCTTTATTGGTATGGTGTGAAACTGCTTAACGGAGCTGAAGAATTTTTTGTTCATCAGCAAGATCCGTATCAACTGACACCGGTTTCAGTGACCGAAGCACTCAATGCCGTGCTCCTTCGTATGGAACGAGAGGGATTGGAGAAGCTAGGGGGTCATACCGAGATTTTCTTATATCCCGGCTACACCTTTAAGATCTGTGATGGATTGGTTACCAATTATCATCTACCAGGATCTACCTTGATTTTGTTGGTAGCTGCATTCATTGGACAGGACTGGCGCAAAGTCTACGATCAGGCGTTGGTAAACGATTATCGCTTTCTGAGTTACGGAGATAGTTCGCTTCTGTTAAAGTGAATGTAACTACATATAATGTACTTACGTATTATTGAACATGAATAGTTCATATCAAATCCCAGCAGGTACTCGAATTGGTCATGTTCACCTGAAAGTGGCCGATTTACAGCGGAGCCTTGATTTCTATTGCGGCCTTCTAGGTTTCGAGCTTATGACCACTTACGGAAAAGATGCTGCCTTTATTTCAGCTGGCGGGTATCATCATCACATTGGATTAAACACCTGGATGAGTAAAAATGGAAATCCACCTCCTCCGAATTCCACCGGACTTTTTCACACGGCGATCTTGCTTCCAACGAGAAAAGACCTGGCAATTATTTTTCAACGACTACGAGAGGCAAAGTATCCCCTTTCAGGTGCTTCAGATCATGGAGTTTCAGAAGCTTTGTATTTGAACGATCCGGATGAAAATGGGGTAGAGCTCTACGTAGACCGTGCCAAAGAGGACTGGCCACAAAAGGTAGATGGATCAGTTGAAATGTTTACTAAACCACTTGATCTAAACAACTTATTGAAAGAGGTAGCTGAACTAAACCCGAACTAATATCTTTCCCTTCACGGTCCTTTGCTGAAGTCTTGATAGCCCCACTGAAGTCTCCTCCAATGGATAAATCGTATCGACAATTGGACGTAGTGTGCCTTCTCCAATCCATGCCATCAACTGAGCGATGTGCTTACGATTCTCATCCGGATAATTTCTAAAGAAAGAGCCCCAAAAGGCCCCGACGATGGATGCTGACTTAAGCAGCGGTAAGTTCCAAGGTATTGCGGGTACTTTTCCTGTCGCAAACCCAATGACCAGGTACCGGCCTCTGGGAGCAATTCCTCTAAACGCTTGCTCTGCAAAATCTCCACCGATAGGATCAAAGATGACATCTGCCCCTCTACCTTTTGTCAACGTTTTGATCTGTTCTTTTAGTGTTTCTAACGTATACAGATGCGCCTCATCAGCACCTGCTTCAAGGCAAAACGTAGCCTTTTCGCTCGATGAAGTAAGCGCGATGACATTTGCCCCAAGGATTTTACCAAGCTGAATGGCTGCAGTGCCAACCCCTCCTGAAGCTCCAAGGACCACTAGGGTCTCCCCTTCTTTTAGATTTGCTCGATCTTGCAGTGCATGGATGACTGTTCCATGTGTCATCAAAACAGAAGCAGCGTCTTCTAAGGATACTTCATCCGGTACATGGTGCGTATTGAAATCAAAACCGAGTGCCTCTTCTGCAAAACCACCCCAGGTGGTTCCGGAAACCACTCGATCTCCAGGCTGAAATCCAGTCACCCCCGCTCCAACGGCCTTAATAATCCCTGCAACTTCCCCACCCGGGGAAAAAGGTCTATCCGGTTGAAATTGATATTTCCCTTGAGTAATCAGAATGTCTGGAAAGTTTACTCCAGCATACTTCACCTCCATCAAAACACGGTTAGGTCCTGGCGCATCGATTTGATGATCACCGACTACCAGATCTTTTGGACCCGTAAGTGAGTTGACCAATACCGCCTTCATAAGATGGTTAATGCATTTTCGGGCGGTCTGCCAATTACCGCGCTATTTCCGGATAAAACAATGGGTCGCTCCATCAGCTTTGGATACGTAATCATCACCTCCAACCATTCTTCGTCGCTCAGGTCCTTGCCCTTAAAATTTGCCTTGTACACATCTTCGTTTTTCCTAATCAAGTCGAATGGTTTGATCTTCAGCAAATCAACCAATCCAGACAACTCTTCCTTTGAAAGAGGTTCTTTTAAATACTCTTTTATGACAATTTGAGCCCCTTCATTTTCCAGTAACTGCAGGGTCTCCCTACTTTTCCGGCATCTTGGATTATGATAGATCGTGACCATGAATTTATTCGGTATTAGCGTTTTGACGTGGTTGGTTAAACAAGCATTAAAGATTATACTTACTGACCTATTTAAAAAATCAACCCATGAAGAGTTTCCTACTATTTCTATCGCTTGTCGCGGCAATTGGTTCATTCGCTCAACGCAAAAAGCAGTACAATGCCATGCCTGAAGCGACAGTGGCAGAAGATCGATGGCAGGGATATAAGCAGCGTTTGAAACTTGAGCAACAGTCACTATTTAAGAACCTTCCCTTCAGGAACGTTGGTCCTACCGTCATGAGTGGACGAGTGGTAGACCTGGAGGTTGACCCTGATGATCCACTCCACTTTTACGTTGCTTATGCGTCTGGTTCACTATGGGAAACCAAGAACAATGGCACCTCCTTCACACCCCTCTTTGACAATCAAATTGTTATGACCATTGGTGACATTGCTGTCGATTGGGTAAACGACATTATATACGTTGGCACCGGAGAAAACAACTCCAGCAGATCTTCCTACTCTGGCTATGGAATGTTCAAATCCGAAAATAATGGCGAAAGCTGGGAACACATCGGACTTTCCGAATCGCACCACATTGGCAGAGTCTTAATTCATCCAACTGAACCAAAAATCGTATGGGTTGCGGTATTGGGACATCTGTACTCTGAGAATAGTGACCGTGGCATTTATAAATCAATGGATGGCGGGGCTACGTGGACCAAAACGCTCTTTGTGGACAACAGAACCGGATTTGTAGATCTGGTGCTACACCCGGAAAATCCCAACGTGTTGCTTGCTGCTGCATGGGAAAAGGATCGTAAAGCCTGGAACTTCGAGGATGCCGGTCCCGGAACAGCCATTTACCGGACCGAGGACGGCGGAAGCAGCTGGAGTGAACTTTCCGACAATGCAGGATTCCCGGACACCAAAGGTTCCGGTAGAATCGGACTGTCCTTTGCACTATCAGATCCCAATATCGTTTACGCTATTCTTGATAATCAAGATCGCCGAGCGAAAGATTCAGAAGATGAGCCTGGACTGACCAAAGAAGCCCTTAGAGACATGTCAAACGACACATTTCTCGACCTTGAAAACAAGGTTATCAACAAGTATCTGGACGAATACGGGTTCCCAAGTGAATACAATGCAATAGCTATTAAAAAGGATGTTGAAAAGGGTAAGGTCACCCCTTTGGATTTAGTGTCCTATGTCGAAGATGCAAACTCACTTCTTTTTGATACGCCTGTAAAAGGTGGGGAAATGTATCGGTCTGACGATGCCGGCTTGACCTGGTCCAAGACGCATGAAGGCTACATCGAAGACATGATTTACTCCTACGGCTATTACTTTGGGCAGGTCCGAGTAGATCCGAATGACCCAGACATTATTTACACAATGGGCGTTCCAATTGTTCGATCAGAGGACGGAGGAAAGACCTTCAAGAGTATCAATGAGGACAATGTTCACGTGGACCATCATGCCTTGTGGATCAATCCGGAGAATTCTAACCACCTAATTCTGGGAAATGACGGCGGGGTATATATCAGTTTTGATTCAGGCACTAACTGGACCAATTGCAATTCGCCTTCGGTAGGTCAATTTTATGCGATCGCTGTAGACATGGACAAACCGTACAATGTCTATGGGGGACTGCAGGACAATGGTGTTTGGAAAGGGCCAAGCAATTATGTCTACTCAAGAAGATGGTATCAGGAGGGAAATTATCCATATGAACGATTGATGGGAGGAGATGGGATGCAAGTGGCCATTGACACCCGAGACAACGAAACGGTCTACACGGGATACCAGTTTGGCAACTACTTCCGATTGAACACCTCCTCTGGCACAAGAGCGTACATTACACCTAAGCATGAATTGGGTGAAGCTCCGTTTCGATGGAACTGGGAAGCCCCCATCTTACTTTCAAGACACAATCAGGACATCGTGTATTTCGGGAGTAACCGATTTCACCGATCCATGAATCAAGGTGATGATTTCGAAACACTTTCAGGCGACCTGACCAATGGAGGTAAAAAAGGAGATGTCAGCTATGGAACGCTGACTTCAATAGCAGAGTCCCCGATACGATTTGGCTTGCTTTACGTGGGAAGCGACGATGGGCTTATCCATGTTTCTAAAGACGCCGGCATCACCTGGACTAACGTATCTGAAAACCTAAGGCCTAACTTTTGGATTAGTTCGGTCGCCGCTTCCGCTCACCAGGAAGGGAGGGTTTATGCTTCTCTTAATGGATATCGCTGGGACAATTTTGAATCCATCATCTACAGGAGTGACGACTATGGTGTCTCCTGGAAAGAAATATCGGGGAATCTCCCCAAAGAACCCGTAAACGTAATCAAGGAAGACCCTGTCAACGAAAACATCCTGTACGTAGGTACTGATCATGGATCCTATGTCTCCATTGATAGAGGGGCTAGCTATCAAGCCTTTGTAGCGGGACTACCCAACACGCCTGTCCATGACTTGGTTGTGCACCCAAGAGAAAATGAGCTGATCTTGGGTACTCATGGACGAGGTATCTATATCGGAGATGTCTCTCAAATACAGAATGTTACAGCTGAGGTTTTAGCAAATTCGCTGCATATTTTTCCAATTGAGGAGGTCACCTATTCCACAAGATGGGGCACTCGGTGGAGTGTCTGGGCAGCGTACAATGAACCGGAATTATCGTTTGTTTTTCACTCCAATGCTTCAAGACAAGGGAAGGTTGAAATACTCAAAGGCGATACGGTAGTTTCTTCAGAGGAACTTAGCGCGGACAAAGGAATGAATTACGCCACCGTAAGCTTAGAGACAGATGAGTCCTTCAAGGAACTTCTTGACCAAGATTCTGCCGAAGCGTATAAAATTGCCGACAATGAGAAATACTATCTTACCAGTGGAGATTATGTCTTAAGGCTATCGCTTGGTGGCAACGAAACTTCAACCGACTTTAAGATCAAAGCGCCAAGAGCAAAACCGCAGAGAAAAGAGTAGTTAGCACCTTACTCCACCACCTCTATTACTAGGTTGTGGTTGGTATAGATGCAGATATCGGCTGCAATGGTCAGGCCTTCTTTCACCATCTCTTCCGCGGAAAGTTGTGGTGCATGCTTTTTAAGTGCCAAGGCAGCTGAACGGGCATATTCACTACCTGATCCGATGGCTAAAAGATCGTCATCGGGCTCAATGACGTCACCAGTTCCTGAGATCACGAGAATCTCGCTCTTATCGGCAACAATCATCATCGCCTCCAATCTCCGAAGATAACGGTCTGTTCGCCAGTCCTTTGCCAGTTCTACGGCTGCACGCTTCAGGTTACCTGAGTAATTGCTCAACTTTTCGTCAAAACGATCTAGAAGTGTAAAGGCATCTGCTGTAGATCCTGCAAAACCTGTGACGATTTTACCGTCATTGAGTTTGCGAATCTTTTTGACATTGGACTTTGCTACTGTATTTCCCAACGTTGCTTGACCGTCTGCTCCAATGGCAACTTTTCCATTGTGCTTTACCGCCAGGACAGTTGTAGATTTGATTTTCTGCATAATAAAGTGAGCACTGATTTTAGTTTCAGTGTCTATAAAAACAAAAGACCCTGCAACAAGTTCAGGGTGCTTTCAAACTTCTTAGATTAAAATTCTAACAGGATCTTCCAGTAGCTCTTTGAAGGTCACAAGGAAGGCTGCCCCTACCGCTCCGTCTACGGCTCGGTGATCACATGACATGGTCACTTTCATTACATTCCCAGGCTTCATTTCCCCATTTTCAACAATGACCGTTTCCTTGATTCCACTAACAGCCATGATACAGGCATCAGGTGGATTAACAATCGCAGTAAATTCCTCTATCCCAAACATACCTAGGTTTGAAATGGTAAACGTATTTCCAGAAAATTCCTCCGGTTGGAGCTTTTTGTCTTTCGCCTTTTGTGCAAGTTCTTTCACCTCTGCTGAGATGTGAGAAAGCGGCTTATTGTCTGCAAATCGAACCACAGGGACAATTAAACCGTCAGGTATTGCAACAGCAACCCCAATGTGGATATGATCATGGCGTACCAAGTGATCACCTCCCCACGTCACATTGATATTAGGATGCTTCCTTAAAGCTGCAGCTGCGGCCTTAATCACCATGTCGTTGAAAGAAATCTTAACAGGTGACACTTCATTCATGGACTTTCTAGCCTGAATAGCTTTGTCCATGTTGATCTCCATGGTGAGATAGAAGTGAGGAGCAGAAAACTTGCTTTCGCTTAGTCTTCTGGCAATTGCCTTTCTCATTTGGGACAATTCCACCTTCTCTGAATTTTCTTGTCCAACAATAGAAGGAAGTTGAATCGGTGCCGCTACTGGTGCGTCTGCTTTCGCAGGAGCAGCAGAAGGGGTAAAGTTTTCAACGTCTTTCTTTATGATCCTTCCGTCAGGACCTGTTCCAGATACCTCTGAGAGGTTAATCCCTTTATCTGTAGCAATTTTTTTAGCTAACGGAGACGCTTTTACTCTTCCATTCTCCGAAATTGTAGTGGTAGCCGCTGCACTTGCAGGTGCTGCCTGTGCTGGCTCATTTTTCACCTCCGGAGCCGAGGTTTCCTGCGGTGGCGTTGGAGCTGCTGCGCCACCAGCCTTTTCGGCATCTAGCAACGCCTGAAAATCAGCACCGCCTTCACCGATGATCGCGATAACACCATCAACAGGTACTCCATTGCCAGCTTCTACTGCCGTATATAAAAGTGTTCCATCTTCATAAGCTTCCAATTCCATGGTTGCTTTGTCCGTTTCTACCTCTGCAAGAATATCTCCAGACTCTACGGCATCACCGACCTTTTTCAACCAAGAGGCAATTACCCCCTCTTCCATCGTATCGCTCATCTTAGGCATTCGAATGATGGTCGCCTTGATGTTGCTTGTATCAATTGGACTGCTTGCTTCCGGGGTCGCAGGTTCGGCTGCAGCAGCCGGTGCAGCATCGCTTGCACTGCCATTTGAAGAGGTAGCTTCTCCCAACAATGATTGGTACTCCTCCCCTTTTTCTCCGATCACAGCTAGAATACCGTCTACCGGAACCGACTCTTTTTCTTTTACACCAATGTAAAGTAGCACCCCATCCTGATAGGACTCCAACTCCATTGTAGCCTTGTCGGTCTCTACTTCTGCTAGTACGTCCCCTGAGCTCACCTCGTCACCTTCTTGCTTCAACCACGAGGCGATCACCCCCTCTTCCATGGTATCGCTCATCTTGGGCATTCGTATTACTTCTGCCATTAATCGTCTTTTTAAGATTATTCATTCAAAATTAACCCATCCAACAAAATAAAAATCAGCTATCTCAACTAAATCTAACATTGAGGAACCGATATTCTGGTGTTAAATTGCCATCGATGCTAGACAGGTATACCATTACACTTCAGCCTGATGAACTCGCGCTTGTTTTGGGAGTAGAAATACCTGAAGCATATCACATCCAATACAATGCAGCACCAAGTCATAATTTACCGGTAATTGTTAACAGGTCCAGGGACAGATTAAGTTTCCAGAAATGGGGGTTAATGTCAAATTGGACTAATAATAAGGCCATGAGTCCAAAATTTTTCAATCTGCCAATCGACTCTGTGCTCAGCAAATCATCATACAAAAAAAAGCTGCAAAACCATCGTTGCGTCATCCCAATGGATGGGTTCTACATCTGGAAGAAAGTGGCGAAAAAGCAACAGATACCACATTATTTTTTCTATCCGGACAAACGAGTTTTCTGTGTTGCGGGTCTATGGGAAGAGAACGAAGATGACAATTCTTTCATCATGATCACCTGCCAGGCCAATGAATCGGTTCGTGAATTTCAAGAGGACATGCCCTTAATCATGGATGTGACCTCCACCAGAAGATGGCTTGAAACAGAAGACATGTCGGAATTGGAGGCCTTACTTACTCGAGAGACCGTGGACAATTTAAAATCACATACGGTAAGTCCAAGAATAATGGATATTGACCTCAATGATGTTTCATTAATTAAACCGACGCCCGCTTCGGACCAGCATGGTAATTACACGCTGTTTTCATGATGAAGAAGATTTTCGTTATATCACTCCTCTGTTCTGCATGCTACTTGAGCGAAGAAATTCCTCCTGATCAACAGATTTGGGAGTATGACCTGCCGAAAAATCAACGACTGGATCAAGAGCTCTTATTGAACATAAACAATCGAATTCTGATCCAAGATGAGGCGTATGGCACCGTCGAAGGGCTAACGATCGTAAAGAATAACCGACTGGTTTTCGAAAACTATTATTCCGGAGAACTTAGTAGATCCACCACTAAGAGTATCGGAAAATTAGGGCTATCCATTACGCTTGCAGCCCTCGGAGTAGCGATTGACCAGAGATTCATCTCGGTTGAAGATAGCATCCATACCTACCTCCCGGAATACAGTTCCATTTTTCAAGCAGACCCTACGAAAAGAAATATCAAAGTAAAAGATGTGCTCACGCACAGAACGGGTTTGGCTTGGAATGAGATCAGGTTTACGGACAACGATTACGAGATCATGAAATCAGAGGACGACTGGTTGAGATACTTCCTAACCAAGACACTTTTTGGCGTTGGAATCTACAACCGGAATACTGCCAATGGTATCCTGATTGCAAGAATAATTCAAAATGCTACGGGAAGGGATTTCAACGATTATGTTCAAGAAGAGCTTTTTGCTCCGCTTGCCATCGATCACCCGCCTCTGGAACAAGATGCCAGTGGAAACTACAATGGTGGGGATGGCTATCAACTTTCGATGCTGGATTTTACCAAAATCTCCTATTTATTTCTCCAAGAAGGGTTCTGGGAGGGTCGCACACTCATTAACTCCAATCTTGTAAAAGATGCCCTCAGCAGACAGCATCAATTTTCAACTTCATTCTTTAGAAACACAACGGGCTATTTCTGGTCGTTTATGGACTCAAATGCACAAAATTCTTCCGGCTTAGACTTGAGAGATGTAACCTATTTTGTAGGTGAGACAGGTCAATCGATTTACCTCGTTCCAGAAGAAAATATGATCATCACATTTCATAGTAGCAACTTCTTTAGTCCGACCTCACAGTCGATCAACCTTTTCTTTGACATAACCAACTCAATCTCTCAATAAATGTCGCAGGATTCTGATCTCATACTTTTCGAAAAAGTAAAAGGTGGTGACCTACCGTCTTATGAGGTTATATTCAAAAAGTACTACAAAGAACTACATCGCTTTGCATTTACCTATGTGAGAGATCCGTCCATCTCCGAAGAAATGGCACAGGAGGTTTTTTTGTATATCTGGGAGAAACGCAGAAAGATTGAAATCCAAACCACCTTAAAAACCTATTTATATTCCGCGGTCAAGAACAAGTGCCTCAACTACATCAAACTTGAATTGCCCAAACAACAATCCATGGCGGATATTAGTGAAGTCATGCTGAGCGTAAACAATCCACGAAAAGACGAAGGTGAAAACGATCAGTTAAAACGATACATTCAGAAGGCCATTGACGCTTTGCCCAAGAAATGTAGGCGAATATTCATCCTGAGCAGAAATGCCGGGATGACGTACGAAGAAATCGCTGAAGAGCTGGATCTCTCAAAAAAAACGGTGGAAAACCAAATGGGAATTGCGCTTAAAAAACTTAGAGAATCCCTTGAAGAAGTTTATTTCAGATATAAAGAAACGATGAATTGAAAAAAACTGTGAAATTTTTAGGGGTACAACCTGTTGTTGTTGACATGCTAGTGAAATGAGCGACGAACTGAAGCGATATAACCACCTCAAGTATGAAGAAAAAGATACGGCATCTGAGCAAGATGGTTTCGTAGATTTTCTTTTCCAGCATTCAGACATCAATTGTCCGGAGGTCAATACGGATAAAGCCTGGGATCAGCTGGCTCAGCGTATGGCAACCGATAAATCCAAAAAGCAAGCCGTCTGGCTCAAGATTGCAGCCAGCATCGCGATCATTGCGACCACAGCATTCTCCGTTTATTTCTTCAACGTAGATCCAGACCAGATTCAGGTTGCGTCCGGAGCCGAGAAAGTACTGGTTACATTCCCGGATGGTTCCACCGGATTCCTAAATGCTGCATCTGAATTTTCTTATCCTGAAAAATTCGGTTTAAGCCGTGACGTTGAATTTTCCGGTGAGGCTTATTTCGATATCAAAAAAAGTAAGAAACCTTTCGTTATCAATGCAAATGGAGTTGATGTGAAAGTACTGGGAACAGCCTTTAATCTGGTAACATCCGAAAATGAAGTGCATCTCTACGTGGATAGAGGTTTAGTTGCATTTGAAAAGGACGGAGAGGAGACGCCTGTAGAGGCAGGGAAGCAAGCCGTATTTGACAAAGTGACCAATACGGTGAGCATCAAAGATGTTCCAGACGCCAACATCATGAGTTGGAGAAACGGCACCTTCAAATTCGAGGATACTCCTTTTGGCGAGGTGCTCAATGAGTTGAGTGGCTACTACGAAGTAGAATTTAAGCTTGCCAATAAAAACCTTAAGTCTTGTCGGGTATCAGCATCAATCAATGGGCGATCATTGGAAGAGGTTTTGCTGCTGCTTGAATCCATTTTGGATGTAAAAACCAAACTAAAAGACAACACCGTTAAAATTTCAGGAAAAGGCTGTTAATAGTCCGTCAGCTTAATACTTTATTTGTAGCGTGGGTGGCACGCGAACTAAAGTACTTACATTTTTATTCTTTTCCCTCTGTGGATTTCTGGTTTCTTATGCGCAGACTTCAAGGGACTATCAGATAGGATTTTCCGGAAGTTTCCCACTCCTGCAAGTATTGGATTCCGTCCAAAAAGACGTTAAGCTCGCCTTCAGTCGAGATAGAATCCCAAATTACACCATCCAATGTACTGAAGGTCAGTCGCTGAAGGACATGCTTGATGAGTTGGCCGCAGCAAAAATCTTGACATTCAACATACAAAATGAACAGATAATCCTGGGACCCTACACGCCAAGGTCATACACAATCAACGGCGTGTTGAAGGACATGGAAACGGGTGAGCACATTATTGGGGCTGCAGTGCAAATTACAGGGGGCAAGTCCGGAACCACCACGAATGGATATGGATACTTTTCCATTACGCTCTTTGAATCAGACTATGAAGTTGTGGTTTCGCATGTGGGGTACTCCACGTATCGGACAGACGTACAATTAGATAGAAATGTATACCTGAAGTTGGCCTTGGCTTCCTCGGTGACTAAGCTGGACGAAGTAGAGATTAATGCACAAGCCAGTAACGACTTCGTGACCGAAGGCATTCCGTCCATCAATAAAATCTACATTAACGAAACTGCCGGGCAAGTACCCTACCTCTTTGGTGAAGTGGACGTAATTCAAAATGCACTATTGCAGCCGGGCATTAAAGTTATTGGCGAGGACGCAAGTGGGTTTCACGTTAGAGGAGGTGCAGTAGATCAGAATCTCACGCTCCTCGATGAGGCCACGATATACAACCCCAATCATTTCTTCGGGCTAATCTCTGTGTTCAACCCCGAAGCGGTAAATGACATTAGGATCATGAAAGGATACTCCCCCCCCTCTTACGGTGGAAGGGCTTCCTCCGTTATCGAAGTACGGCAGAAGGAAGGCAATAACCAAAAGGCAAGCTATTCAGGCGGAATAGGTATTCTCTCCGCAAGAGGGTTAGCCGAAGGTCCCATAAAGAAAGGAAAGAGCTCCTATTTGATTAGCGGACGCCAAAGTTTGCTAAATCTGTCAATCTCAGATTTTGGCAGTCGGTCCGTCTTGAGGAGTAGGAATCGATTTCAAGATTTGAACATCAAATTGAACACTCGTCCTAATACATCCAATCAGTTTTATCTGTCAGGATATTATGGAAACGACCGAAACAGTGTAGGCCTTAATTCGATTCGAAACTGGGGGAATCGAATTGCAAATTTTAGATGGAGTCACCTATACAGCCCTCAGCTCTTCTCAAACATCGCGCTATTCGTATCAGAATTCAATTATCGGGTTGAAAATGACGAAGAACCGGGCGCCTTCATTGGAAGATCCAGGATAAGAGATATCGGCCTAAAGGCTGATTTTGCCTACACCTTTGAAACCTCCAATGAAATTACTTTTGGTCTGCACAGCACCTATCACAATCTCCTACCAGGGTCCAGAGAGCCTTTTGATCCCAATGCAAGCAGTACGAACATCATAGAGTTGGAAAGGGAAAGAGGTTTGGAGTCTGCCGTGTATCTAGGTCACAGCTTTGAGGTAGGAAAGGTGAACGTAAATTATGGTTTCAGGTACAGTACCTTACACAACTTTGGACCGGATGAGGTTTTCCGTTATCGAAATGATATTCCCTCAGATACAGCAATTACTGACACGATCACGTTTGCAAACGGAGAACTCATAAATTCCTTCAGCACATTCGAGCCCAGACTTGCAATCAACTGGAAAATCAATAAAAAGTCTTCCATTAAAGCGGCATTTTCTCGGAATGCGCAGTACATCCACTTGATCTCTAATACGGTTTCGCCAGCTCCTACAGACATCTGGAAACTGACCGACGACTACATCCCTCCTTTGGTTTCAGATCAGTATTCCTTAGGACTCTACAAGAATTTCAAGGATGATCAGTGGCAATTTTCTTCGGAAATCTATTACAAGGATATCACCAATAATATTCAGTACAGAAACGGAGCTGACCTCGTGTTTAACGAAAACATTGAAACCGAATTGATTATAGGCAATGCCAGAGCATATGGGTGGGAAATTTATTTGGGCAAGCAACGAGGTAAACTCCAAGGATGGCTTAGCTATACCCTCTCCCGTGCTGAAAGTAGGATTATTGAAAATGACCAAGACCTCTTTATACCGGAGAACTTTGACAAGACTCATGACTTCTCAACATCCTGGAACCTGGATATATCGGATCGTTTAAGCGCTTCTACAAACTTCATCTTCAATACCGGCATTCCTGTGACTTTGCCTACGGATAAATACATTTTCGAAGACAATCTGGTGCCGGGCTTCTCCACACGAAACAATGAAAGAATACCCAACTATCATCGCCTGGACCTTTCCATGAGATTAAAAGGAAGAGCTACAACCAAGCGTGGGACCAAGCGCAAAAATCAAGACTACTGGATACTGACAATCTACAACGTGTATGCGAGAAAAAATGCTTACTCCTATTTCTTCAGAGAATCTGAAATCAATCCTGGAATTGGCGAAATCGTTCAATACTCAATTTTTGGAACGGTCATCCCTGCCCTAACGTACAACTTTAAATTCTAATGAAGAAGATCTGTACCCTATTGTCCCTGACCTTTCTCTTCGCATGTGAGCGGATCAATATTGGGGTTGAAGAGGTTGTCAGTGTAGAGCTTCCTAATGCCACAAACCTGATCACCGTGGAGGGTTGGCTGACGAGTACGCAGGAAACCCAGTACGTCAGACTTACACGATCCAATAGCTTCAATAGTGCAGAACAAGTAGCGCTCATCGAAGACGCCAGTGTTATTGTGCAATCCAGAAGTGGTCAAACATTTCAATACCTATATACCGCCAATGGCATTTACCTTTCTGCTGAGCAGTTTTCAGCTGCTTCTGGCACCGACTATCGAGTACGGGTTCAACTTGAAGATGGAAGGGAAATAAGATCCGAGTGGGAGACTGCGCCTGAAATTGTCGTACTTAACCGACTCTTTATTGACTCTTTTGAAGAAAATGACCCAGATAATCCGAACCAACAAATACGTGTCTTTTTTCCCCGAATTATCGCTATAGACCCGGATGGCGAACGTAACTACTACCGATGGAGGTTTTTCAAAAATGACCTTCCCTTCACGGATTTTGAATCCATCACAATTCAAGATGATCGTTTTTTTGATGGAAACCTAATACCCAATGACTTCAGGTCGTTTGGCTATGCCAGTGGAGACGAGATGGTGGTACAATTTCAATCGATTAGTAGTGAAGCCTTTAACTACCTCAATCTTTTAAAATCCCAAATCACCTCACTGGGGACCTCCTCAGGCACTACTCCAGCACAGGTTATTGGTAATCTAAGCTTTAACGCTGATTCAGAAGACGAAACGGTGTTGGGGTACTTTGGATTGGTGGGGGTTAGTGCAGATACCGCCGTGGTCGTAAACTAGAGGGCCATAAAAAAGCAAACGGAGCGCCCTCACCAAAGCAACTCCGTTCTAATTCAACCAGCTATGGATAATCTTTAATGTCTTTGATCTATTTCTAATTCTTTGTTGATCACGACTCAAGGTTAGATCAAAAATCACAGTTCGGTTGCAAGATTCGGTGATCAGTGCTTTGGCTTAGATAAATCCGAATAATCGGACGATTAATTATTTTCCGAGAATTCGACGGTGGTAATTGACTTGTCCAAGATGGTAGTTCAGGTGTCCCATCAGATGCATGATAAAATGAAGATTGGACATTTTGTACCCAAATACTTCTAGTGGATAGTCAGCACTATAATCTTCATCGGATGCGGTCTCAAAATATCCAATCAGTGCTTCCTCGGTTTTCAACACTTCACTTACCAACGCTTCTCTTGTCATCCTCCCATTAAATTCAAATGCTCGATCACGCTCGTAC
Source organism: uncultured Roseivirgaceae bacterium (assembly GCA_964593185.1). GTDB lineage: Bacteria > Bacteroidota > Bacteroidia > Cytophagales > Cyclobacteriaceae > Ekhidna. The sequence goes on from CAZQJU010000005.1 coordinate 64,094, forward strand.
GCTGATCCTCCGAGTACATGCCCAATGAAATGCTGTAGATTACCACATAGGTGCATTGCTAAGTTTCCGGCTGAGTTCTTAATCTCTCCATCCGTAATCCAAAGCTGTTCCTCACTGGCATACAAGTTTATTTCTTCCTTAAGCTTCCCTAAATCTCTCGCAAAAAGGGTCTTGAATTCTCCAGAAACATTCATGATAGCGTCGTTATTGCGATGTTAAAAAAATCTTTTGTGCGCTGCTCAAATCGCGTAAGGTCGTCCTTTTTGAGCTTACCTACTACTTTACAAGCCTCTAAGAAGATTCGTTCACTGACTTCAATCGAGAAATCAGTGATTAGGCGTTCCACCGTGCTTAGCTGAGGGTATTCAAAGGTAAAAACTACCTCAACTCGTTCAAAGATTTGCTTCATTTGAGCCTTACTGAGTGCCTCCTCGGAGGCCATTTTGTAGGCACTTATTAATCCACCCACACCTAGTTTTGTCCCGCCAAAGTACCGTACCACAACGACCAGGACATTGGTAAGTCCGTACGATTTTATTTGCCCCAATATTGGGTCTCCAGCGGAGTGTGAAGGTTCTCCATCATCATGCGTACGTATGACTGACTGCTCCAAACCAAGCATCCAAGCATAACAGTGGTGCTGAGCATCACGGTATTTACGCTTTATCCCCTCCAACAAAACCTTAATTTCCTCTTCCGATTGAACCGGATGGGCGAGTCCAATGAACTTGCTACCCTTCTCCTTCACAAGGCTTTCTACTGAATTCACGATGGTATAGAAAGCACTCAAATTTCAGAGAGTATCTTCTTGGCCTCTGTCGAAATCTGAGTGGTCTCAGCATACTTCAAGGATAACTCAAGCATCTCTTTTGCTTCTGCATCTTCACCTTTTTCTTCAAGTAATCGACCTAGTCCTAGGTAGCCAAACCCCTTGAAGTATTCACCGTGATGAGGAATGTCTTCTCCAAATTTGAGCCCTTTTCGGTATGCAAATTCAGCCTTTTCTTTGTTCTGGATAACCACTTCCTCATAGTATCCAAGAAATACATAGCCCGCAAGGTTATAATAAGGGCTGGGATGCCGTAGCAACGCATAGATCATTTGAAGAGGTGCCCCCTTAAAGTCTTCCGTGTTAGCCAATGATTCAAGGTATTTTGCTTTGGCGTAAAAATTATTTGGGTACCTCTCACATAGAAACGATAAGTGCTTCTGGGCTAATTGGGGTTTATCTTCATATCGAAGGTAGATATAGCTTAGGTAGACGTGTGCTTCTACATCCGTAAGAATAGAGGTTTGGGAGGCCTTCTCTAATTGTTTCAGCCCTAGTTCCATGTCACCACTTTTGAAAAACCAGACAAAGGGTTTGTAAATCGGATGTTTCTCAGGATACTTCTCGATAAAGTAATTGTACAGACCTGTTGTAAACAGAAATTCAGGAAATTCATCCACCAACGAAAACCCTTCTTTTAGAAGCCCATAAGCTCTATTGGCCTCACCAACGGCTTTCATAAGATATTCTTGGTCTGCATAATACTCTGCCAACAACCCATGCGCTGACATCGCAAAGAATATCATCTCGGGATCTTGGAGATCCGGATCTCTTTCCCGAGCCAATGAAATCGCCGAATCGAGCTTACTTTCCATTTCTGCAAACAAGTCTTCTGAAATCGTAGGAATGTTTGCCCATAGAATTGCCATTCCACGCATAAGGGGTACAACAGGATGATCTTGCACCAACCTCTCAACACGCTTTGCATAGTAATAGGCAGAGTCCTGATCGGAATTGTAAATTTGCTCAGCTCCAAGCTTAACCAAGCGCTGAACCTCTCCACGATCAAAGACTTGAGCCGATACTTGCAAGCTTAAGAATAAGAGAAAAAGAGTCGTAGCGTTTTTCAAGTTTTGAACCTTATTTAGCGTTTCAATGAGGCAAGTTATAGGGCTTACTTTAGATAAAAAGATTATTTGAACATTAGTTTCATGTGACCGATGGACTTCCAAAAATTTACCAACCCAAGTAGTTTAGACCTAACCTCTCCGGTCACCTATTTAACCAAAACGTACCTTCAGTCCCAGCAACACCCTAATCTTCACATCTTCAAAAATGATCACTTTCTGGTCCCCTTTTCCATTAAAGATGCAGTTGCCCGCAGTATTGAAAAGAGTCCATTCGGTTCCTTTCTGAAGCTCAGCGAACTTCGTACCAACCTACTTTCCGCATTTGAAAAAGAGGTTACTAACGCGTTGCAAAAACAAAAAGTGGACCAACTCTACATAAAACACCCCCCCTCGATCTATTCCGACTTTGTAGACAGTACTGAACTTACAAAGGTTGGATACCATCTTCAATACAACGACATAAATCAACATATTGTATTATCAGACAATTGGGAAGATCAAATTCATGACACACAAAAAAGAAAGATTAAATCCCTTGAGAGGGATGGTTTTGAATTCCACAAAATCCCAATTTCTGACCTTGAATTAGCACATCAGTTCTTGACTATTTGCAGGCAAGTACAGGGTCTTGAAATCAATGTTTCGTTTGAAAAACTGCAACAACTTACCTCACAACTTCCCGGTTCCTACGAGATTTTTAGTGTCCAAAGAGCAGGCAAATTATCTGCAGTCTGTATTACCATGAATGTAACAGGCTCGATCGCATACTATTACCTGGCAGGCACAAGTCCGCTATTCAGGTCTCATAGTCCCATGGTGCTTTTGATTGCTGGGATGGTCAATCATTACCGTCATCAAGGGTACAAATTCTTCGATCTAGGTGTTTCGTCTTTTGAGGGTCATCCACAAGAGACGCTGCGGCTTTTCAAGGGGCGCATGGGTGCTCAAGAAACTCATAAACCAACGTTCTACAAATCATTGAGACAATGAACACCCCAAAGGTTACGGTTATTTGTTTGTGCCACAATCAGGCTTCCTTTGTGAAAGACGCCATTTACTCTGTGCTAAACCAAACGTACCCAACCATTGAGCTCATTGTAGTGGACGATGGCAGCGCTGACCTTAGCAAAGAAATCATTCGTGAACTGATTTCAGCATCTTCAGTGAAATTCATTGATATTCCCCATCCCATTGGAAACTGTAAAGCTTTTAATAGCGGACTTGAAAGTGCGACAGGTCAATACATCATTGATCTAGCTGCTGATGACGTGCTCCTTTCGAACCGTGTTGAGGTTGGTATCAAAACATTTGAAGAGAAGCAGATCGGTGTGGAGTTCTGCAATGTGCAACACATCAGCCAGGATGGCATTCCGCTCGCTTCGCACTTCTCGACTGCCGATACGGTGCCCGAGGGTGATCTTTATCAAAAGCTTATCGACACGTACTTTATTTCTCCACCAGGGATGATGATAAAAAAAGACGTCTTGGATCAATTAGGCGGCTATGACGAAAACTTGTCCTACGAAGATTTTGATTTTTGGATCAGATCGAGCCGAGAATTTGCCTACGGATATACCAATCAGATCCTGGTGCAAAAACGTGATGTTGCTAATTCCTTATCAAAACGACAATTTCGGTTTCGAACAACTCATCAGGAAAGCACGTTGGCTGTTTGCCAAAAAATCAAACACTTAAATCGGACAAAGCTTGAGGACGCTGCATTGAGAAGACGCTGCCTGTACGAGATCAAAAACTGCCTAAAGCAAGGCAATTTCAGCTTGATTCCTCCTTTTCTACGCTTGTGCTTTTAGACTTTAGGCTACTATTTATTCCCGAAGACACGCTCCAGAATTTGCTTCCCATAATTGTATGGGTTGTCTCTGATCTTGGTTTCTTCCTCACCAACCAAATGAAACAAGCCATCAATTGCCTTGTTGGTGGCATACTGATCTAAGCTTGGCTCAATGGAGACATCCAATAGCTTACCCACAGTGGTAAGACCCAACCCCCCAGGGTCATAAGACAAAAAATCATAGGTGGTCTTGTATACTTTGCTTGCTCCTGTATTGTCCAAAGCTGTCTTGACTTCTGGATTGAATGCATTGAAGAGCTTTGTAGACGTTGTTCTCTGAAAGTATTGCGTGGCTGCTTTATCACCCCCGTTTAGGATGCCGCGAGCATCGTTGATGTTCATTGACCTAATGGCTCCAACAAAAATAGGTCCCGCCTTGGTAGCCGCTTTCTCAGCACCTCGATTCATTGATGTAAGCAACTCGTTGAATAGGTCTTTTCCACCATTAAAGTTCCTGACATAGGTTTTGTAGGCCGCAGAAGCTATAGTGCTGCCCTCGATTTTATTCTTAAAATTCAAGACATCTTGAGGCAACAAGATCTTTATAGCCTCATTTCTAAGATAGCCATTGTTTGCAGAAGCAGTCTTCACAGAACTGTCCAATCCTGTACTCAGTGCCTCTTTTAAACCCTGAATAATTTCACTCTCCGTGAGCGGCAAACTTCCCGTCCCCGGCAATGATGCTACGCTTTGTAGTACATCACATGAACTAAACAAAAGAAAAACGGAGCAGACAATTCCTACTTTACCTAGTCTTTTCATAACGTTTACATTTCTTGCTTGAAAATTACGCCTTTTAGGCGATGCGTAAATGACAATGCTCCATTTATGTTGGGATTACTTCCGATTATCTTCCCCTCGCAGGATAGAAAGGTAACTTTCGTAGCGTCTACTTGAAATAGTTACGCCAACATTATCCCTCACCACGCAACCCGGTTCTCCGTCATGTAGACAGTTGTGAAATTTGCATTGTCCTAGGTGGGCTCTCATTTCAGGAAAAAAATGCGACAACTCTTCCGGTACGATCTCCGACAATCCCAGTTCTTTGATACCCGGTGTGTCGATGATTGCAGTATCCTCGTCCATCTCAAAGCGCTCAGCAAAGGTGGTTGTATGTACTCCCTTGTTCGCGAAGTTAGATACCTCATTTACCTCCTGACCTGCGCCAGGTATCAATTTATTGATCAAGGTAGATTTACCTGAACCACTATGACCGGAAAGTAAGCTTATTTTGTTTTTCAAAATAGCTCTTAGGTCTTGAAGTGAGTCCTGAATGAAGCTTGAAAGCATGACCTGATACCCAATCGCTTCATAGACGGATTTCAACTCGTCAAAAAGTGCGCGTTCCTTTTTACCAAAAAGATCCGATTTGTTAAAAACGATGATTCCTGGAATTCGAAAAGCTTCCAATGAAATCAAAAATCGGTCGATGAAGCCAGTAGATGTACGTGGCATTTTTAAGGTAGCGATCAGTACACCCTGATCGATATTGCTGGCAAGGATGTGATCAAATCCTTTTTTTCTTGGGCTTTTTCGGATCACGTAGTTTTGCCTTGGAAGCACTTCTTCAATAACCCATTCATCTGCCGTTTGATTGTGCGGCACCATTTCCACCCAATCACCGACAGCAATTGGATTGGTCAACTTCATTCCCTGAAGCTTCAATTTACCCCTAAGACGTGCGACTTTGGTTTTTCCATCTACATTTACTTCATACCAAAGACCGGTCGACTTTATCACGAGACCCTTCATTGTGACGAATCTACGTAAAACCCAATGCTAATAGAGTAAAACCGCCAATCCATCTTAATTTCTACAATTGAATTAGCTAAAAAACCTTATTTTGGAGGTATTATAATTGACTAACCAAGCAATAGACATGAAAAGACTATCATCATTACTACTACTTACGCTGATTGCCTTTCTCCCTTTGAGAGCACAAGATTTCGGTCAGATAATGCAGGCTGGAGCTGCCGACGCAGAACTCTATTTTGAACAATACGCAGGGCCTGTCATGGCTTCTTTTACTAATGGGTTGGGCGCCGGCTGGTATAACACCGGTAAACCGCACAAACTCCTGGGATTTGATCTCACGCTGGGGGTTAACCTTGCCAATATTCCTACAAGTGAGCGAACGTTTGATTTTAACAGTGTAGGTTGGAACAACCTTCAACTTCAGTCGGGCTCCACTGATATTCCCTCGGTTGTTGGTGGAGATGCCAGCTCCACACTTGTCATCCCCGCCAATGCTACAGTGGACTTAGGGGGAGGTGAATCAATTACCTACACGGAAGAAATACGATTTGATGCTTTGGATGGCTTTGATGCTTCAGACCTCCCCGTGGTAGGTTTTCCAGTCCCAACATTGCAATTCGGCGTTGGACTTCCCAAAAACACCGATTTGAAAGTAAGGTACGCAACAGATTTTGGAACACTTGACGATGGAAGTATCTCGCTATTTGGCATTGGAATTATGCACGATTTGAAGCAATGGGTACCTGGTTTGAAGCAAATACCACTTGATTTTTCAGGTTTCTTTGGTTTCACCAACTTCTCTGCAGAATTCGATTTTGAATCCACGGATCCCAATTTTCAGGCAGATGGAAGTGTAGAACTCAGTGCCTCAAGCTATACTTTGCAAGGCGTAGTGTCTAAAACACTGCCTGTAATCACTCCGTACATTGGAATTGGTTTTGTGGTTGGGTCAAGTTCATTGGACGTGAAAGGAGATTATACCTACGTGAACGAACCAGGCACTGCATTGGAAACGTCTGAAACGGTATCCGATCCAATTTCACTGGATTTTGATGGAGGTAGCTCACCACGAATCAATGCCGGTCTTCGTCTGAAACTATTGATTTTGACTTTCCATGCTGAGTATGCAATCCAGAAGTACAATACACTAACTGCTGGAGTGGGTATTAGCATTCGCTAAGACTTTTAAACATATCACAAAAAGAAAAGTCCCGCCAGAAGCGGGACTTTCTCTTTATTTGTCAAACAGGTGTATGAATAAATTTGTGTTATG
>CAZQJU010000006.1:0-69899 GCA_964593185.1 uncultured Roseivirgaceae bacterium
CAGCACCCTCCATTGCTGTTTTAATTAATGATCTCATGTAGATTGAATCATCTACAACTAAAACCGTTTTGCTCATTTTTCTATAGTTTGGTTGATGAAAATTTATTTTTCTGCGACAAGATCTTTGATCTTGTCAACGAATTTATTGTGAAATACCCAGATAAAATCTGGGCAAATGTCTAGTTCTTTTCCTTCAAATACAGCCTTAAAGTGAATAATTTGCTCAAGCTCACTGCTTTCTTCAATCAGGTAATTGTTGATCTCCCCGGCTTTTATCACCTTCAAGGAAGGGACATTACCGTAAATCTCCACTTTAAGAAAATTGGAAAACTCCGTGATTACGGCCGCAGAAACCATGTTATCGATTTCCGTTAGGAAACCAAGTTTCATTATGGTACTTTCTTTGGAATCATCTTCTACGATACTTTTCGGTAGAGAAGACTCATAAAGCTTTTTCACCTCCTCCTCTGAGAAGATCAAATGGCTGGTACCTTTTAGTTCGCCTAGTAATTCTGTCTTGATCACATGGACTTCCGAATCATCTCCTCCAAACCTATTCAAATCCATGTCAGAAGACCCATACTCAATCTGCTCAAGTTTAATTGGGCTCTGCAAAATCTGCTCCATTGAGGCTTTTGCCATTGACAAACCCTCAAAAATTAACTTGGTGGCTACTTTTAATTCGCTGTCATTCAAATCGGGTATCATTTAGTTAGTTGGTTGTAATTAAGCGCTTTAAAATACGCTAAATATTGGTTAAAAATCCTCTTTTTCGTCCAAATCCTTTTTAGCCATGATCTATTTCGTTCAGAATTTCGATCAGAAATTTATGGTCCAAAGGCTTTACTAAATAGTAATTTGCGCCTAGCTCATCTGCATCTACCTTAGAGGATTCCTGACCAATCGCACTGATCATAACCACAAACAATTTGTTTTCGTGCTTTCGAAGAATTTTCAAAACGTCTAAACCTGTCATATCAGGCAGTATGTTATCCAGCGTGATGATATCTGGCACTAGTTCCAATGCTAGATCTATGGCTTTCTCTCCATCTGCTGCCTCTCCTACCACCTGAAAGCCGTTCTCTTCTAAAGTCGTCCGTATTGTTTTACGTATGTACGTTGAATCATCAACGATCAGAACTTTCTTCATAAGGCGTCGATTAGGTCAATTTTCGTTTGTAAATCCTCGTCTTCACATCATAAATATCAAAGTACTCCTTCCCAAAGTCCGGCATGATATCATAATACCCAATGATGAGAAACCCTCCAGGCTTGAGCGACTTATGCAAGAGACTTAAGACACGCTCTTTCAAGGTATCATCAAAGTAAATCATCACATTTCTGCAAAAAATGATATCGTATGTCTCTGGCATCGGATCTGCCACCAGATTGTGCTTTTTGAAGTTTATGTTAGTCTGATAACGAGGTTTGATGCTTGCATAGGTGTCTTTAAAATCAAAATAGTCTTCCATTTTCTTGTCGGGGAAAAATTTAAGAAATGGAATCAGGTATTGTTTCAGCAATAAAAGTGAATACTCGCCTTTGATCGCCTTACTGAGTGCCGTGGTGCTCAGATCCGTGGCTGTCAGTCTTGATTTTAACAAGAACCCCATGGACTCTAAGAGAAAAGTCATTGTGTAGACTTCTTCGCCAGTAGAGCAGCCTGCATGCCAGACCTTTAGTTGATGACCTGTATGCCCCTTGAGGACATCTTCGCGCAGTTTGATCCATACATCGGGATTTCTGAAAAGCTCGGTAAGGTTAACTAATAGGTCGTCGATCGCATTCTTGAAGAACTCGTCGTCCTTTAGCACAATGCTCCACAACTCAATGATCGTCTCCATCTTGTGCTTCATCATTAGCCTCACAATACCTCTCTTCAAGGAGGTTCGCTCGTAATTGGTAAAGTCCAAGCCATAGCGATTCTTTATCGCCTGCATCAACGCGGTGAGTTCTTCGTCGCTTATTATGTCTGTTGAGATGGGTGCTATACCGCTTTCGTTTTTAATGCTGATTGAAAAAATGTATCCATGATGGAGGCAACATCCAGGACAGGACATACACTTCCAGATCCGAGTATTGTTGAACCACTTAATAACTTACTTGAATCCAGTGGTTTAGGTAGCTTCTTTTCAATGATTTCCTTTTGTCTTAGTAATTTGTCTACTACCAAACCAATCTTTCTTCCTGAATGCTTTGCCATGATCACATTCAAGACTTCCTTATCACTTATTTTTTCCATCTTTTGCTGGAAGGTCTCTGAGCTTGAAAAGTCACTTGAATTAGAAGTAAAGATGTCGCTCAAGAAAATAAGCGAAACAGAGGAGTCATTGTAGTTCACCACCAAGCTGTTACTTAGATTATGAATCTCAGATTTCTTAACGTAGCTAACCGAATCTATGTAAGTTAACGGTATCGCATACTCCTGTTCTGAAACTGTAAACAACAGGGCGCCTTTTAGTGCTAATGATGAGGGCAATACTAAATGAATGGAAGTCCCCACTCCTACTTCGGTATTGATCAAAACCTGACCACCGATGGATTCTACCGATCTTTTCACCACATCCATCCCTACTCCACGTCCTGATATCTCCGTTACCTTCTCGGCACTAGAAAATCCAGGCTCAAAAATATACCTGATGATTTCCTGGTCTGTCAGCTGTTCAGCGGCATCTTTTGCGACAAGCTTCTTCTCTATCACTTTCTTTCGAATGATGCTCGCATCAATGCCTTTCCCGTCATCAGAAACCGACAAAACAACATTGTCTTTTTCCAAATTGGCTTCCAATGTCACCGTAGCCAAAGGTGGTTTTGAGGTGTTCTTGCGATCATCTGCTTTTTCAATACCGTGGGAAACGGCATTACGGACAACATGCACCAAAGAATCACTGATGATCTTCAGAATATTACGATCTATTTCAACTTCTGTGCCCTTTAGGTTGAGTTGCACATCCTTATTTTCTGCAACCGCTGCATCACGAAGTACCCGATGAAACTTGTTAAACAAGAAGCCCATCTGGACCATTCTGGCATTCATAATGCCATAATGGAGATTAGATGAAATTCGCTTTAGCCCCTCAAACTCCAATGTACTGTTGGAATTCTCACCGAAGTAGGATATCAACCTATCTCGCTCAATCACCAACTCTCCGACCATGTTCAGGAGCTCATCCATTTTCTTTACTGGTATCTGTACGATCTCGGCAAAAGAGATGGATGTTTCGCTCTTGTCAGACTCTTCTTGTTCTTCCTCTTCTCCACCGTCGGTATCAGAAACTTGCAGTGCGTCTGGCTCTTCCTTCGTTTCTTCTGTCCCTTCACTTGCGGCTTCTCGTTCGTTTTTAAGGTAGATTGAAAGTTTAGTTTTAATTCCCAGAAAACTCACCTTCTCACCTGTATTCAAGCTATTGATCAATCCCCCTAGCTTATCGTTTGCTCGAAACAAACTGTCAACCAGCTCTCTTTCAAGCTTAATCTCCCCTTCTTTTATTGCCCCGAAAACGTCTTCCATGACATGAGAAAGTTCAGCGATTTTATCATACCCCATCCCCATGGCATTTCCTTTCAGCGTATGGATAATTCTGAAGATATTGGCGATGACTTTTTTATTGGCATGATCCTTTTCCAGATCTATGAACAATCTGTTGAGCTCCTCAAAATTCTCGAGTGCTTCCGATAAAAACAGTTGGCGGTATTCTTCTTCCTTGGATTTCACGTCACAGCTCGTTATTTAGATAATTTCCAATTTCCTTGATATCCAGCGATTTGTGGGACAACCCCGCATCTGATACGACTTTAGGCATTCCGTAAATAATACTGGTTTCTTTGTTTTGCGTAATCGTATGTCCGCCATTCTTGTGAATGGCTCTCATTCCTTCAAGACCATCTTTGCCCATACCTGTTAAGATAACGCCAATTGCCCTTTCTTGAAAAATTTCTGCAACACTAAGCATCATGGCGTTGATGGAGGGATTGTTGTACTCTCTGAAGACCTTATCTGTAAAATCCACCTTCACATCTCCGTCTTCGTGCTTGAAAATCAAGTTTGCGTGTCCAGGGCAAAACATCACGGTCCCTGCTGTCGGCCGCATGTTTTGAGTTGCTGAAACAACATCAAGTTGTGTTAAAGCATTAAGTCGATGAACAAAGGGCGGGATAAAAGACTGAGGCATATGTTGGCAGATAACAACCGGAATGTCAAAATCTCCCGGAAGGCCTGTGAGCACACGTTCAATGGCGGAGGGTCCACCGGTAGAGGCCCCAATTGCTACAATGTCATAGTTTGACTTCTTTCTGGATCGGACGCGAATGGATTTGCTCACAGGCGTCGGATCTGCAATTTTTCTAGGCTTTGCACGCGCAGCGCTTTTTACTTTTTGAACCAGTGCCTCCCGAATTTCCCGCATTTTAGATTTGTTGCGATTCGGCTTATTCATGTAATCAACGGCCCCCAACTTGAGTGCCTCAAATACGGGCTGTAAATCTGTATTGCCAACTGAACTGAGAATGAGTATGGGCGTAACGCACTCCGACATTATGGCTTTCACACCATACAAACCATCATAATCTGGCATGTTGAGGTCCATGATCACCACATCCGGTTTAAGTTCCAGAACCTTATTTTTTGCTTCTAAACCATTGTTTGCAGTTCCTACTACGTCCATACCTGACTCTTCCGTAAGAAGATCCGAAATGAGCAATCTCATGAAGGCCGAATCATCGACAACTAATACGTTTAGTCTTCCACTCACTTTTCTTCAACCAAGTTATCGGGCATGACAATCGCTTTTTCGTTTTTTAGTAACTCAACGATATCCAAATAGTAAATTAGCTCCTCATTGTCATGGATTATCCCTTTAATGTAGGATGCATCTAGAAGGGTATCTTCAATTGTTTGAAGTGAATGAGATATCTGATCTCCATTTGTTTTAAAGGTGGTTGGCAAAACACTCAACGGGACACTGGACTTAAGCTCATTGTTTGATAACACAAGCAAATACCTTGGAACTTCCTGAGCCAGCACCTTGAATTTTGCTGCCAAATCAAATACCACATAGGTATTGCCTCTGACATTGACCACCCCTTGCACATGGCTAGGCGTATTTGGTGTTTTGGAAATGGCGGGCAAAGGCACAACTTCTTTGATGCAGTCTATGTCGAGTGCGTACCGCTCAGTTCCCAGTACTATTAAAATCACCTGAATAGGCTTTCCACGAAGCTCAGTGACTTCCTTCAGATACTTTTCTCGTAGGGCTGTTTTGCGCTCATGCAATTGTTTTGCGATATAAATGGAATAGGCCGAAATGATCTGTTCGTTCTCTCCCTGCCTGCTTTCAACAGGAGGCGAAGAGTTTACAGAGGGAATTACATCAACTGATTGCAGCGGTTGGTTAGCCGTTGCAGCGGCTTCTTGTCTCTCCACTGTAGCAGGTGCTTGTTCAGTCTTTGGTTCCGAAGCCGGGGAAGCCTGGGTAGCTTTTATGGGGGTAGGCTTTGGAGTTGCAACCTTGCCAGCAGGCTTCTTTTTTGCTACTCTCTTGGTCTTTTCTGGTAAACTTTTTTTTCCTTTTTGAGCCTTTTTTTGAGTCTTCCCTGTCGGTTTAGACTCCTTTGAAGGATCTGGAATCAATTGTTTTTTCTTGAGGTTGCTGCCGAGTGCCATGCTGTTTTCTAAATTAACTCCACAATTTCTTTTGCAAACAATGTATAGTCTTTCGCACTATTAGAGCTTGGAGCATAAGCAATAACACTGCTTCCGAAGGAGGGTGATTCGGATGCCTTCACGTTGTTTCGAATATACGAATCAAAAATATTTACATCATAATTTTCTCTTATATGATCTCTTACTTCTTCGGTGAGCTTCCTTCTTTTGTCTACCATCACGGGCAAAATACCAAGAATTGAGAGTTCTTTGTTATAGGCCGAGTTGATCTTTGATATTGATGCAATAATCTGATCTAAGCCCTGAAGGCTTAGTACTTCCATCAACATCGGAATAATGACATAATCGGAAGCAAACAGGGCGTTGACTGACAAAACGGAAAGCGAGGGAGGGCAATCAAACAGCACGTAATCAAATTGTTCCAAAGTCCCAGCCAGGCGATCAAGCACTACGCGATGACGATCCGCTAAATCTGCCAACGACAGTTCTATGTCTACCAATCGCATATCTGAGGGAATCACAGAAACACCTTCACGAACCTGAATAACCTCTGCCACTTCACTATTGCCTTCAATCAAGTCCGACAAGGACTTACCATCATCGAGTCCTAGGCTGTAACCTAGATTTCCTTGTGAATCCATATCCACGATTAGGACGCTCTTCTTGAGTGCAGCGAGCGCTGCACCAAGGTTCAAGGTTGTCGTTGTTTTCCCCGTTCCTCCTTTTTGATTTACGATTGAGATAGCTGGCATAACTTAAAAACTTACCAGATTTGCCTCTCCGAAGAGATGACCTTCAAAATATCTGATCCAGCTTAAATCTACTTAATCCTTTCTCCAATTGTAGAGAAATATTATTTAGTCTTTCTGATTTGTCAATATAGTTGGTCATTCCAGCGGATAGCTGAGAAGATGAAGAAGCAACTTCTTCGGTCCCGACAGAGGTCTGCTCAGCAATGACCACAATCGACTCAGTGATACTAACAACTTGAGCGATCTTTTCAGACTGTTCCTTCGTTGACTTTAAAATATCCTCAGAATGACTTAATGTCTTATGCGAAGAGTTTGCCATATCTTTAAATACTTCAGTTGCTTTGCTTGAAGCAGAAACCCCTTGCTCAACACTTTCACCCATACCTTCGATCATCAAGGCTGTTTGTTCTGTGTCGCTATTTACGTCCGCAATGAGCTTTTCAATTTCTTTTGCAGAATCACGTGAGTCTTCAGCAAGTTTTCTAATTTCTTCGGCTACTACAGCAAAGCCTCTTCCGGCATCACCTGCCTGAGCGGCCTCAATCGCTGCATTTAGTGCCAGTAGATTTGTCTGGGAGGCAATATCAGTGATGACACCCAGAACTCTTTCAATCTCAGATGAACGTTCAATCAGTGTTTTCATGGCCTGATTTGTCTTGGCAGAAAAATCTCTAATTTGAGTAATGCTTGAAGTCACATTATCTACCATTTCCAAGCCTCTTTCGCTATCCAGGACACCGCTTTTAGCCGCTGTGTTGATTTCATCCGCCTTGGCAGCCATTTCATTTGAACTGGACAGAATGGTTTCAACCAACTGCGATGATTCATCTACCTGAGCAACCTGACTTTGTGCCCCATTACTCATTTGAGCAATTGCACTGGCAATTTCCGTGGTACTTGAACTCATCTCTTCCCCGGACGAAAGCATGGAAGTTGACGAATCCTTCACTACGTTCGCTGTTCCTGCAATTTCCTTCAAAAAATCATTTAAGTTATCCAAAGCGTAGTTAAGGCTTTGCGTTAGGGCTAGTATTTCACCTTTTGCTTCTTCCTTATATCGCTGAGTTAGGTCTCCATCAGCCATCGCTTTTAAAATAGATTCAATTGCTTTGATTGGTGCTGCGATGGATTGAAATAAGGCGTTGATGGACGTGCATAAATCAGCCCAGGCTCCCCGGTCGTAGTCCATCGTGAGCCGAGTGTCCAACTTTCCCTCATCCGCCACTTTCTTCACAGCGGTATTTGTTTCGTCAATTACGCGTTTCAGATTTTCTCTCATCGCAATCAACACTTTTCCCAATGAATCGTCGCTGCTTAATAATTTGTAATCGGCCTCCAGATTACCGTCTTTGATTTTTTCTGCGAACTGAGATGTGCTCTTGAAGCCTTCAATGAGGGTATTCAAACCCAGTCCGATGGTTCCCATTTCGTCCTTCGTCTCAATCTTCACAGGTTCTGGAATCATGCCTTTCGAAAGCTTGGATAAGTTTTCAACCACGTTGTTTATCGGTCTCGTAATGCCTCGTGTAAGCCAGAAAGATATAATCAAAGCAAATCCAATTCCTAGAATACCAGAAACCCATATGGCTTTTTGAAGTCCGCCAAATGAATTTAACATCTCTCCATTTATCTCCAGCAATTGGGATTGTTGGTCAGCAATCAACACCTCGATTCCTTTAATGATGACATCGCTATTTGGGATAACATCATTCTCTATCTGATCTTCCGCCATAAACTTGACCATGGCATCTTCATAGTTTTCAAAGCTCTGAAGGCTGCTCATGACCGATCGTTGGGTTTCGAACAATAGATCGGACTGGCTGAGAAGATCCGCATATACCTGCTTGCCTTCCTCATCGGTAAGTGCTTCTTGTACCTCCTGCACTCGCTGTCGAATTTTTGGATACCCTGTTGAATGTATTTCCCTCAGCTTTTCCTTGTCGGCATCATAGGCACTGACATAGACCCAGTTGGTAGCATATGCTCTTGAGTCTTTTATCAGGTTTCGATATTGCGTCAAAACATCAATGACGGGATTGAGATCCTGAGAAATTCTACTCAGGGAATTCATCCCATTGTTTAATGTAAGAACACTGTAAATGGCCGTAAAGAGGATGGTAAGCATCAGGACCAGGAAACTACCTTTGATCTTGGTTCCGATCTTGAAATGCATCCATTTTCGTTCTTTTAGAAATGTTGAAATCATGATTGATTAGGGTTAGGTTAATTATTTGACCAGAATTGCAAGGGCCTTTATGGTGCTACTGGCTTTCACTTTTGAAGCCTCGAGACTCGATTCATTCAACTCAAACTTGAGCGAGCCTCCGGCGGTAACAAAATTTACGGCCGCCCCTTTCTTTGCCAGGCCCGGTGATTCACAAACAACCACCGTGGAAGAGCCCAAAGCGGTCTTTTGAATTGACTCAAATAGATCTTTATTCTTATTTGAAATGAACACCATGCAGAGACCTGCTGTGCTTGATCCTGGCGTATACTTGATGACTTCAATGGATTTTCCCCCGATCGATCTTCCATTTACCAGTTTACTGAACTGAGATTGCACCTCATCACTACCTAAGACTCCTACTTTGAAACCGCCATCCACCGTGCCAGCCGGCCATTCGAAGTTTTGGAGGAACTTATACATAAAGAGGGCTTGATATTTTTCAATCTGTGCGTTGGCACTCAAAGCTGTTGTCAGAATAAACAGGGCAACAATTAAATATCTCATACTGCTAGAAATTAAGATTTAGACCCACATTGATTACCCTACCCCGGAGTGGCACATTCAATCCATCTTGACTGAGGGGTATGAAAACTGAAGTATTCAATAGGTTTTCAGCAAGGATATAGGCATCCAGACCCGTAGCTAGTTGATACGAAAGGGCCAGATTGCTCATGAACTGACTTCCTCCTCCGACACTCGTGTTTATGACCAGATCTTCAGGAAGGGATCGATCTCCCCGGTAGAAGAAGGTCCAATTAACGTTAGCATTACCCAACGCGAGGTTCAAACCTCCATTTATATACAAGTCAGGTATAAAAGGTGTCTCCACATCACTCAGCTTATCTTGACTGCTAAACTTAGATCCATTCAGAAACACATAATTCCCGCTTCCCCATGCATATTTCGAAGTGACTTCAACGCCCACTACGTCCGTCTCCCCACTGTTGGTGGCAACCCTGGCCGTGAGATCCACAGGTGAGGCAACGTATCTGATTTGATCTTCAAAAATCTCCACAAATGGATTCACATTTATTTCAAATCCTGAATTCTTGTACTTGACGCTTAGCTCCAGGGTAGTCAGTTTCTCAAAGGTCAAGTTTCGGTTTCCATACAGCTGCGGAATAAAGTTGTTTCCACTGATCTCATAATTTGAAGGTGGGCGCACTGCTGTCGAATACTGTGCGCGAACGATCCATCTATCACTAGGTAGGTAGGCCAATGCCAATCGTGGATTGAAGGCCTGGATCTGATTTCCACCAAAATTTTCATAATTCTCAAAGCGAAAACCGTAGAGAATCGAAAACTCCTGATTTAGATTCCAGTTGTTCTCCGCAAAAACAGAGGAGATTGTTCTGCTTTCATCGGCTAAATCAACACCAAAATTAGCTCTGTTTTGCTCCGTCACATCAACAAAATTGTTGGTGACGACGTCCAACTGATATTGCGCATGATCAGACTGGCCTTCTCTTTCTACCTTAAACCCTGCATACAAGGTTTGGCTACCCAGCAACTCAAATTCCTTAAGATATCCCCCTTTTAGGTACAGGTTGAAGTTCTTCAAACTGTTTTGAAATGGAAGATTGATGTTTTGATTGACCCCCACCGGAATCGGTCTGTCCAGATTGAAACTATTCAAATGATTGAAGTAGGACAAACCTGCAGAAAGATCAATATTGCCATTAACATTGTATTTGAGGTAATTGTGAAATGTGGACGTCTTGTATTCGTACAAGTCCACACTTTGAGAAACTTCCAGATTGGAGAAGTACGCATCCTTTCTGATATTCTTATACCAGGTACCAAGCTCGAACTTTTCATTTGGAGACTTAATATTCAAGTTGAAATTCACAGCGCCCTGAATGCCATCTCTCAGGGAGGTTTCTGATTGCCCCAATCCAAAAGATCCTGCTTCAGGATGCACCTGACCAAGATCATCGGAGTATTGCAGACTCGTACCGATGTGCCAGGTATCTACATACTTTCCATAGTTGAGGGTAAACCTTTTTGACTGCAAGCCATCATCTTCATTGAACCCCGAATTCAAGTAAACCTCTGTCCCTGACAGATTTTGCTCTTTAGTCACAATATTGATGGTTACCAACGCACCGCCACCTAACAGTGGAGCAGGGCTATTGTTGATTTCAATGCGTTCAACATTCTCCAACGTAAATTCCATCCCGGTATAGGGTGAGCCAAATGTGGTCTCATTGAACTTGTTTTCACCGTTGAAGAGAATGAGAATCTGTTGATTGAAATCCGAGAGAATGCCACGCGAATAGATGCCCTCGCTCACAGGGTTTCCGTATTCAAAATAGGTTGGAACTACGTCCATGCCCGGAATCATCACATTGAGTACATCTCGGAGTGTTCTTGCTCGCATCTGATTGATAAGCGTCTTGTCAACGATCGTCACAGCACCCGGAATCTGGTCGGGATTCTTGATCGTTTTGGAACCAACAGATAGGTTTAGCTGCATCAGCTCCTCCAGACTAAGATCAATGAGATCTTTAGTATCGTCCTGCCCCCAGGTGGGGACATTCCCAATGAGGGTAAGAATTGTAAATAGTATTAATAGCTTTTTCATGATCTCTATCTTAAAATTTCTACCCAATTAGCTGTCCAGTTATTATCCGCAGGTACTGCACCCACATAGGGCGCACTTAAGAACCAGGAATCGATCGTGGCCGGATCAAACGCAATGGCCTCTGAACCAACAAAACCAGCTAAGGTGATTTGATCTTCCACTGTATTGGACGCCTCGCTTTGAAAGGCATCCGCATTCGTATAGTTACCAGCTTCCTCATCTACCACCGCGTTATCGAAGACCCTGCTATGCAGGAAGGACAGTTCGTCCGTCTCAATAAAGCCGGCACTTTCTTCAGCCACCTGAAGACCATGCTGTGAAAAATTCACCACCAAGGCATTTGTAATTCGGCCCTTCGTACCATGTCGAAGCACTATACCGTCATTGTCAGGGTCACCATCGTTTGCCCCTATCAGCGTCACATTGGCCACAGTCGGATTTGAGAAAGGAAGTGCATCAAAATTGTCCTCATTGTTGTCTGCTTCAATCCCCCGATCGCCGTCAAAGGGGTCTTGCTGCGCCACCCAAAACTGTCCAAAGCCAGACCATCCGTAGGTCCAATCAAACGAGTCATCCCCGTTACCAAGAGATACAGCGTATCGCAAATTGACAGTACCGCCAAATAACTCAAAACCATCATCCAGTCCATAAAGTACCTCCACAAATTCCACTGTGGTCCCATTTCCAACACCATTGAGCGATAAGCCATTCAACTCATTGTCTTCTCCAAGTTGCTTACCTCCATATTCAATAATCACATACCTGAGAACGCCCGAATTGTCGTTGGGATCAGTTCCTCCGTAGGATCCTGTACCGCCCTCTCCTTCTCCAACACCGCCGTCCAGGTTGATGGGAGCACTTCCATTCACAATTATTCCTCCCCAGTCACCTGGCTGCGGTACACTGGTCAGTTTTCGAATGGAGGTAAAGAAGATCGGGTCTGTAGCGGTACCTTGTGCATTGATTGTACCGCCACGCTGAACGGACAAAAAGGAAGTCTCTTCATTAAAGCCCGCAAAAATGGAGGTTCCTGACTCAATAGTAAGATTCGCACCTTCAAGAACTAAAACTCCTCCATCTAAGAGCCAATTAGTATTGCGAGTTAACGTGATATCCTGACTGATGGATCCAGAAAGTCGTTTAAATGTCAAGTTTCCAATGTCGATGGTTTCAATGCGAAGCTGACCTACTCTTTCTAGCGGATTGCTGACATTGCTTTCGGTGCAGGAATAATTGAGAATTGGATATATCAATACCATCCAAATCCATTTCGATAGATTTTTTTTCATGTTCATAAATTATATAACACATACCTTAATTATGGAAAATACATACCTATGACGCTAAGGGGGTACCGGATAGGTACTTGAACCCTCTTAGTCAACTTAAAGTCATAAGAAAAAGAACTGGAGTTATGGAGGTTTGGGTTGTTGGGTCTGCTTCATTGTCACTTACGGTTATAGGTTTGCCAAACAGTTGATAACGCATGTTTAACACTGCATTATCAATTGATAATGGAAATTTAACACATTATCAGTTGATAATGTCTTTCTTGACCAACAAAGAGGAGAAAATACTGCCAAACGCTTAAAATCCTTTAAGCAAATTACTTAGTTCAGGTGATTAGTAGGAATGCAGATATGTCAATCAAATGCCACTAGCTAACTCGGCCTAGTGGAGTTTAAATCTAGAAACTTCGTTCTGAAGTTCCTGAGCAAGTTCGGTGACCTTCTGCGATTTTTCTGTGTAATTCTGCATGCCGCTCGAAAGCTCCGTTGCAGAACTTGCTACTTGCTCCGTCCCTGCGGCTGTTTCCTCAGCAATGACGACAACCCCTTCTGTGATGCTGACCACGTTCTTTATGCTCTCGATTTGAATTTTTGAAGAAGCTAAGATCTCCTTTGAAATATTCAGGTTGTTGTCCCCACTGGAAGCAATTTCTTTAAATACCTCTGAAGCATCATTGGAAGCTTGTTCTCCGCCCTTTATACTGTCATTCATTACCTCGATTACCTTGGCCGCAGAAGCAGTGTCTTGCTGAACATCTTTTACCAAGGTTTCGATTTCTTGTGCTGATTTCCTGGAGTCCTCCGCAAGTTTTCTGATTTCTTCAGCAACTACTGCAAATCCACGCCCAGCTTCACCCGCTTGCGCTGCTTCAATGGCTGCATTTAAGGCAAGTAAATTGGTTTGCGCAGCGATATCCGTAATAATTCCCAAGACCCTGGTAATTTCCTTAGAGCGTTCTGTAAGCACTTGGATGGAATCATTCGTATCTTTTGCGAAGGCCTTAATGTCATTCATACTAAAACCAACCTTGTTGATCATTTTCATGCCTTCCTCAGAACTTTTCGAAACTAGCTGAGCTACTTTGTTTATTTGCTCTGACTTTTCACCCATTTCGTTGGCTGAAGTCAGGATGCTCTCGACAAGATTAGATGATTCGTCTACTTTAGAAACCTGCGCCTGAGCCCCACTACTCATTTCTGCAATAGCCGACGCTATTTCTCCGGTATTGGTATTCATTTCTTCACTTGCAGTAAGCATCTCTGTGGAAGAATCATTAATCACATTCGCATTGTTTACAATTCCTCCGAGCAGTTCATTGAGACTATCTAATGCTTTATTCAGATTTTGTGCAAGGTTGTGTATTTCTCCTTTTGCATCCTCAAGATATCGATCGGATAAATCTCCCTCAGCCATAGAATTAACGATTCTGTTGATGTTGCTCAATGGCTTACCAACAGTGTTTAACAAGTTATTTATCGATTGGCCCAGCTCACTCCAGGCCCCTGACCTTCCTCCTACTTCAATCCGCGTAGACAAATTACCTTCCTCACCTGCTAGCCTCACCACTTCGTTGGTTTCTTCAATTACACCCCTTAGATTATCGCGCATCTGCAACAAGGAATTTCCTAGCACATCGTTTGCACCTGCACTCTCAAACTCCGCTTCAAGATTTCCCTGTCCAATTTGCTGGGAGAAAGTAGATTTCTTGTTCAGTTCTTGCATAAGCGTATTCACTGACTGCGTAATCTCCCCGATCTCGTCGTTCGATCGTACCTCGATTTGCCGATTTACATCCAATTCACCATTTGCCAGGTCTTTAAGTAAAATGCTTGAATCTTTAAGTGAATTGGTGATTCCTCCGATCGTTCTCCAAACAACCAAACTGAGTAAAACAAGACCGATAATACCAGACAAGATCGTCCAAGTTAGTACCTGATTGAATGTAGCTGTGATTTCTGAAAAGGGGACCACAAGGACCGCTGCCCAGGGGTACTTTGATCTCCCGATAGTGATCGGAGAGAATGTAACATAAACTTCTTCTCCTAGATATCTGTCGTAGGCATTGAATGATATCCCTTTGCCCTGCCAAATTAAACCCTGGACTTCGCTCAAACGATCTTTGACAAAACTCAGGGTATCCATGTACAAATTGAAATACGAAGGATCTTTCGAAGCGACAATCTTACCCTCGAACGTCAGCAGCATTGCATAGGCATTGGTATAGTAACTTGTATCTACTTTGGAGATTTCCTGAAAATCATTGACCGACATATCACTCCCCACCAATCCAGCGAACCTCCCATCCACTTCTAATCGTACCACTGGAGAAATTCCTAACAACGAATCCCTTCGTGCGGATGTGTAGTCGTAGTCTAAGTACCAATAGGGCTCACTCAACAGTTCTTTCTCCGTAGGATCTGCCTTCATCTGCTCGTAAATATCACTTCCAGGACTGCCGTCCATATTTGCTAATTCAATAGACGACTTTACCTCTCCATTGTCCAAATACGAATTGTATCGCTCCCTTCCATAATTGTGCTCCCAGGTGGGATCTAAAAATTGATATTCCCAATTCATCCAGGTTGCGTCGTATTTTGGATAGTCCAGAAGAATCTTATCCATGAAACTTTTCCTTCTGAGGTTTCTTTCCTCTTCCGGCAAAAGGGTAAAATCTTCTACCGCAGCTGCCATGGTGCGTGCAACAGCCAAATCTTCATCTACAATTGCTTTAATCTCTCCCGCCTTTTCTCTAGCATAGGATTGGGCTAGCTTTTCGGCCTCTAGGATGGCGCTTGAACGCAGATTATATCCGATATATCCCAAGGTCACGGCATAGATAAGTACCGAGACACCCAGAATGTAGAATATCATCTTCTTTTGAATGGTTAGATCTTTGAGCATATTGGATAAGGATTAGGTTCTAGGTTTAATTCGTAATTAGTGCATAGTAGTGAATTTTTCGCTTGAAATAATGCCCTCAATGTCGAACACAATAATCATCCGTTGGTCTTTCTTGATCACACCTTTGATGTACTTCTGCCCGACATTCGATTTGACAGTAGAAGAACTGAGAGTCTCTATTTCATCTTCACTGATGATAAGTGAATCTGGAACTTCCGGTATGCCTATCGTCATTTTGAATAGTTCATGATCTAAAACCAGCAGGTAGTTGTGAACCGCAAATACATCAAGTCCAAAAAATTTCTCAATGTCCAGAATCCCATAAACGTTTCCTCTTATATTAGTCATCCCAATGATGTAAGATGGTACTTGAGGAAGTGGAGCTGGTTTTGAGAACTTAACGACCTCTTTGACTAAGTCAATCGGTATTGCGTACTCTTCCTTGTTGGTCCTAAAAACACAATACTGAATCAGTTTTTTTTCTTCTGGCTGCGCACCTTCAGAAGGAGCATCCATTGCGGTATCGTCAGTCGAAGTGTCAGTAGTCTCCTGCTGCTCTTGTGTAGTTTGACTGACTTCACCTTCTTTTTGCTTTGTTAAATTATTGCCAAGTGCCATACGTCATCCAAGGAATTGAGTTATCAAAAGTACAGGACCCATACCAACTAAAATTAACTATAAGTTAAAAATAATTTGGGAGTATTTTTGCACGCTTTATGAAGCAAAGCAGAAAAAGACATATTGCCAAAACGCTGACATGGAGATTGGTCGCAACGGGAACTACTTTCATTTTAACCTTAGTCTTCTTTAAGGATGATCCCAATGCAACCGAGAAGGCCACATGGGTTGCTTTTTTTGAGGCCATCTCCAAGATGATCATCTACTACTATCACGAACGCGTTTGGTTCGCCATAAAGTTAAACATTAGAAGCTCGCTTCGACACTTGTACAAAACACTTACCTGGAGAGTGCTAGCATCTTTGACGACGTTTATACTTGCTATGCTATTCTTTCGGGATGAACCGGGGGCGTTAGAGAAAGCCACAGGCATAGCTTTAGTGGAAAGTATTCTTAAGATGCTCTTCTATTATTTGCATGAACGAGCATGGCATAAAAGTAAATTTGGCTTGGAATGATGGCTAATTGCCCTTAAAAGTTTGATGAATAGCTTTTTATCCTTTAATCTTGAATTATAAATTTTAATCGTTGGAATTATGAAATTAAAACTCGGAAATATCGTCGCAATTTTAACAGCAGTATTTCTGTTTTCGGCTTGTGGAGGTGGCACGTCTAAAGGTGAGCAGGTAAATGAAGAGAAGAAAGAAGAAATAGAATCTTTTGTGGAGAAAGAATTTACCTACCCTCTTCCCACAGCGTTCGAAGTTTCCCAAATGCTTAACAATGCGAATACTTCGTTTTCAGCTGACATCGTAAATAGTCCTGAAAATGTCGATAATTACGTTTCTACCTGGCAAAAAGCAGCCAATCTTGGTGTATACGGCGCAGACCTTAGTTATGCAGCTACCTTCGAGCGAACGCAAGAAACCATTGATTTCTTAGAGGCGAGTAAAAAACTTATCGATGACTTGAACATCACATCTGCATTCAATGCAACGATGGCTAATCGAATTGAGACCAACATGGATAATGTTGATTCGCTGATTTTTATTGTCACCGAATCATTCTATGATACGTACAACTATCTAAATCAGAACGGTGAAGAAAAAACCTCGATCCTGGTCATTGGCGGTAGCGTAATAGAAGGTTTGAATATTACCTGTGAGCTTGTGAAAATGAGCGAAAACAAAGGAGAACTGATGTCCGTACTGGCAAATCAAAAAGGACAGGTAGCCAAATTGGTAGAATTGATGGAGCAACACGCAGAAGATGAGAACGTTAGCAAGATTTTGCCTAACCTTCGATACATTCAATTGATCTACGACCAACTTGGTGAAGATACTGAGATGACCGAGGGTCAGTTTTCAGATATTGCAGGCGGTGTGAAGGATATGAGGGATTTGATCGTTGGATAATCACCCACGAAACTATATTTTAGAGCCTCAACATCGTTGAGGCTTTTTTTATATTATGACAGAATCGATCATTAATGCCCTTGTACACCTATTTGCCATCATTGAAAGTGCAAAAGAGGACACAGAGCTGGTTGATTCGGGTGAATTGGTCATTCGCCCCTACTTGCATAAGAACCTTAACAATAATACACTCACGGAAGAGTACATTAAACTCTTTTATGACTACCTCAACTTTTACAATAGTCAGCCGAGCACGCCAAGCTCCAATGAAATTAACGTTGACAGTACCAGCATTTTGCAAATCGCCAAGATTTGCAATCAATTAAATAAAGAACTCCATCGGTCCGAACGGTTGATCGTTTTCATGCAACTCATGGAATTGATTCGAGCTGACGAAAAAGTGACCAACAAAGAGGAAGAGTTTGCGGCGCTTGTGGCGTTAAATTTTAACTTGGATCAAGACGATGTCAACAATCTTAAAAACTTCATTTTAAGACCCGAGACAGAGGAACTGGACAAGAAGAGAATACTTATTGTAGACAATAAGCAGACGGAATGGCCAGAAGAAATGGCATGGATCATTCGAAAGAAAAAGACCTCCAACCAGCCAAGGCATTTGTTTATTCAGAACCTTTTTGGACGGATCCTTATCCTGTATCTAAAAAGTGTTGATACGTTTGTCTTCCGATATGACGGCCCGCTGAATCTTTACCTGGAAGGTTCGAAAATCATCCCATCACGGTCCTATATTTTAAAACCCGGATCCATTATCAAGGGACCAAATATTAGTTCGATCTATGAGTCTGATGTTACTAAACAGTTCATCTTGGATCAATCAAACGTCAGAGTTGTGCTCTCGGGAGATCAGATCGAGTTTACGTTTAAAAACAGCAACAATGGCTTAAAGTCGTTCTCTTTTTCAGAAGACTCTGGAAGACTCATAGGGATAATGGGAGGAAGTGGTACTGGGAAAAGTACGCTTATCAATATTCTAAATGGTAAAATCTCTCCAGAAAGCGGTCGACTTCATATCAACGGCTTTTCCCTAGATCAGGCCTCCACGGAAGGGGTAATTGGATATGTGCCGCAGGATGATCTCTTGTTTGAGGAATTGACGGTTTACCAAAACCTCTACTACAACGCCAAGATTTGCTTCAGTGATTTCTCGGAAGACCTTATAGATAAAACCGTGTTAAAAGTTCTGGAGGATCTGGATCTAGAGGAAATCAGGGATTTAAAGGTTGGGGATCCACTAAATAAGACCATTTCGGGTGGACAAAGAAAGCGTCTCAATATTGCGTTAGAGTTGATGAGGGAGCCCTCCATCTTATTCGTTGATGAACCTACATCAGGTCTTTCTTCAATGGATTCCCAAACGATGATGCTCCTCTTGAAAGACCTTGCACGAAAAGGAAAACTGGTAGTAGCCATCATACACCAACCCTCCTCCGAGATTTTTAAGCTTTTTGACAAGCTATGGATTTTAGACAAAGGTGGATACCCCATCTACAATGGAAATCCCATCGATGCTGTCGTGTATTTCAAAACAATGAATACACAAGTAAACGCTGCAGAGAGTGAATGCCCTCGATGTGGGAACGTCATTCCCGAACAGGTCCTACAGATTATAGAAGCAAGAGAGATCGATGAAAATGGGAGATCCACAAAGAAAAGAAGGGTCCCTCCAGCTGTTTGGTATCAAAAATATCAAGAGAACATTCTCCCCAAGCTTGAGAAATTAAAGTACGAGACTGTCCTGCCCCCTACCAATTTCCGGATACCTAATGGATGGGATCAGTTTAAGATCTTTAGCAAAAGAAATTTCTTTTCTAAGATTTCAAATCGGCAGTACATTCTGATCAATCTTCTCGAAGCGCCGCTGCTGGCTTTCATTCTGGGCTATTTTTCTAAGTATTCTCCAACGAGCACGTATGCATTTGCAGAGAACAAAAACCTTCCCGTTTATCTGTTCATGTCCATTGTGGTGGCACTATTTATGGGCCTTACCGTAAGTGCACAGGAAATCTACAAGGACCGGCAGATCTTGGAACGTGAGTCATTCTTGAACCTTTCCAGGTTTGGATATATCAATTCCAAGGTGTTTTACCTTTTCGCGCTATCCGCCTTTCAATCTTTGTCTTTTGTATTGATTGGCAATCTAATCCTGGAAATTAATGGAATGACACTGTACTACTGGGGTGTTCTTTTTACCGTATCCTGTTTTGCCAATATAGTTGGGCTCAATATCTCGTCGGCACTCAATTCGGTGATCAACATATATATTTTGATCCCCTTCATTCTTGTCCCTCAATTGTTGCTTGGTGGGGCAATGATCAAGTTTGATGAATTGCATCATTCCATAAGCAATCAAAAAAACGTACCTATCGTAGGTGACTTAATGGCATCTCGCTGGGCTTACGAAGCTTTGGCTGTGGCACAGTTTAGGTACAATGCATACGAAAAATACTTCTTTGAGGTAAACCAAGAAATAAGTTCTAATTCAGCCTATCGATCCTACCTAGTACCTGAGCTGATTTCCATGAATCGATCTTTGTTACGAGATAGTTCGAGATGGTCTCAAGCTGATAGAACCATTAAGATTCTTAAAAATGAAGTTGAGCGTCTAAATGAAGATTTCCAGTTTAGGCCGTTCCAATACAGCGACCAACTCAACACTGACTACTATTCAAAGGCGATAGGCACTCGTCTTGATAGCTATTTCAAAGGAGCAAGAGAATATTTTGCCGATCGCTACCTTCAAGCTCAATCCAAACGTGACTCAATCTATACTTCGCTTGTAGAGACACTTGGTAAGGAAAACTTCATCGAACTGGAGCGGAAGTACCACAACGAATTCCTTGCTGATCTGCTGTCAAATCGGGCACAACTGGATATGGTCTACCAAGGGAAGGATCAATTGATTCAAAAGAAGGATCCCATATACATGCGTCCTTACTCCAAAATCGGCAGGGCTCATTTTTATGCTCCCTATAAAGTAATTGGATCTTATGAAATTCCAACATTTACCTTTAACATCACCTTTATGTGGCTGATGAGCTTGGCACTGTACCTGGCCTTGCTAGATAACTCCTTGAAAAAACTGATTAAGTTCTTTGCGGGCTCAAAAGGTAAGGAGACCCCAACAGCTTGGGCAAAGCTGTTAGATACACTTGGTGTACTAATTAATACGCCTAGAGTGTATATCAGAGCACTTCAGATCAAGCGCAAGCGTGTGCCCAACGATGATTAGTCAACTTGAAAAGGCAATGCGATCGTTTGCCTTTCTCTTGTCCCTGAAATAGAATAAGTTATTTCTATCTGATACATTCCCTTGGAAACTCTTTTTCTGACGGTTGTTGACTGAGTACCCTGACCACTAACGCAATCCTCTGAATGAAAGTCCCATGATAGTGTATACACTCCATTTGTCTCAATCGGTAATCGACTTGGAGGGGGTGCACAAGAGACACCACAATCACAGTAAAGAACACGAACGGACTCCCAATTAGCACCCGAGTTAACACTGATCTTCCTTTCCATGGGGTCATGGACAACCAAGGTATTCTCGCTGGCATTCCGCATTCGGATTTGTAGCTTGCCTTCGTCAACAGACTTCTCCTCAATAAGCCAAGGTCCAAAACTCTGTTCAGCATCTTGCGTATTTACCTGCTTTGCACAAGAAAACAGCAAGAATGAC
This sequence comes from uncultured Roseivirgaceae bacterium, assembly GCA_964593185.1. Classification (GTDB taxonomy): domain Bacteria; phylum Bacteroidota; class Bacteroidia; order Cytophagales; family Cyclobacteriaceae; genus Ekhidna. The sequence continues at coordinate 21,147 of CAZQJU010000006.1, forward strand.
CATATCAGCATTACATTCAATTTCATTTCTTAACTATTCTAGTAGTGTAGACTCCGGAGTCAAATTGCAACCTGAGGAGGTACACCCCACTCTTTAACTCGCTTAAATCCAGTACCTGCGTGGGGCGGTCAAAATCTTTCAACACTCGTCCGCTCAAATCCAAGACTGTGAGGTTTGAGTAGAAATCTGACTCAAGATGAATTACGCCTGAGGTCGGATTTGGATAAACATTGACTTCAAAACCGGAAATTCCTAACAAGGTCTCAGCAATCACCGATCCTGTTTCAGAAAACGGCGAGGTGCCCGTACTGTTTGACGAGGCCACCCGATAAAAATAGCGACCTTCATCTATGTCCTCCGTTGAAAAACTGAGTTCGTTTACTTCCAAATTTTCAAATCCTTCCAAAAAGGTCTCAAAATCTTCATTTTGTGAAATGTCCAGGATAAAGCTTGTTGCACCATCTTCAACCGCCCAATTCAGTGTAAAGGCATTTGGAACGGATACTGACGGTTCCAGTAATTGAGGTACTTCTGGCAGGGTCAAATGTGACGCTTCGGCCCCACTTGATAGTATGCCGTCTGCATTCAAAGCAGACACTCGGTAAGTAACTGTGACATTGGTTGAATCAAGTGCGGCATCGACATACGTTTGACTGTTAGCAGCCACGATATCGATGGTTTGATAAACTCCGTCTGAAAAAGCTCTCTCAATCAGAAAGTTATCTTCATCACTTGAATTGTCATTCCACATCAGCATAATACCACTTTCATCCTCTGCTATAGATAGGCCTGAAGGGGCTTCCAAGATTCCCTTGACACCGAAAATCCCAAATAAGAGCTGTCCATTTGCTGCTCCATTTCCCCAGTCTTGTGGCAGTCCTCCCCCTGTCAAGAGATCGGCATCACGTATAAGGTAACCGTCGCCATCTAAACTATAGGCCCAGAACCACCGTGATCGCTCTTCCCCAAATTCTTGTATTGCAAGGACAGAAATCCAGTAGTTTCCTTCTCTTAAAGAGAATGGTGACGCTAATTCAATCTCATAGTCCGAAGATTCTATTGCAGTTGGTTCACTCTCAAACAATAGTTGTCCTGGCTCATCATTTTGGTCCTCGTATATTCGGAAGATGGCGAGTTCCGGAACAAGTCCATTATTTTCCCCCATCACTTCTATACTGGATATTGCCCAACTCTCTCCCTCGGGAATCAGAAAGTTATCCGCAGTCTCAAGTTCCGAATTATCAAAGTCGGGAAAGATTTGTGAAGATGCCGAAGCTTCCTGGGTACCTCCTTGGAAGAAAAGAAATTGTTCAAGCAACTGCACATTAAATACCTCTTCGACAAACTCATCGTTTGTTTGAGCTCTGAGTATAATCTCAGCATTACCTTCCTCATTTGAAGTAGACGAAAGCGTTAAGATGGAATTAGCAATTGCCGCATTAACTAAACTAGCATTGGAATTTGAAACAACACTGTATGAAAACACATCTCCGTCAGGATCTTGAAAGAAGGAAACCAGATCTAATTCAATTATATCTCCACCAATCTGCAAAGCCTGATCCGGAATGGGTCTGAGAAGAACGGGTGGTTCATCTCCATTAAATGTTGTAAACCTCCATTCGTCAGTTCCAATACCAGCAAACGGATTTCCATTGTTATCGGTGATAGCACCGGCATCAATAGTGACTTCATATTGGGTGTTTGCAGAAAAAACACTAGAGGTTTTAATACTTAGCACATTTGTCGATGCCGAAGCCTGAGTTGAGGTTATGTCAATGATTTCAAAGTTAGCTCCATCATTAACCTCATTTATGATAATGCTTCCGGTTGCTTTGACTATCGCCTCACTAAATGTAACGTTCAATTCAACGTCCAACCGAACTTCATTTTCGCCATTATCGGGATTTCTACTAATGATAGTTGGTGCCTCTGTATCAGCGCCTCCAAAAACATTTGTTGTAAATAACCCGCGGCCGTGGGTAGCAACGATCACTTGCTTATCCGATGCTCGGTATTGCAACATGTCACATCGCACATTGGCCAGACTTTGTGAGGTCTGCTCCCAATTTGGGTTGGTTGCTGTGATATCTGTTGTTGACCAAACGCCAAGTTCAGTCGCAAGCATTACTTGCTGAGCGTTGTTAGGGTTAATTAAAGCCCATCTTACAGGAATATCTGGAAGACTACCATCGTTGTCCTTGTTTAACCAATTCTCACCACCGTCCGTGGTATACCAAACTGAATTGACTCCATAATTAGAAAGTGTTACAATAATTTCATCATCTGATAATCCTAGATCTAGAGAGGATATGTTACCAAAGTCACTAATATTTCCAGTAATGTCTGTGACAGTAGGATTTTCAGTATCTATGCTATCGATCCGATAAACACCACCTGAGCCTGTTCCCACAAAAATCCTGTTTAGACTATCAGCATCAGCCCTGATGGCAGAAATCTGCTCTCCGTTTATTTCAATCTGTAAGGTTACCTGACTTGTTGGTGAGGTGGATAGATTTGAAATTCTCTTTAGCTGATTTGCGTTTCCAGCAGAATACAATACGTCGGTTTCATTGTCATAATCAGCAGGATTGATGAATCTGCCAGAGTTTTGATCATTTGAAAGTGTGGTGACGAAATTTCCATTTCCATCTAAGAGAAAATAGACATTTCGCACAAAGGAGGATATTTGAACATCACCGTTATCTTGGTCAATGAAACAAAATCCACCATCCCCTCCAGTTACCTCTACTGTGGACAAACCATTTGCCTCCGTAAATTGGTGAGTGCCGTTGTCCTGCGATCCAGCTAGATAGTAAATCTTGTCTGACGTGTTTTCAGCTGCCGCAGCATAAAATTGGGTTACGTTGTAGTTCTTATTTCGGCTATCAAATGTTGGATTGGATGCTGTACCGATATCAGGCGAATAGCTGACTCCACCGTCACTACCAATGACAGCTTCGTTGGGATGATTGGGACGAAAAATGATGGTATGAATATCGGCATGAACATAGTCATCACACGTTGTTTGCGTATCAGACCCAGTCCAGTAGGATACTTCCGACATGTTTACACCACCATCTGATGATTTTAACACATTAATTCCACCGGCAAGCACCGTAGATGTGTCGTTAGGATGGACCGCTATGACGAGATCGTACCATGCCTGCCCTCTTGTGAAATCATCGTTGCTATCAGTGCAATTCTGACTTCGATACCTAGGAATGTCCAAGTCGATCCAAGTTTGACCGCCGTCAATGGTCTTTTTAAGCCAAGCAACATCATTATCTGACGAGGCTAATGCAAATAGCACTGTGTTGGAAGTTTCACTACTTACGCTAGGAGAGACAGCAAGTTCGATTCTTTGAGGGTTTCCTCCGCTTGGAGTTATTGCTTCCCATGTAAGTCCGTCATCACTTGACCTATGAATAGACCCTCGATTAAAAATACCCATCGTAGCATAGATGTCCCCATTCGCAGCGATCTCTAAATCGTTGGCTCGATTGTTAAATGCACCCGCATTACTACTGCTTAGAACCGTACTCCAACTCTCTCCATCGTTTGTTGACCTTTGTACCCCTCCATTTCTCGTTGTGGCAATAAGGGTCCCATCGGTTGTAACAAGGATTTTTTGTACGTAGTGAAACGTTGAATTCTGTGTTGATGGTAGAAGGTCCCATGTCGCTCCGCCGTCCGTTGATTTGAAGATACCAGCACCACGGACCGCATCAAAGTTGAAGTACCCTTCACCTGTCCCTGCGTAAAATACTTGCGTATTGTTAGGATCAAAAGCCAGAGAATTAATTGCTAAGTTGGCTAGAAAGTCATCTACTTTCTGCCACGTTGAAGAAGCATCCGTAACATCATTATTGAACCAGATCCCGCCAGATACAGATCCAGCCCATAACTTCTTGTTTTCGCTATCATTAGGATCCCACATTAACGCTCTGGTTCTGCCCCCTACATTATTGGGCCCTCTCTCCTGCCAAACCACATCAGGAATACCTTCAAACGCCACGTTGGATCGTTCGAGACCTAGTCTTTTTTGCTTCTCAAAGGCATCAATTAGTCTATCAGTAGGCACTGCCTTGGTGCGAGGATCCATCGTCATCAGCACATTTTGACGCATTGCTAAATCAGGTCGGTCTTTCTTCGGCATTGTTGCCAACACCTCTGTAGGAATGATTTCAGAAAATTGATGTTGTGCCAAAAATTCCGTGTATCGGGCTCTTCGATTCTTGTTGGAATCGAATTCAAAAAACGAAATGCAGCCTATTGCGAGGCCAATTGATACTAAGCGCAGCAGGTTTCTCTTCATTTAACAATAATAACATCAAGGAGGTCGTTTCTATCAGCGTAATTGACGCTTGTATCGAAAAGACTCCAGCATTCTACTGCAATTAAGAAAAGAAATACAGCGACAGAATCTACTTTCCTCCCCACCCCTCTAGGACTCAAAGAAATGATGAGACGTCAGTTTGCAAAGCTATTTTGTATCGTGACTTGAAGTGTCGGCAACAGGTCTGTTTCGAACCATGGATTTTTATGTAACCAAATCCGATTTCTCGGTGAAGGGTGCGGTATTGGAATGATATCGGGAAGGTATTCTCTGAATGCTTTTACCGTTTGAGTCAAACTTGACTTTCTCCGTTCCTTCAAGTAGGCAGACTGAGCATAGCTACCTATAAGTATCGTCAAGCGTACTTTTGTCAATTTGCTAAGCAGTAGTTCATGCCATTGTGTAGCACATTCCGGGCGTGGTGGCAGATCACCAGATTTCCATTTACCAGGATAACAGAAACCCATCGGGACCAACGCGATTTTTTAAGGGTCATAGAATTCAGCCGCAGAGACCGAGAGCCATCCTCAATGTCTCTCCACTACGGTCATCCCATGGGATACCAGTCTCATCAACTATTCTTCCAGGTGCTTGTCCAATAATAAGAATTTGTGCTCCTTCAGCAGCAGAGACAATGGGATTTGGAGGGTTCGGAAGTTTCTCTTCGCAAAGCCTACATCCTCTAATTTCCGCTAGAAGATCTTTCAATTCAAACTATCTGCCGAGTGCATATAGCATCTTTCCGTGCGAAAGCAAGGCCGACACAAAGGTTGGATAGGACTTATAGGGAATATTAAACTCCTCCGCGGTCTCTCGTACGATCTTTGAGATTTTCCTGTAGTGTACATGACATACATTGGGAAACAAATGGTGCTCAATCTGGTAATTTAAACCACCCGCGTACCACGAAAGGATTTTGTTTTTATGTGCAAAATTGCATGTAGTTTTTAGCTGATGTACAGCCCAGTTTTCTTCAACAGTGTCTGATTTCTTGGCGTCTTCGAACGAATTTTCTTCCATTACATGCGCTGGCTGGAAAATAATCCCCAACGTGAATCCCGCAACATAGTGCATCAAAAGGAATCCTAACAATACATGATACCATGCAAAAGAGGTGAACAATAAAGGAATTGCTAGCATGTATGAGTAATACAAAATCTTGGTTAAGATGAGCCATATCCAAGCTTTGGTAACACTTTTGGTTTGTTTTTTCAGCAAACCGTCCCTGGTGTACTCTGCTAGTTGTGTAATGTCCTTCACAATGATCCAACTCATTGTCATCAAGCCATAAAGTATCCATGCATAGATGTATTGCCACTTATGGTGTTTTTTCACCTCCGAATAAGGGTTGAATCGTAGAATTCCACCACGGGGTGAAATGTCTTCATCCATGCCCGCCACATTGGTGTAGGTGTGATGCTTCACATTATGTTGAATCTTCCAATTTGTAGCATTTCCGCCAAGTAAATTAAGCGAGTATCCGATCAAGGTATTCACCCATTTTTTTCTTGAATAGGCTCCATGATTGGCATCGTGCATAACAGAAAGGCCGATCCCTGCTTTCCCAAGGCCCATTAAAAATGCCATTAGGTAAAAGAGGCTGACATGTTGTATGATTCCAAAAACCAACAAACAATAAGGCATGAGATACAACACAAACATGAAGAGTGTCTTAACGACCATCTCTGCATTGGCATATCTGCCAACCTTGCTTGATTTGAAATACTCATTAACTCTGTTATTAAGGGTCTTATTAAATTCTTCGTGAAGGTTATTCTTGAATCTAACGACCTTCCTGCTCATGGTTAATGCTGACATATCTTCGTTTTAATACACCCCAAAGGTAACTAAGAAACGATACAAAGGGTTATAAATTATTTCTTGTTAGATGTATGCTACTGATCGAGCCAATCCTTAAAATCGCTTACTCGTTCTCTTGCAACAATGATCTGCTCCTCATCGAAGTGGTCTACAACAATCTCCAAACGCGAGTTTGTGAAGGAGATCATGTCTTTGATGTAGTGAAGGTTTATGATAAACTTCCTTGAAATTCTATAAAAGGTATCCCGATTAAGCAAGTCTTCAATCCTATCCAGTGAATAGTCAACCAGGAAGCGCTTTCCGGAAGCTGTAAACAAATAGGTGCCTTTGTCTTGACTGTAAACGAGTTGGACTTCCTTGGACTCAACAGCTTTAAGGTGGTCACCTACTTTAACCACAAAACGTTCTTTCCCATTGGGGTTGAGTGATTTTACCAGATGGTCTATGTTGGGAACCGGTTTGTTTTCATTTCCACTTCCCTTTTCAAATTTCTGGATGGCGGCCTCTAATTCTTTGGGATCGATGGGTTTTAGAAGGTAGTCTATGCTGTTATGTTTAAATGCTTTCAATGCATATTCATCGTAGGCCGTTGTAAAGATCAGCGGCGCCGAAATCTGTATTTGATCAAAAATGTCAAAGGAGTTGCCGTCTGCAAGTTGAATATCCATGAAGAGCACATCGTATTTCAAAACCGGAAGTGAGATGGTAGCAGATTCAATGGAATCAAACTTTGCCACGAATTCATAATCGGGTCTAAAGGACTCGATTAATTCTCTCAGTCTTTTCGCTGCCAGCTGTTCATCTTCAATGATGATGTATTTCATGTTGTTCTATTGTTTTGCTTCTCGGTAACTTGCTCTACTTTAAAATCCAGTATTGGTATGCTTACTTCAAAATTCTCACGGTCTTGCTGAATTGTAACCTGCTCATTGGATAGGTACTTATATCGTTCTTTTAGGTTATTTAACCCAATGCCTGTGCTATCCTTATCCAGTTTTTCCTTGACATTGTTTCGAATTGTGCAGAATTTATCTTTCACGTCAACCACAATACTAAGTGGATGACTATCACTGATGACATTGTGCTTGATTGCATTTTCAACCAATAACTGAAGCGCTAACGGCGGAAGATATCCTTCATCCCCATTGTAGTTTAGCTGAAAATTTAGATTTTCTCCAAAGCGAATTTTCTGTAGAAACACATAGTTCTCCATGAACGAGAGCTCATCTTGAATCGGTACTACTTCGTCATCCTTCTTATCTAGCACGTATCGATAAACTTGTGAAAGTTTCCGGATAAACTCTACCGCTCGATCTTGGTCCTCATAAACAAGAGAAGAGAGTGCATTCAATGAATTGAATAAAAAATGAGGATTGACCTGATTCTTAAGACTCTGAAATTGGGTAAATACTTGTTCAGTTCGAAGTCTTTCATTGTCAATGGATGCCTGCCTCCAGGACAGCAAGAAACCCCTCCCATGCATGAACGTGTTGATTCCCAGCGTGATTAGAATTGCAAACAGTAATGATGTATACTCTAACCTTGCAAGCGCCATATCAAATGATTTCCCGATGATCACCATGTCAATGAAGATATCCAGGCCGTACACAACGATAATGATGTAGACAATGACCGAAGATAAGCTTACCAAAAATCGCTTCAAAGGATTCTCCACCCAGGGAAAAAGCGAATCCAAATAAATCACAATGTACTGACTTCCCTTCCAAAGGAATACCCAAAAGGAGCCGCTCACCACAATATTGACAAACCAAACTTTGTAGTCGTCCAGACAGTCTTGGCACCAAAAAATAAAATTAACAATAGCACCTAGCAGAAAAATTGCCAAGATCTCTAATACTTCTCTCTTTAGACTCAGACTGCTGAAACTCCGCACCTCTTTGGTTTCCATGCTCTTTAACGATTAAAATGATTAACATCTAGCTTCCCGACAAAGCTTAGTCAACCGTTCGCAAATAGATAAAAATAATTCCTGAACTGTCTAGTATTCGAGACGAACTGTTATCATACCATTCTGCTCATTAGAATTTCTGAATTTTTTAAATTTAGTATGCATGCATAATATTTTTTAACTATATTTGTTATGCATGCAGAGTATATTCATGCCATAAAACATTGAATCGCATATTTTAACATGGAAGCAGTATTAGAAAAAACCTCACTAAAAGGTGGTGAGTTCTTGATTAAAGAAACCGACGCAGCAGAAATCTTCATTCCAGAAGAGTTTTCTGAAGAACAAAAAATGATGGCAGCAGCCACACAGGACTTCATTGACATGGAAATCACTCCGTTGACTGACCGTATCGAAAGCATGGAGGAAGGTCTAATGCCTCAGATCGTGACGAAAGCGGGAGAATTGGGTCTTTTAGGTGTTAACATCCCTGAAGAGTATGGAGGTCTTGGGATGAGTTTCAATACAGGCATGCTTATCGCCGATATTATGGCTTCTGCGGGCTCCTTCTCCACTACCTATGGAGCGCATACGGGTATCGGTACCTTACCTATCCTTTACTACGGAACAGAGGAACAAAAACAAAAGTACCTGCCGTTGCTCGCCTCAGGCGAGTGGAAAGCTTGTTACTGTTTAACTGAACCTGATGCTGGATCGGATGCAAACTCAGGTAAAACCAAAGCAAAACTCTCTGAAGACGGCAAACACTATTTAATTACAGGTCAGAAGATGTGGATCTCCAATGCCGGCTTTGCTGACCTTTTGATCATCTTCGCCAAAATTGATGATGATAAAAAGCTCACTGCTTTCATAGCAGAAGGTTCTTGGGACGGGATCACCATGAATGACGAAGAAAAGAAACTTGGGATCAAAGGCTCGTCTACCCGTCAGGTATTTTTCAACGACCTAAAAGTTCCCGTTGAAAACATGCTTTCTGAGCGCGAAAGTGGATTCAAGATCGCTGTTAATGTATTGAATGTTGGCCGTATCAAACTAGGAGCTGGATGTATCAATGGATGCAAGGACATTGCAACAAAGAGTACAACTTACGCGAATGAGCGAAAGCAGTTTGGGGTTTCCATTTCAAGTTTTGGTGCGATCAAAACCAAACTTGCTAACATGGCTGCCAAAACGTATGCGTGTGAATCTGCATCCTACAGAGCAGGTCAAAACATTGAAGACTTGATCGACACCTTAAAAGGTGAAGGTCTAAGCGATAGCGAGGCTAAACTTAAAGGTGTAGAGCAGTACGCTGTGGAGTGTGCGATGATTAAGATTCATGGCTCAGAGGTCCTTGACTATTGTGTGGACGAAGGCGTTCAAGTATACGGTGGCATGGGCTTCTCCGAAGAAGCTCCCATGGCCAGGGCCTACAGAGACGCCAGGATTGCCAGAATTTATGAAGGAACCAACGAAATCAATCGAATGCTCCTTGTGGGCATGTTGCTAAAAAAAGCAATGAAAGGCGAATTGGATTTACTAGGACCAGCAATGGCAGTTGGCAAAGAGCTTACAGGAGTTCCTTCTTTCGAAACTCCTGACTTGTCGGCTCCCCTTGCAAAAGAGAAGGAACTCGTCAAGAACCTTAAGAAGTCGGTACTTATGGCGGCAGGAAAAGCTGCGGAGAAGTTCGGACCCAAAATGGATCAGGAACAGGAGGTTTTGATGAACCTCGCCGATATGGTTATTGAGACCTACGTAGCAGAATCAACATTATTACGAACTGAGAAACTCATTGGCCTCTATGGTGACGAGGGCAGTCAAGTCTATCAGGACATGGCTAAGCTCTATTTGTATGAAGCCGTCACCAAGATAAAAAATGCTGGGGACGAAGCGGTAGCATGTTTTGCCGAAGGAGACGAACTTCGTGTGATGTTGATGGGAATGAAACGGTTTACAAAGATGGATCCTGTTAATACAAAAGAACTGAGGCAATCAATTGCGGATGTGATGATTAGTCAGGGGAGCTTCCCCTACTCTTTATACAAATAAATCCCGAATTGATTTGAAATTAAAACCGACCCTGCAGGTCGGTTTTTTTCGTTTGATAGGGTTTGTTTTACCTTTCTTTCGAAATAGCTTTGTTAGTAGGCGCTAGCCAAAAAATGCTCAATGGAAGAATTCAAGAAAAAGTTAACGACAAAGGAGAAAGCCCTTCAGCTAAACCTCGATGATCGGATCTACGGGACAGTAGCAGAAATTGGGGGTGGACAAGAAGTAGCCTCCTTCTTCTTTAGGGCAGGAGCAGCCTCAGGAACCATTGCAAAGACCATGTCGGCCTACGACATGAAATTCAGCGATGCCATCTATGGAAAGTGTGATCGCTACGTTTCAAAGGAAAAGCTGCTTAAGATGCTGGATCGTGAATACTCGTTACTGGATCAGCGGCTTACACATCGAGCAAAAAGAACTACCTTTTTTGCCTATTCAAATACGGTAGAAACGATCAACTACAATCGGAGCAATATTGGTCACGGTTGGATGGGCATTCGTTTTCAGAAGCATTCCGGTACCGAGCCCAACGAATGCATTATCCATGTAAAGTTGAAGGACACCGAAGCAGAATGGCAACAACAAGTTCTTGGTATAGTAGGTGTCAACTTGATCCACTCCTGCTATTACAAAAACACGCCTGAAGAAATCATTGAGTGTCTGATTGACAACGTGAGACAAGATCGTCTTGAAATTGACATGTTCGAGATTTCAGGCCCGGACTTTCATCATGTGGACAATCGATTGATGACCCTTAAACTGGTAAAGGCAGGACTAACCAAGGTCGCAATGTTTGGTCCAGACAAGAATGTGGTTTTGCCTTCTGATGTCATTTACCGCAAAAATGCCCTGGTCTTAAGAGGACGCTTCAGGCCTGTCACGCATGTAAATGTTGATATGATGATTACGGGGATGCGCGCCTTCAAAAAGGAAGTTGGTGGAGCAAAGGATATTATTCCCGTTGTAGAGATCACGCTGAAAGATTTAACCATCGAAGGAGGTCTTGATGAACAAGACTACTTGGATCGTGTAGACCTACTTTGCTCCCTTGGTCAAAATGTGATGATTTCAAATTACCAGGAACACTACAAACTTGCTGGATATCTTTCCCAGTTTATTAAAGACAAGACCCTGGGCATGATCATTGGAATGAATAATCTGGCACAAATTTTCAATGAAAAGTATTATCAAAACCTTAATGGTGGTATTCTGGAGTCCTTTGCCCGGCTATTTGGTAGTCACGTGAAGCTCTTTGTGTATCCCATCATGGACGCAGAAGGTAAGGTGATTCATGGAAACGACTTCAAACCTGAGCGCCACCTTTTAAGCTTGTTTTATTACTTCATAGAGAATGAGAAAATACTGAGCATTCCAGACGCGAAAGTGGAGAACCTGCATATTATCTCTGATAACATTTTGGAGATGATCCAAAAAGGAAAGAACGGCTGGGAAAAATTTGTACCAAATAGAGTGGCAGATGCTATTAAAGAAAACCACTTGTTCAACTATCCATACGATATCAAAGTCGACGACGAAGATTTAGTTTAGTCGTTCCTGTGAACTACTCCTTTTGCTATATTTGGCGACTTAAGCAAACAACAACTACTTACTAAATGGCATCAAGAGGAAAGTTTTCAAACAAATTAGGTTTTATTCTGGCAGCTGCAGGATCTGCAGTGGGTCTCGGAAATATTTGGGGCTTTCCCTACGAAGTTGGTGAAGGTGGTGGTGCTGCCTTTGTGGTGATTTACTTAGTCTTTTGCTTCTTGCTTTGTTACCCTGTGATGGTCACAGAAATCGCCATCGGTAGGAAAACACAGAAAAATCCCGTTGGCGCCATCAATGCACTTGGTTTCAAGAGATGGAATTTTGTTGGGAAACTAGGTCTCTTCAGCGGTGTACTCATCCTCTCCTTTTACAATGTCATTGCAGGTTGGGCATTTGGATACATCTTCGAAATGATCTCCGGCAATTTTGGCATTGCCGATCAATTTGGAACTTACATCAGCGATGTATTTAAAGTGGGAGCCTACGGTCTACTTTTCATGGGAGCTACAGCGTTTGTGGTGTCTAAAGGTGTATCTGGTGGGATCGAAAAAGCAGCCAAGTTGCTGATGCCTACGCTCATCATCATGATACTGATTATCATCGGCTACGTTCTCACCCTTCCCAATGCTACAGATGGATTGAAGTTCTATCTCATCCCTGACTTTAGTAAGATCACTCCTTCTGTCGTCTACAATGCGATGGGCCAGGCCTTCTTTTCGCTATCACTGGGCATGGGTGCATTGATTACGTATGGTAGCTATGTCAACAAGGATGATAACATCGTCAGCTCTGCGGCATACATTACCCTTACAGACGTTGGTATCGCTTTTTTGGCAGGTATGATGATCTTTCCGCTTATCGGTTTCATGAGTGATGGCACCATGGACGGAGCTGGAAGAGGACCTGCACTAATCTTTGTCACATTGCCTCAAATCTTTGGAACCATTGGCGGTGGTTTGGGAGTCGCTACAGGGACCCTCTTCTTTGTATTACTTTGCTTCGCTGCCTTGACTTCCACCGTTTCCTTGTTAGAGGTGCCCATCTCCTATGTTGTGGACGAATGGAAAATTTCAAGGAGTAAGGGTGCTTGGGGCGTTGCACTTTTCATTTTCATTATTGGCATTCCGTCACTAATTGGAAATGGATACTCCGAATTCTTCAGCACCAATTTTATCACGTACAAAGACGGTGGACAGGATACAGATTTCTTATCCTTTGTGGCGGCTTTAGCAAATGATACCATCCTACCACTTGGCGGATGTTTGATTACCATTTTTGCAGCCTACGTATGGAAGAAGCATAACTTAGATGAAGAGTTGGCTCAAGGTGCTCCGAGTTACAAGGGTTCAATTATTCAGAAATACCTCAACTTTGCAATCCTGTACTTTGCTCCGATTGTGCTGGGAATCGTATTCATCCTAACAGTCCTATTCAAGTTTTTTGGAGTTCAGGTTATATAGCCACTATTCCTTTATAAAAGATCCGGGATCTCGACCATTAAAGTAAATAACATAGTCTCCTCTACGTAGGACCGTGACATCGATCTCTGACCCTTGCCCTTCGAGGACCAAGGTATTCCCCTTGTCATAAATTTCGTAATGTGTTGACCTGGAAAGGTATAACCTTGTTTTTGCTGACTTAGGCTTAAATTCCACACGCTCCGGATAGAACTCAAACTCGACCTCCTGAGAATACAAATGGGCAATCCTGCTACCAGGAGGAAAATTGTATTTAACCCGATACTTATGTGAACCCTCTTCCAGATTCGGATAGAAGGCATATGCCTGTCCCTCATACGTGCCAGTAGCTGTTTGCACCTCCTGGTCTACCCAGACGCCATTGTAAAGCTTCTCTATTTCAAATTCACCAATCCCCCGCTCCCCTTTCGTAAACCAGTATAGTAGTGAGTCACTCAATGAGATCTCCGTAAAACGAAAGATGGTATGAAACAAGACCGCCTCGGGGTTGATGATAATTGGGGTACAAAGGGTGTCCTTGTGGAGTATTTTAATTTTAACCGGTGTATAGGAATCAAACCCCTTAAAATCAAGTTTCAATGCACTAAGGTTGTAGTTTACATCAACGCGCTGTCCGTTGATCCGCACTTCCCGAATGCAAAACTCCTTCGCTTGACGGTTGTAAGGATTTTGAATGAATAGTGTCTTCTCCTGATATACTCCCGCGAGATTCGTCTCTAGCTTACTTGATTCCTGCGCATTGCTCACGATAAGCGCCAACAGAAAGAAAAGGCATCCCAAATACTTCTTATCCATCAATTTCGTCTTTGATACCGATGAACTCAAAAAATATGCTAAGCGGGCCAACCCGCCTGTTATTTCGATAAGGAATGTCATACACCACTTAAACATAGCGAATTGACAGAAAAATCCAGCGGTTATTTTATACTTTGGAAGTTCAAGCCAGCCCACGGTGAAGGAGTTCATGGAGAATACCGATTTTTAGGGAGGTAATTAATAATTTCGTTCACATGTTAGGTAGGATTGGTTTCGTGCTCTTTGTTTTGATCTCTGGATGTAGCCAGCGGATCGTCTCCTATTCAAATCCTAAAGCCAGCTATCAAAGTTTTAGTACCTACCTCTTGATTAGTCCCAAATTGGACAATAAGCTAGCTGATGATACCTCCCTGGGGTACGAGCTGATAAAAGAAAACATTCGTAGTGAAATGACGAGACGAGGCTATCAGGAGACTACCGTAGCTCCTGATTTAGTACTACGCTACGAACTCACATCCAGTACACGTGTCCAAACAACAACCTCCCAATCCTTTGCTTTCCCTGTTTTCCAAATAAATTCCCGTACTATCCATGAGGGGGTTTTATTGCTTGAACTGAACGATCAAAACAGAAAGTTGGTCTGGCAGGGAAGTTATGACCTAGACCAGGAACGTAAAGAGAAGCAGATCAAAAAAGTCATAAAGAATGCGGTTGGAAGAATATTTACTACCTATCCCTACCGCGCTGAACAGCGAAGACCGGATGAATCGCTCACAGAGTTTAAAAGAAGCAAAAAATAATGACAGATTACGGATTTTGGTCTTTGATCCCTCCCGTACTTGCGATTGGTCTAGCCATTCGAACAAAGCAAGTAGTTTTTTCCCTAAGTCTTGGGATTTTTGTAGGCTACCTGATCATTCAAAATGGCAATCCTTTTACTGGCTTCCTGTCCACAATTGGAGCCTTCGTTGATGTCTTTCAAAGTAAAGGAAACACGCGCACCGTTGTCTTGACACTCATCATTGGGGCCCTAATTCAGTTGATCAAAGTCTCTGGTGGAATCAATGGATTCATTGGGTGGGTGCAAGGGAAACTATCCCAAAAAAAGAACCTAACCGGCAAAATCCAAGCAAGTTCAGCGCTCACTGGATTTCTGATTTTTGTAGAATCCAATATTTCCATTCTTACAGTCGGAACCATTTTCCGTCCGCTTTTTGATAAACATAAGATTCCCCGCGAGAAGTTGGCTTACTTGGCCGACTCCAGTTCTGCACCATCATGTATCCTCTTTCCTTTGAATGCCTGGGGTGCTTACATCATGGGCTTGTTGATGATTTACGATAATGTGGATCCATTCAAGACCTTGGTCTACGCAATTCCCTTCAATTTCTACGCGATCTTAACGCTCGCCTTCGTCTTTTGGTTGGCTTTCACCGGCAAAGAGTTTGGTCCCATGAAGCGTTTGGTTGAAGAGAAAGCCACAGAAGATCAAAAGACCGCTACTGAAGCGCCTATCGAAGCAAGCACCCCATTCAATATGATCATACCCATTGCCATTATGGTGCTCAGCATGCCCTTCTTTTTGATTTATAGTGGGTGGGATCCGGCGTTTGTGGGCTCCTTTTCAGAGAAAGTATGGAATAGCATCGGATCAGGATCTGGGTCCGCTTCCGTGCTGAATGCTTGCTTTCTGGCCTTTTTGAGCGCGGCGGTCATGTATGGGATTCAAAAGAAAATCACTTTAAAGTCCTTTTTTGATGAGTCCTTCAAGGGAATGAACGAGATGCTGATCATGGCTATCCTCATGGTTTTAGCATTTGCCATAGGCAACCTTTGTAAGGAATTGGGAACAGGGATTTACGTTTCAAGAGTCACATCAGCCTGGTTGATTCCTGAGATTGCACCTGCACTCATTTTCATCACAAGTGCCTTTATCGCCTTTGCCACAGGTACTTCTTGGGGAACCTTTGCAATCATGATTTCCATCGCAGTACCGCTTTCTTTCTCTGTCGATGCTAATTTTTATTTGATGATTGCCGCAGTTCTTGGCGGGGGCGTTTTTGGTGACCACTGCTCACCAATTTCTGATACAACACTAATCGCCTCCGTAGCATCAGGTTGTGATCACATAGATCACGTGAGAACACAACTCCCCTATGCGCTCTTTACAGGTGGCATCGCCGTTGTTTTGTACCTACTGTCTGGCTTTATCTTTTAAATCACTTGCAATACTTGTTGATCGCATCTTCAGCACCATCAACGTTGAGTAGACGAGCAAAGTTGAAATCTTCGCAAGCAGAACGTGGCTTGTCTGTGCCGATTTTCAAGGCTCCCCTGTAGAGGAATGCTTCACCATAGTCCTTGTTAATGGTGATGGCATTATTGTAGGATTCGAGCGCTTGATCGCTGTAGCCCAGCTGATGAGATGCTCGAGCAGAAAGAAAATGGGCTTGCGCTGAATTCTCATTTAACTCAATGGCTTTCCCCGTAAAATGTAGCACCCGTGCGTAATTGCTCTCGTTGTATGAGACTTTGGCCAATCCCAGGTAAGCGTTGGCATAGGCCGGATCAGCATCAATAATTTTTTCAAAATCTGACTTCGCAGCATCGATTTGACCCAGCTCTTCGTAAGCCCTTGCCCTGTTGTAAAGTGTTTTGATGTGGCCTGGATTGGTGCTTAAATATGCCGTATATGCTTTAACCGCCTCAGAATAATCTCCATTTTCAAAGAGGACATCACCCCCGGACGAATCAGTACTTCCGCAAGCATATAGGAGAATGAGCACAGTAATGAATAAGATGTTCTTCATATCTCGAATTTGAGCTCGCAAATGTAGATGGAAAACCTTTAGAAAATGCTAGAAATCACTGAAGCTTTACTTCTGCATCAGACAGAGACATCGTTCTCCCTGAGCGCCGCATTAAGCGATGTTTTCTTGTCGGTACTTTCCTTTCGCTGGCCGATGATCAATGCACAAGGAACTTGGTACTCTCCGGCAGGAAATTTTTTAGGAATTGTTCCTGGTATTACCACTGATCTTGGAGGTACATACCCTTTGTATTCTTTAGGTTCCTCTCCTGTAACGTCAATAATTTTAGAGCTCGCAGTTAGCACCACATTGGCTCCCAACACAGCCTCCCTCCCAATTTTGACACCTTCTACGACAATGCATCGAGAACCAACAAATGCATTGTCCTCAATGATCACCGGTGAGGCTTGAACAGGTTCCAATACACCACCGATTCCCACACCCCCACTTAAATGAACATTCTTGCCAATCTGGGCACAGCTCCCTACGGTTGCCCAGGTATCCACCATTGTTCCTTCATCCACAAAGGCACCAATATTGACATAACTTGGCATCAATACCGTTCCCGGACTAATGTAAGCCCCATACCTTGCAATAGCATGCGGTACTACGCGTACACCTAATTGATCATAGCCAGACTTAAGTTTTATTTTATCATGAAATTGAAAAGGTCCTACCTCAATCAAGGACATTTTCATAAGGGGGAAGTAAAGAATTACCGCCTTTTTAAGCCACTCGTTAACAACCCAATCATCACCATCTGGTTCAGCAATTCTACGTTTACCGTTGTCAAGGTCCTCAATTACCGTCTTGACTGCAACAGCCACGTCTTTGTTCTTTACAAGACTTCTATCTTCCCAGGCTTCCTCAATGAGGTTTTTTAATTCCATCTAATAATCAATCTTTACATAACTATGAACCAAAAGATTGTGATCGCTTCTATATTAAAACCTGTGGATGATGTACGGGCTTTTTGGAAGATTGCACAATCACTGGCGAAAACAAATAAATATGGTGTTAATATCATAGGAAATGAAGGGAAAAAAGAATCCGGTCATCAAAAAATTCACTTCCACCCTCATCGGATAAATCGAAATCAATTCATAAAAAGGATCCTGCTGCGGTATCGTGCACTGAGGCAAATCATTAGCATCAAACCCAGTGTAGTCATTGTCACAACTCATGAACTGTTAACTATTGCAGCCTTGACGAAAGTACTGCTAGGCTGCAAGATCATTTACGATGTGCAAGAAAATTACTATTTGAACGCCAGCATGCATGGGTTTTTTGGACGATGTATTGGGCTTACAATACGGCTAAAGGAAATCCTATCTACCGCATATGTTTCTCGTTATTGGCTTGCTGAAGCTTGCTATCGTACTGAGTTGCGGTTTGCCAGGAAAGGAATTGTAGTCACCAATAAGGCCATTGATTTTCCGATCGAACGAGAAAGTGAAGAATCCATGCGGGCACTTTTCAGTGGAACCCTTTCGGAATACACAGGAGTGAAAGAGGCGATTTCTATGCTGATCCAGCTGACTAACTTGCGGCCCTCCTTTGAAGCCAAAATTGTTGGGCAGGTGCATGATCCAAAGCTTGAGGAATGGATAAGAGACAAGCTGAAAAATTATCCGAATGTAAAATTAGCGATGTCAAAAAACCCTATTCCATACGATGAGATTCTGGCATCCATCGCGTGGGCTAATCTAGGAATCATAGCTTACCAACCAAACAAGGTTAACCGCAATAAGATGCCTACCAAACTGTACGAGTATTCAAGGTATTGCCTTCCCTACATTGTCCAAGAGCATACAACCTGGTCTGCCGAGGGTTTGCTTTTGGGTGGGGTTATCCCTGTAAACCTGAAAGACCCTGACTTCGATCGGATTCAATCGACATGGGAGAACAGAGGCGATTTGTTTAGTCAGGTATATCCATCAACCGCAACGTGGGAGTCAGAGGAGAGTAAAATACTTGACTCAATTTAAAATACATGTTATACAACATAAATGCTTGATTATTAATAAGATATATTTATTTAAAATTATATATCTAAATTTATTTTTAGACTTATCTAAATAGAATATATCTTTGCCTCATGGCAAAAGACCTCAGTTTTACGGAGGAAAACTATCTAAAGGCTATTTACCATCTTTCCGATGGTGGAGCGCAACTGGTCAACACCAATGCGCTTTCGGAAAGTATGCAAACAACCCCTGCTTCAACCAATGATATGGTCAAGCGGCTGGCTCAAAAAAAGCTGATTGGTTACCAGAAATATAAAGGCGCTTCGCTCCTCCCCAACGGAAAAGCAATCGCGCTCAAGATCATTCGAAAGCATCGCTTGTGGGAAGTCTTTCTCGTGGAGAAGCTGGACTTTAAATGGGATGAGGTTCATGAAATAGCAGAGCAGTTAGAGCACATCCAGTCTCCTATTTTGATCCAACGTCTCGACGCCTTTTTAGGGAGACCCACCATCGATCCACATGGCGACCCGATTCCGGATGAGCACGGAGAAATGAAGCAAACCATAAAAGCACCTGTTTCAAATCTTGACATCGGAACCAAAGGACTTATTGTGGCAGTAAGTAATGACGATTCCAGTTTACTCAAACACCTTGATTCGATCGGAATTAAACTTGGAGCAAAGATTCGAATACTCAATCGAATGGAGTTTGATGGCTCTGTGGCTGTAAAGGTGGATGAGCAGCAAGAACAATTCATCTCCAAAATAATTGCAGAAAATATACTTATTACCGTGCTTGACTCATGAGAAAAGTTTGCCTTATCCTACTCGTTGCCAGCCTCTCTTGTTGTACCCAAACACAAGAGAAACCACGCACGAAACCACACATTGTGGCTACAACAGGTATGCTGCATGATGCAATAGTGAACATTGGTGGAGATAAAATTACTTCTGATGTGATCATGGGGCCTGGTGTGGATCCACACTTGTACAAGGCTACCCAAGGGGACCTTAAAAAATTTAATCTTGCAGACCTGGTAGTTTACAATGGCATTTTGCTGGAAGGCAAAATGAGCGAAATCTTAAAAAAGCTTGGCAGACAAAAGCCAACCGTAGCTGCAGCTGAGGCAATCCCTGACACCTTACTACTAAAACACCTGGGAAGTGACGGCGCTTTGGATCCTCATGTCTGGTTCGATGTTACTCGCTGGAGCCATGTTGTTCAGGAAGTCTTTCGATCCATCGTCGCGTTGGACTCTAGCAACGCGGCATACTATAAGCGCAATTATGAAACGTATCAAACCAAATTGGTTGCTCTGGATCAACGTGTGCGGAATCGACTAAACGAGATTCCTGAAAAGCAACGCATACTTGTCACTGCACATGATGCATTTGGCTATTTTGGTGAGGCCTACGATGTTCGGGTGGAAGCCGTACAAGGGATGTCCACCGTTTCGGATTTTGGCCTTAAGGATATTGCTAATCTTATCGACCTAATCATCCAATATGAAATCAAAGCCATTTTTGTTGAAACGAGTGTATCAGATAAGTCTATTAATGCGGTCATTGAAGGATGTAGAAATAAAGGACATGCGGTTACAATTGGCGGTTACTTGTATTCCGACGCAATGGGTGAAGTGGGGACGAGTGAAGGAACGTACATTGGCATGTTTGAAAAAAATGTAGAAACCATTGTTGAAGCTTTAAAATGAGCGAACGCCAAACGATTACCGAAGTAGATAATCCTGCGATTGAAGTCCATGATCTGACCGTAAGCTACGATAAGAAGCCCGTGCTATGGGGTGTTGATTTCACGATACCGAAGGGCGCCCTTTGTGGTATCATCGGCCCGAATGGCGCTGGAAAATCCACATTGATTAAGTCGATTATGGAACTGACCGACATCAGTTCTGGCTACGTTAAACTCTTTGATCAGGAATTGAGTGAAGTCCGTAAGCGGATAAGCTATGTACCCCAAAGAGAGTCGGTAGATTGGGACTTTCCGGCCTCTGTGATGGACATTGTTTTGATGGGAAGATACTCCAAGCTCGGACTTTTCAGACGACCCAGGAAGGCAGACAAAGATGCAGCCTTGAAAGCCCTGGAAATGGTCGGCATGGAGAAGTTCAGTAAGAGACAAATAGCTCAGCTTTCAGGTGGCCAACAGCAACGTGTGTTTCTGGCTAGAGCACTGACGCAAAACGCTGATATGTACCTTCTCGATGAACCCTTTGCCGGTGTGGATGCTGCAACAGAAAAAGCCATTGTGGAGCTACTGAAGAGTCTTACAACCCAAGGAAAAACCATTGTTGTCGTACATCACGACCTACAATCAGTCGAAAGCTACTTTGATTGGGTGCTTATGCTTAACCTTCGATTGGTAGCCTCAGGTCCCACGAAATTGGTTTTCAACCCTTCATTATTGGAGGAGACCTACGGGGGGAAACTCACCCTGCTCAGTGAAGTAGGTGATCTAATGAAAAAGGGAGAATTCAACGCCCGGGAACGCCAGTAACATGGAGACGCTCATAGACTTTTTTTCATTCAAGTATGTGAACATCCAATATGTTGTTCTGGGGACCATACTGCTGTCCTTCAGTTCTTCGATCGTGGGATGCTTCACCTTCATCAAAAAAAAGTCTCTTGTGGGTGATGTGATCTCTCATGCGGTTCTCCCCGGAATCTGCATTGCCTTCATGGCAACCGGAAGCAAGGATCCCTTTTTGTTGATCCTCGGAGCTTTCACAACCGGTTGGGTTTCAATCCTTGTGATGGACACCATAACCCAAAACACGAAGATCAAAGAAGACGCTGCCACCGGACTTGCGCTATCTGTATTTTTTGGCATTGGGATGCTGCTCATGACCACTATTCAACATTCAGGTAACGCGGCGCAAAGTGGACTTGACACGTTCTTGTTTGGAAAGGCTGCAGCACTCGTAGGAAAGGACCTTGTGGCGTTTAGTATTATCGCGCTGATTGTCATGACAGTGGTAATCCTCTTTTACAAAGAATTCAAGCTTATCAGCTTTGATCCACACTATGCACAGGTGATTGGGCTGCCGATCAAACGTTTGGAGACACTCATGACGTCGATTACCGTTTTGGCGGTTGTTACGGGTATACAGGCCGTTGGAGTGGTCCTTATGGCTGCAATGCTCATCACGCCCGCTGCTGCGGCTCGCTTTTGGACCAATCGTTTGTCTCGTATGATTTACCTGGCAGGTATCTTCGGCGCCTTCTCAGGAATATCGGGAGCCTTCATTTCCTATGCGGCTCCATCAATGCCCACAGGGCCTTGGATGGTCATGGTCTTGTCGATTATCGCATTGCTCTCGTTCTTCTTTGCCCCACGCAAAGGAATCGTTATTAAAATAATCCGTAGACTTAAGATCCAAAGTCAATTGCTGGAGGAAAATCTTCTCAAAGCTTTTTACCGAATTGGAGAAAATACAGGAGATTACTTCGAAGGGGTTAGCATTAAGGACATCCGACTGATTCGAAATTTTTCACCCACTCAGCTCTCAAAGGGTTTAAAGAAACTTAAACATAGTGGTTACATTGTAGCTGACAGTCAAAAATGGATCTTGACCAATGAAGGGTTTGAGAAGGGCAAAAGAACTACTCGGCTACATCGCTTGTGGGAATTGTACTTAACCAAATACCTTAGAATTGCACCCGATCATGTTCACGAAGATGCCGAGACCATTGAGCATGTCATCACTCCGGAACTTGAAGCGCAACTGGAGCAACTACTCGGATATCCTGCCGAAGATCCCCATGCTTCAAACATCCCAGCAAAAAGCTAATGGACACCTTTTTGATTATATTGACCGGCATTCTCGTAGCAACCTGTTGCGCATTACTTGGTTGCTTTCTAATCCTTCGGAAAATGTCCATGGTTGGGGATGCCATTTCACATTCTGTGTTGCCTGGCATTGTCATCGCATTCTTTATCGCGGGTAGTATGCAATCCGTTTGGATGTTAGTAGGTGCCGGCATCCTTGGTGTGTTGACAACTTTCCTGATTGAGTTTTTCCACCAAAAAGGGAAACTACAAACCGATGCGTCCATTGGTGTAACCTTCACTTGGCTTTTTGCACTTGGGGTGATCCTCGTAACGTACTACGCCGGTAATGCACACATTGACCAGGATTGTATCCTTCATGGAGAAATTGCTTATGTGCCAATTGATTTGGTATACACCGATTCTGGTGCTGTTCTTGGCCCGAAAGCCATTCTGATCTTAAGCGTTGTACTACTTTTAATTATCAGCTTTATCTTGCTCTTTTATAAGGAGTTATTCATAACCACCTTTGATCCTTCTTTTGCAAAGGCCATTGGGTTATCTACTAATACCTGGCACTACCTCTTAATGGGATTGGTATCACTCACTACGGTGGCATCATTTGAATCGGTTGGCGCAATTCTGGTCGTTGCGTTTCTTGTAGTGCCTGCCGCAACCGCTTACTTACTCACACAAGACCTGAAGCACATGCTCATGCTTGCGGTTTTATTTGGCATCCTAAGTTCGGTAGGCGGGTACTACCTTTCCTACTGGCTAAATGCTTCCATCGCAGGCGCAATGGTCACTGTTTCGGGTTTGGTTTTCGCTATATGTTACCTCTATACAACACGTCTTTCTCCTCGCCGTGTACCATAAAGAGGTCAAACAATCTATAGTGGTCGATTATACTAGTTGAAGGAGACTTCGTCCTCCGGAAGGATCCTGTCTAAGTTGATCACCTTTCTCGTGCCATTTACTCGTACATTGACGATATTGGTTTGGGATTCTATGCTCTCCGTAAGGATGCTATTATGTACTTTGATAGTTGCTATTTCTGGAACTTTGTCAGCTTCCAATGTACAAATAATCACATTATCCTCGAGTACCTCCGCTGGCTCAATGGTGAGACCGGTAAATCTAAGCTGCACAGGATTACGATTCACTGAGATCGCCAACCTGCTGAGCACGTAGCGTTCCACGTAAGTTTCTGCCCCTTTGATTGGGTTATTTTTCCACAAACCAATCCGAACATTTTCTTCCTGAAAAATAGATTCCTCCAGATCATTTACGAAGACCTTTAGCTTTACCGTCAGTCTTTCCGAATCAGGATTTCGTTGTATGTAGGTAATACTGATGTAAAACTGATGTGCAGACAAGTCTGATGCTAACAGACTCACCATCAAGAGTGCCAAAGCAATCTTTTTCTTCACTTGATTTTACAAGCCGTACTTATCGATGAAATAAATCAACCCGGCAATGGAAGCTGTTCCTAATTCAATTTCGCGCGGGTGCACAGTGGAAAAGACATCACTAGGTGAATGGTGTATGTCAAATGCACGTTGCGAATCCACGATCAAGCCAATGGTAGGTGTTCCCAAGGTTTGGTGCAACGGCCCAATATCTACACCGCCTCCTCCTTTTTTGATATAGCTTATGGTATTTTGATTGAAGTATGGCAACCAAGTTCTAAACTTCTCAATTGTCGCGTCCTCTGCTGTAACGCCAAAACCTCTTGGACTGAAGGCACCTGCATCCGTTTCAAGCGCAATGAGGTGATTCTCATTGTTTTGCTCTGCTAACTCGGCATATTTTAGTCCGCCTCGTGTCCCATTTTCCTCATTCATGAACATCACGGCTCGAATAGTTCGCTTGGGTTTGATGCCTAGTTTCTGAAATAAGTGCAATACTTGAATGGATTGCATGCATCCTGTACCATCATCATGGGCCCCCTGGCCCACATCCCAAGAATCAAGGTGCCCACCAATGGTGATTATCTCATCCGGAAACTCCGACCCCGTCAACTCACCAATCACATTGTGTGAAGGAGCATCTTCAAGGGTCTGGCAGTTCATTTTTAGGTATAACTGTGTATTAGGATTATCTTTTAGTGCCTCTGTCAATCGATCAGCGGATAGCATACCCAACGCCGCAGCAGGTATTTTTGGAATACTGTCTTGATACCTGGTGACGCCCGTATGCGGTACATCGTCGTACGCAGTACCAATGGACCGAACCACCACTCCAACTGCGCCGTACTTTGCTGCCATCGCAGGTCCGGCTACTCGTTGATCTACGGCTCCTCCGTAAGCAGCTCCAGTTTGGATGTGACGCTGATCTGCGGGACGATTGTAGAATACGATCTTACCTTCAATTTTCTCTTTACCAAGCGCTTCAACATCATCCAGCCCTTGTACTTCTACTACCTCTGCAGTGAGTCCGCCTACAGGGGTCGCCACCGACATTCCAAGTGCCAAAACCGATAGATCTGCCCCAGAGCCAACAATTCTGGCTACTTCCTTATCACCTCGTTTCCAGTTTGGAACGAATAACTCCTGCTTATACACATTATCAAACCCATAGTCATTCATCACTTTCTCGGTCCAATCTACCGCGGAGGCTGCTTCGGCTGATCCACTGAGGCGAGGACCAATCTTATTGCAGAGGTGATCAAGCAAATTGTAGGTTTCTCTACTAGTCAATGCCTCATCAAAAAACTGTTTGATGACTTTTGCGTCCTCCAGGTTGAGTTCCGGCTGCTCTGCTGATGAGTTGGCATTAGAAGCAGTTGAGTCTGTTTGAGTTTGACATGCGGTCAAAAGAACGATTGCCGTGATACTTAGCAGTTTTTTCATTTCAGTTTAGTTAGTTAAAGGTAAAGGTAGAACTTATGGTGATTCAAAACCATCTGCCTTTACAAGGATGGTTGAAAGTATTTATAATCAGTTTAGCTAGTTTATAGACACAAATCAACTACTCGAAATTTTCTTCCAGGCCAAAATTGCATGAACTTTAATCCACAATTGAGTGTATCATTCCTTCAAATAAATGATCATATGAAGACTGTCATTCCTATTTTGCTCATAGTTCTTGGTGCATGTACCCCCACGAATACTAAAGAATCAGTACTTGAGAAAGCTCCCGCCATTGGTACTTTGGAGATTGTAGCCGAATTGGATATCAATCCCGGCTACGTGGCAGTTTCCAAAAAAGGAAGAGTCTTTACTACAGTACACCTCATGCGTGCTCCTGAAATCCAGCTAATTGAGGTCTTGAAAGACAATAATTACGAGGTTTTCCCCGATTCTTCGTTGCAGGCAGCTCCGGGAGAAAAGTCAATGGGCAAATTGGATACCCCTTTGGGTATCTACTTTGACGATCAAGATCGTTTATGGATAGTAGATGTAGGGCTTAACCTTGGGGTTACGCGACTATTTGGCTTTGACATTGAAAAACGAACATTAACACATCGTTTTGACATTCCGGAAGATTTAGCTCCTGCTAGCAGCTTTGCACAGGACCTGGCAGTTGATGAGGGAAATGGCTTTGCCTACCTAGCTGATTTCGCCAATCCTGGAATCATTGTTGTGAATATGAACGACACAACCTTCAGCAAGGTCACTGATTCTACCATGTACGCGGAGGACTTAGACATGGTAATCAATGGATCGGTGCTACACTTGAATGGGGCACCTGCACGGGTAGGAATCAATCCAATAACGCTGTCAAAGGATCGTGAAACGATCTACTATGGAGCGATGAGTGGGACGAAATGGTACAGCCTGAAGACCGAACCCATTCGAGCAAACGCCGATCAAGAAGCAATTATGGCAACCTTGAAAATCACTGGTCCAAAACCTATTTCCGACGGGGTTGATACGGATGAAGAAGGGAATCATTACTTCACAAACCTACAGAATGCTAGTATAGATGTACTGTCTGCAGATGGCAAGCTCAGTACCTTAATTCAAGATCCAATCTTGGACTGGCCAGACAATGTGCGTAGTCATGGAGATTGGTTGTATATAGCAGTAAATCAGCTGCACAAGTCCCCTCCTTTTACCGGAGGCGAAGAGCAAGCTGAGCTCCCTTATCGGATCGTACGAGTCAAATTTCGTTAGTGCGTTAAGCACATTTACTACCCTATCCGGATCGATTTCTTTTAAAAAAACGCTGTTACTTGTACACTTCCGGTATGAATGACACTCGTATTTTCGGAATTACGTCCATTGTAAAGTAATGAGAGTTGCATCCCTTTTGATAAACGTTGTTGAATGGTGAGTTGCCATGTTTGATTGTTGCCTGGCTGTAGACCATCCAGTAATATGTATCCCAAATAGGTAGCTGGATCCCCAACAAAGTCAATGTCCAGAAATGAAAACGAGGCACGTACTGAGCCCTTACCGGCCTGATTCCAGGTCAATTCTCCAGTGTAAGATTGGGTAATCGCTGATTCATTTGAAATCTCACTAAACTCATTTACTCGGTTTTTTCGTTCGTAGCTTCCTATCAGGCGTAACAGGTTGGTCGGCTGCCATATCAGCTGAGGTCGATAAGTTCTGGTTCGAAGATCAAAATTTCTAGAATCCAAGAAGTCGGAACGATTGAGCTGGCCTCCAAAGGTAGAACTCAACCTCAGCGTATAGTCAGAACCAATATCTAGTTTGAAGTTGGTAGCCCATTCAGCGCGCTCTCGCAATTCAAATCCCTGCGTAAGCAACTGCTTGTTGTTGTTTGTCTGACGGGTAAAATCTATGCCTAACCCCCTGCCGTTCCGATTGAAAAAAAGGGTGTAGCGTCTGGAGTCAAGCACAGAAACGAGATTCTCATCTGTCAAGTCAATGGTAAAGGGATTCAGTCGGTTATCGTAACTGGAGGAAGTAGTTTTAAAGTTCGTGTTAAGATTGGCATTGACCGAAAACTTTGAGACGAAAGCTCGCAAACCTCCCTGACTTCTCCAGTTGACTGGTGTTTTCAGATCGATGGTGTGCAAATAAAATGTTTGAAACGAAGTGATGTACTCATCTGTAGGTGTGAATATTTTGACATAGTTTCGTTCATCCGGATTAATGGCTTCAAAGAATTCGTTTAAGTCTTGTACGCCATCAGCATTGATATCGCGCCATGTATGAGTTCCCTCTCCCGTATTCACCGGCAAATAGATGAATTCCCTTCTCAATTCTCGTGCATTCCCGGTGCTATATGATAACGTATGCGAAAATGATCTTTTTAGAAATGATTGATTCCAATTCACTCTACCATTAATTACCTCATCTTGCCCCTCATTTCGTCCTAATAGATCATCTACATTCCGATAGTTAACGTCCAACACCACCCTACCTTGGTCAAGGTTTTTGGCATAAGATCCACGAAAGTTTCTGGAGGAAATATAGTCTCGTAGCTCGCCATTTACGGGCAAACGATCTTGCCGCGTCAGGTAACCAAATCGAAAAACGGAAGTGCTCGAATCTCCACTGGCCACGTAAAACTCTGTGGCCCTAAAATTCATCAGCGTATTGGTCACCGTATCCTGTATCACAGTCTTATTCTCATCAATTTCATAGGTGAATCCTGGCGCAACCTTCCATCTTGTATACTGTAGATCCGTTTTAGTACGTAACCATGTCGAACGAGAAAAACCTTGGATATTCTCCAGGCGAAAGTGACTTGAAGTCAACTTCAAATCTCCAAGCTCCTGGTTTAGGTCCAGTTGACGCTGCCATCCGTCAATGTATGCTCCTCGCTTCCGCCGATTGATGCTTACATTGATTTTGTTGGCTTCATCTTTCAATAACCCAAAAGACCCAAATACGATCAAATCCTCTGAATTTTCCCCACTGGATGGATCAAAGTTCCAATCTCGGTCAAAAAGTGGTAGTCGGTAGCGGTCAATGAAAGTGAAGTCTTTCTGATCGTACTCCATTGACAGAGCGGACTGAAAGGTATAGCCACTAAGAAAAGCATCCCTGCCGGCGGATTTCAGCGTAAGGAAAACGGCATTGCCTCTGTTATCCTGATCATCCAATTCCGAATACAAATTGTTATCTCTTTGTGTAAAGGCACCCTCCAAACTGAGTGCTTCATAGTCCGAAACCTGAATATTGGCTCCTAAGGATATCATTCGCCTTTTGTTTGGTAGTGGAACGAATAATCCAGGCTCATAGTCCCCTTGCGGAACTCCGGCCCGAGGCGAAACCCAGGAATAGACTCTTCCATTGGCGACACTCTGACTTAAGATGTAGTTTCCATTTCCCGGGCCGACATTGGAAAAGGAAGGACTAAAAAGCTCAGCTTGAGGATTGGTGGAAAACTCAAATACCTGTACAGAAACACCATCCAGATCCACCGTGTCAATTCGTTCGTAAAGCACGCGATTCTCGTTAAACTGAACTGAGTCAAAACCCGTGATAAAAGCATCTCCAACATTATCTCCGATCTGTTGCAGTTGCATTAAATCTTCGTCAACAAGTGAAAAACCAAGATTTGAGTTAGGGTTATCACGTTCTTGATAGAAGTTGGCGAATAGCTGTACATTGTCTTTTTCCAAGGACTGAAAAGCGGAAAAATTGGATCTACTATAGAACTGCTCAGCATACTCGTAGTCTACCCTGATGATTGAAAACTGGGTGATGATAATGTGATTGTTGAACGTGATCTCACCTAAATTGTAGTCAATTACATAATCCCGATCAAACCCTCGTTCAAGGAGCCTACCATCCAGAAAAACCCGCTCCGAATTGGCTAAAACAATGATAAATCGTTCACCGTTAGGACCTCTCAACTTGTAAGGACCTGACAACCCATCAATCGCTTCCACAAATGCGGAATTAAACTTTCCTTTTGAAACAGCCCCAGAAACTCGACTCTCGTACTTCCATTCATCCCCACCATTCATATGTACCTGCAACCCTTGAATGTTCTTATTGTAACGGAGGAAGTATCCTGCATTTTCAGGTTGTTGAAGTACTATATCTCCAGCGGTTAAATCAAACTGGTCATTGTACAGCTTGATGTACACATTATCAAAATCCCTTATCTGCTGTGTATTTCCCTCGGGCTGATAGGGTACATTTTGGTCGGTGATCACCGCAGCAATATTCAAGTTCTCATCCAACTGGCCATTCATCTGTAAATTGAGAGAGGAGTTTACAAACACGTTCTGACGGTTTCCGAAAGACACGCCTCTCGTTATTGCGCCATATTTCTGAACCCCTCCAAAATCAAATACTTCTTCCTTCTCAAAAACGGCAGGTTTCGGGATGTCAACATTGGTTCCTGAAGCATCGTATGTGGCTAAATCGCGGTTGAAAAAAGGTTGGGTAAGCGTACTCGAAAGCACTCGATAACAGACCAAAACGGAATCCTCCGTGCTGGTAACTCTAATTACCTTAGTTGCATCGTCAAATTCAAATTCGTTGGACGTTTTTATCGAGCCAGGTTCAATAATCGCACTGTCGAGCAGAATATACTGACGGGTGGAGATATGCTTACAACGAACATTTTGAGCCATTCCCTGCCAAGAAAGGACAAGCAAACTAACTAGGACGAGCCATCGGCATCGAGATAAAGAAGGTAGTCCCCTCTCCTTCTGATGACTCAAACCAAATGTTTCCTCCCGCATTTTCGATTCCTTTTTTTGCAAGGGCTAGTCCAATACCACTCCCTGTTGCTTTGGTACTAAAATAGTTCAGGAATATTTTATCCCTTAGGTGCTCAGGGACACCTTTACCATTATCCATAACGGATAAGACCGCCTTGTCATTTCGAGCTAGCAGGTCGATTTGGATTAGTGGCCTGTTTCCTTCTACAGACTGTATAGCATTGAGCACAATATTGTTGAGGATCCGTCGAAAGATGTCCTTGTCGGCATCTATGAACACCTCCAACGGTGATTTTACAGTTATTTCCACATTTTCTGAGGTGTAAAGGCTAGTAACTTCCTCAACCAATGCACTCCAGTCAAAGACCTGATTGTTCGGAGCGGGCATCTCCGCAAACGCCGAAAATGACTGGGCAATCTGACTCAACGTATCTACTTGCGTCAACAAAGATGAAAGTGAGTCATGCTCCTTTGACCCGGATTCAAATCTTCGCAGCAACTGCTGTATTTTCAGCTGCATGGGGGTTAGCGGGTTCTTAATCTCATGAGCCACCTGTTTTGCTATTTCCTTCCAGGCTGTTTCTTTTTGACTTCTAGCCAATGCTGTTTTACTGTCTTCAAGCTTGATCAACATCTGATTATAGTCCTTTACCAAGGACCCAATTTCATCGGAGGATTCATACTCGATTGGCTTGTTTACATCTTGAAGTGTAATGTGCCGGATCTTTCCAGCCACCATACGTAAAGGAAAGAGCAGGTTATTCAAAACAAAATTCCCAACCAAGATGGCAAGAATGAAGATAAAGCCAAAGATGATTATCAGGTTGTCAAACACATCAATTTGCTGCCTTCTCAAGTGGTTTCGGGAATCAAAGAAAGGCATTGCTACAAACCCTGCCACCTCGTTGTTGGGACTGTTTACCACTGCGTAACATACTTTGTATTCCAAGGAACCGATGGACTCATCGGCAATCATACTTTGATTCTCTCGGGCAACCAACTGGTCAAAAACAACTGGGTTAATCAGATTACTTTGTAAGCCTAGTTTGAATATGTCAGGCTGACTAGTGCTAATCAGATACCCGGTAGCATTATAAAAACTGATGTCAGACTGTATGTAGTCACTTATCTCATTCAAAGCCTCATCGTCTACCTGTTCTTCTTCGTCATCCTCTAACTTGTCATTCAGCAATTCAGAGATATACAATGCCTGTTTCAAGTAGGACCTATTGATTTCTTCCTTGTAGGAGGTGTTAAGGGTAGTGAGCAAAGCAAAGCCCGTAGCAAGTAATGGCGCGATAAACGCGATCGATAGGTACAATTGAATCTTACTGGTAAAATTCAATCCTGCACGTCGCGTTTTGTATGCAGAAACACCTGCACTCAATAGACTGAACGCAAATAGCAACAACAAAAAGAAAAAACTAAAATTGGCAAACAGTGCTCTCCTGGCGTACTTTCTTGAGATTATGAGAATGGTTCTTCCATCACTTGTCTTAATCCCATAATAATGTTTTTCATTTTTTTCAATGCCCTTCTCATACAACTGCTTATTTTGAAAATCAGCATCCTGAGGCCATTCCCCCTGGCCAAACTTGCTACGATGAAAAAGAATCTCGCCATTTGAAAAAACCGCATAATCGAAGTCGCTTGAGGCGGTCACAAACTTACTGTCGGTCAAAAGTGCAGGGTAGACTGTGGTGGGGACTCTTTTCTTTACCTGAAAGATCACCAAAGCCACCAAATCCCCAATGTGCAGCTTGGCAATGTATTTGAAATTGGAGCCTTCATTCACAAAATGAATGTCTTCATAATCCGAAGCATTTGTTATGGTCAGTAATCCATTTTCTCTCGTAAAACGTGTATTTACCTGGAGTAGCTGGTAGTCCTGAAAAACAATCTCGATTGAGTATTTATTGAAATAGGGACTTGCAAGTTCATCCAAAATGCTCGCTTCTACATCTTCCCTTGACCCTTCGCTAGCCACCATCATCAATGTGGAATCGTTTGAAAGTTTTTTTACACTTTGGCTAAGGTAGTACTCACCAAGTACGTCTCTTTTGAGCAAAAGGTAATTGGCGAATTTCTTCTTTGCAAACAGTTCAGCTCGCTCTCCATGCTTGTAGGTAATAAAAGCCAACAACCCCCCAATTGCTACGGATAGAGATAGAATGAAGATCAGGTTCTTGTAATTGAAATCTCCCAAGGAGATCCCCCATCCGGATTTTAAGGAGGAAAAGAAAATTGCGGCTGTAAGAAAAATGGGTAAAGACAAGAGTGGATTAATAAAGAGTACTACTATGCCAACGGCTCCAGATAGGAAGACACACTGGCGTAAAACACCCATGTTGGCAAGGTGATGCTGGAGATAGTAAACCAAAATGAAGTATGCAGCACAAATGACAATGATACACGCATAAGCCATGATCCTCAAGTAGCTAAAGTTGATGGATTCCCCTACATCAAATGTGAACTGTGAGTCATTCAAAATGCTCCAGGGTACGTGAAAAATTAGCATGGAAAGGCCGAGTGCGAGTACCGTCAATAAAATCCAGTGGGACGTAAACCGGAAATCCTTGAGGTATTTGGTCAAGAAAATTGAAATAGTCAAGATCAAAACAGCATTCAGAAAGAGATCTCCGAGGGTTGGGTTGAAGACGGAAGAGGTAAAGTGAATAGGGTCAAATAAGGTAAACCTAAACAGGGTATCTAAAACTGAAAACAGAAGACTAACCATGCGTAAAGCCAGCATGATCCCAGTGGCCACAAAGAAATACTTGGCTCCAAGATTTGAAATCCTGATGAACTCAAAAAGAAAAATACAAATCAGAATGAGACCAATTACTGCATCTATTATAGGACTAGGTTCGGGCTTTATATCATATTTCAGAAGGGTTCCGAAGGAATAATCTTCATGCTTGGATATTGATTTAATATGGTGCGTTAGTAATTCGCCCCGTCTTCCTTTTAAATACTGATTGGTTATGGCATAAGACTCATATAGCGGATACCCGGAGTAATGGGTACATCCATCTTGTTTGAGTACCTGACACAGGAAAACCCCATGACTATTTTCAATGACTCCGATGGAGTCAATGGAGAGGTCGTATTCAAACGGGCGATCATCACTCCAACGCTCTAACCGTCCTTGACATAAGGTTCTTTTTCTGAAAGACTCACTCGTACTCTCACCTGCTGACCACCGGATCAAGTCATAACGTTGATCTGCAATAACTTCGGCAAGGTTTTGTTCCGCACTTTTTTTTGCGTACGCCTGCCAGTCAATCCAATAATGATTGCACAGCAGTAAGAGCACACACACGACCAAAAGCGACCCGGAAATTCGAAGATTCACAACAGAAAAGATACAATAATCGAGCCTATTAAAGCGAAACTCGCCTCACAAGTATATCACTCATGGTCGTTGATGTACTTTATCGATCCATTTACATCTAAGAACCACTCAGCTTTTCCAAATCAGGTATAAGAAAATGATCCGGGAGTATCGAAAATTGATAGGAAACAGCAATGCAGAAACGGACAAGATGGTGATAAGATACACTTCGATGGCAGGGTCATTGAAGAAATAGTAGAGTACGAAACCTACCACTAAAAAGATCGCTGTGGAGAATGCGTAGCTTACGTACATCGAACCGTAGAAATTCCCAGGCTCCTTCTCATAACGGAGGTTGCAATTTGGACAGTTTTTGTGCATCGAGAACAATTTCTTCAAATTGAACATCGAATGGGTGAACACTTCACCTTCACGGCATCTAGGACATTTGGCCCCTAAGACGCTCGATAAGACTGATCTTGCCATTGTTTACTTTACTGTACCGAAACCAGAGAAATGCAACCAGGAAAACAACCACGTACGGAGTGAAAAACAAAAACATAATTCCATTATTCAATCCTTCAGCCAGAGTTGTTTCCCCGTGACTAACGTTATTTTTTACCTGTGTTCTACACATTGCACATTGAGCCCAGGACAAAATGGGCATCAATACAATCACCAAAACAACCACCACTCTTTTCATAACTCAAAAATAATAGGGCTTTATCATAAAATAGACCACCACTCCGGTAATTGAAACATACATCCACACTGGAAAAGTAAACTTGACCATTTTCTTATGCTTGGGGATTTGATTGGTCAAAGCATAGTAAAATGCCAGGAGAACAAATGGAACCACCAATATGGACAAAAGGATGTGGCTTGCTAAGATAATGAGATATACAAGTCTCATTACACCAGCTTCTGCCTTCTCAGGATCACTGACCGTCCCATCGTGATCAATGTCTCCAAACCTTACTGACGGTTGACTTGAATGATATAAAATGTAAGAAATCAAAAAAAGCACACCTAAAAACAATGAAGCAAACATTAAGAAGCGATGAGCTGCTATATTTCCCTTCTTTATTGAAACTACGGCTGCCAGCAAAGTACAAACCGTTACTGAATTGATCGTGGCATGAAGAGCCGGAAGTGCCTTTATCCAATCCCCTGAAAAGGATAACTTGGCAGGAAAAAGAATCAAAAAAGCAACGACGATGGGGATTAGTGCAGAAACAACATAGATAATCCGCAAATAACCCTTGTTACCTGTAAGCTCCTTCTCCATACGTATTCTGTAATATCAAAATGTCCAACTCAGTTAATAAAACGTCCACCCCTTCTCTGGAGAGCTCATATCCTCCCCATAAGCCTTGTTCATTTATTAAAACTAAATCGGCCTCAGATTGATTGATACATTGGAAAAAATCTTGGTCTTTTTCTACTAAGGATATCGATTTTTGGGTAGTTGCGTACTCTACGCGCTGCAAGTAATTCTGCTCCGTGATAGACAAAGAATCCGAAGTTCGAATAACGACAACTTCACTTGCTTGGTAACACGAATCCACTTGGTACTTAAGTTCAAGTGCAAAAGTATTGCTACCAAAAAGCTGCAGAATCAAATACCAGACTACAGGTATTAGGAATACAACAATGAAAATGAGTCGGGCTAGTCCCTTATTCAATGCTATACTAACCGTTTAGAACGTCGTAGATCGCACTGCCCTGATAAATCATGATGAAAATCAGAAAAATCACAAAAAGCAAGGGTAAAAGGATAGACATCTTCAAGCTCCTTTTCTCGTGACCTAAGTGCATAAACTCTGACACAATATAAAAAGCCTTCCATATGGTAAGTGCGATAAACAGAAAGGTCTTGGCATTACCTGCTCCGATCGTAAAGGCTATTACGAATTCAACGGCAGTAATACCACCAAGAATTGCCGCCACTTTCCAGATCTTCTGGATTTTTTTCTTGTCAGCAGGAATTACTTGAACTTGAGGTGCTTGATTTTCCATGTGTTGAGTTTCAGAAGTTATACCAAATAAAAGAAGGTGAATACAAAGACCCATACAAGATCTACAAAGTGCCAGTACAAGCCGGTTTTCTCAACCATTTCATAATGTCCTCTTTTGTCATAAATCCCTACCATGGCCTGATAGAATATGATAAAATTAATTACCACACCACTAAAAACGTGGAAACCATGAAAGCCCGTTATAAAGAAAAACAATGCCGCGAAATTGGGTGGCCCATATTGATTGTAGGAAAGACCTGCACCCTGAAAAAGGCCTGTAAGGTTTTTCGATACATCAGTCCCATGGATAAAATGGCTCCATTCCCACGCCTGACATCCTAAGAAGGTAAGACCTCCCAAGATGGTCCAAAGCATCCATTTCTCCACTGCCTTCCGATCCATCCGTGCACCTGCTTCTACTGCAAGAACCATTGTCACACTACTTAAGATCAAAATAAATGTCATTATTCCCACGAAAACCAGGGGAGCACTCTCTATGCCTAGTGCATGCATTCCGGGAAATGCGTCAAATACCTTGTCCGGTACGGGCCAATACGCTTGCGAAAATTTGAAATCCGCAATGAGTCCATCGTAAGCAGGATGACTAAACCGTATTAAACCGTATGTAATTAATAAGGCAGAAAAAGTAAAGGCATCCGAAAGCAAGAAAAACCACATCATGAGTTTTCCATAGCTTGCTTTCATCGGGGCTATTCCCCCACCCCAAACGGGTTGCTTACTCTCATCTACAATTACTGCAGTATTTGCCATTTCGTTAAGTTAAGTGAATTAATTATTGAGGATTAAAAATAAGTATAAATACAACCAAAGTCCACCAAGAAAATGCCAGAATGTGGCACACATCTCAATTCGAACCAGGCTCTTCGAATGCACTTGATATTTGAATGCTTGGCCCAAGACGATAAAGAGAAAAACAATCGCGCCAACTAGGTGCACCACGTGAAGGCCGGTGAAGACGTAGATGAAAGACCCCGCAGGATTTCCTACAAAATGGTGACCCGCATCTACCAGCTGCAACCAAGCCATGTACTGACCAATAACAAAGGCAAAGGCTAATAATGCCGTGAAAGCCAAACCAATACGAATGTTTTTAATATTGTTACGTTTTGCAGAGATGTAGGCGAAATGCATTGTCACACTACTTAGAATAATCAAAACTGTCGTCACCTTAAAGAGTGACGGGAAGTCAATGTACACCCATTCTCCTACGCCTTTTTTCACAATGTAGGCACTTGATAAAGAAACAAATATCATTACCACCGACACCAAAAAAAGCCACATCGCAAACTTTTGCGGATGCATCGATCTTACTTTTACCGTCCTTGTTGCTTCAATTTCTCCAGTCATCACTATCCTATTTTATCTATTAAAAATGTTATTTGAACAATCGGCAAGTAGATAAAAGAACCGAACATGATCCTTCGCGCCTTGCTATTTGATGTATCCTTCATTAAGCTAAATGTTGTTGCCAAAAAAAGCACACCGCAAACCGTGGCAACGACGGCACTGGTCATCCCAGTCAAACCAAACAGCGTTGGTAGTAATCCAAGTGGTAACAAAAACAAGGTATACACCATGATGTTGATGGCTGTGTTTAAATCCTTCGCGCCGCCTGCAGGTAACAATTTAAAGCCAGCCTTTTTGTAATCATCATCGGAAATCCAGGCAATGGCCCAAAAGTGGGGAAACTGCCAAATAAACTGGATGCTGAAAATGATCAATGCCTCGTAGGTAATGACACCTGATGCAGCCGACCACCCGATCAATGGTGGTAAGGCTCCAGGAATCGCGCCAACAAAAACGGCGATGCTACCAACTCTTTTCAGTGGTGTGTATACAAATGCGTACAAAATCAATGAAAGCATTGACAATGCTGCGGCTAGAGGCGTAGTAAAAATGTAAATCAATAGAAATCCAACTACACCAGTCAACAAGCTGAAAATAGCAGCTTCCTCTTTGCTAAGTTTGGATGCGGGGAGCGGACGTTTTTTCGTACGATTCATGATCGCATCAAAATCCTTTTCAACAATTTGATTGATGGTGACGGACGAACTCGAAACTAAAAACCCGCCAATCAAGAACATCGTGAAAGACAAGACTTGGTCCGCTATTGGATTGGCTAGCATGTAACCAAATCCCGAAGAAAACACCACCAGGAATGATAGTCTAGGCTTACATAATTCGTAGAAAGCTTTTGCCTTCTCAGCAAGCGTTTGTTCGATATGGGAAGAGACGGTACTCAATTTGAAAATTTGCAACGCAAAGTTAAGTAAAAAAGCAGGCTGAAGATACCTGTTGCAACGATTAAGTGTAGTGGCTGCATCCAGAATGGAAATCCAAATTTCACCATCACCAAACCAGCAATCATCCCAACCAACACCAGTACAACTAACTGTATGGCATACGGTTTTAGCTTGCTATAATTATATCTTCTGATCACGTAAAATATCGCAATTGAGGTGACTAAAATCAACCAAGAGTAGGATCGGTGTACGTAAAACGACGTTGTTTCTATATACTCAGCCCACTTAGCTCGATCACCCTCCGTCACCAATAGATCGTCAATCAGGCCTCTTACGTTCGTGCCCAATACAATCTGAGGAATAAAGCACAATAGTGACACTAAACAAAGGATAAATAAGGTGCGATTGTGCTGAACTTCTAAGTTCCTCGCCTTTACATTCATCCAAATCAACAAAGCCAAAATCAGGAGTGCCAGTAGCATATGGAAGGTGATGAAACCATGCAGCAGATTGGTGGAAACCACAAGTGAACCAACCCAGCCCTGAAATCCAGTCAGAATAAAAATAGCCACCCCTGCTACCACGATTGAAACCGACTCTCGTCGGAAGGATAACGACAACAACATGTTGGCAAATACAAACAAACCGATTAGGACTCCTACTAGCCTATTGATGTATTCAATCCACGCTTTGGTGACACTAAATTCCTGTTCTTGCAGCACGAAAGGATCATTGGTGATTTTGTCGGCAAGTCCTCCATATCCCAGTCTAGCGAATGTACGAGCGAGCCTTTCATTCTTGCTCAAACGTTTTTCCCTAAAAACCTCAAGGTAATCATCTGGAAGTTCCTCACTTGAGGTTGGAGGAACGTACGACCCAAAACACTTAGGCCAGTCCGGACACCCCATACCAGCGCCCAAACTCCTAACAATGCTCCCTACCAGGATAAGCAGTAAAACTGCCCCTATCGTAACTGAATTGACTTTTAGAAAAAGACTTTTGCTAAGCATTCACTTTATGCACACCCGTCAAATCCTCATTCTTAGCTTCCTCATTCTCATGCTCTAAGTTTGACTCTGGGGTCTGCGAATACGGAACGGTTTGTGGAATAAAGTCATCCTCTGCACCTGGCTTACTGTAGTCGTAAGGCCATCTGTAAACGCTAGGAATGGCTCCAGGCCAATTACCATGCTGAGGATATCTTGGAGTCGTCCACTCCATGGTATTTGATCCCCATGGATTGGCTGGCGCCAACTTACCTCTAAACATGCTGTAGAAGAAATTGAACAAGAAGATGAACTGTGCTGCAAACGTCAAGATCGCTGCAACAGTCACCAAAGCGTTCAAGTCGCCATAAATATTGAATGTTTCAAACGATGTGAATGAATAGTACCTTCTTGGAAATCCGGCAATACCAATGTAGTGCAAAGGGAAGAACACCAAGTATATTCCAATAAAGGAGAACCAAAAGTGTACTTTGCCCAGTCGATCATCCATCAACCTTCCAAACATCTTTGGAAACCAGTGATACACACCTGCTACCAGACCAAAGAAGGCGGCACTACCCATCACAAGGTGAAAGTGCGCTACTACAAAGTACGTATCGTGCAAGTTGATATCTAGTACAGAATTACCTAAGAATAACCCTGTAAGACCCCCAGAGATAAAGAAGGAAACCAATCCTATGGAAAAGAGCATGGCTGGTGTAAAGACAATGTTCCCCTTCCACAAGGTAGTAATATAGTTGAATGCTTTGATTGCTGAAGGTACCGCTATCACGAGTGTCAAGATCGTAAATACCGACCCAAGGAATGGATTCATTCCGGTCACAAACATGTGATGCGCCCACACAATAAATGACAGGAATCCAATTCCTAGCATCGACCCAATCATGGCCTTGTAGCCAAAGATGGGCTTACGTGCATTGGTTGCGATAATTTCAGACGTAATTCCTAGTGCCGGAAGTATAATGATGTACACCTCAGGGTGTCCAAGGAACCAGAACAAATGTTGATACAAAATTGGAGAACCACCAATATTCGGTAGTGCTTCGCCGGCAATAAAGATTTCGGATAAGTAGAAGCTTGTCCCGAAGGATCTGTCAAAAATCAATAGCAATGCAGCAGACAATAAAACTGGGAAAGACAAAAGGCCCAAAATCGCCGTAATAAAAAATGCCCAGATCGTTAGTGGCAAACGAGAGAAAGACATCCCTTTGGTTCTTAGGTTGATAACCGTAGTGATATAATTGATCCCTCCCAGTAAAGTAGATGCGATAAATAGTGCCATTGACACGAGCCAAAGTGTCATTCCAAGAGCGGACCCCTGGATTGCCTGAGGCAGTGCACTGAGCGGTGGATACACAGTCCATCCACCTGCAGCTGGTCCAGTCTCAATAAACAAAGAAATGAACATTACGACACTAGATGCAAAGAAGAACCAGTACGAAAGTAAGTTCATGAACCCTGAGGCCATATCCCTCGCCCCAATTTGCAGCGGAATTAAAAAGTTTGAAAATGTTCCACTCAGTCCGGCTGTGAGGACAAAGAACACCATAATGGTACCGTGCATGGTCACGAGTGCTAGATAGAACTCGGCGTCCAATTTACCTGCCTCTGTGATCCATTTGCCCATGATCGGTCTTAGCCACTCTAAGTCCATATCAGGGAATCCGAGCTGCAATCGGAAGATTAGAGACAATCCACCTCCTATAATGGCCCAGAAAATCCCCGTGATAAGAAATTGCTTACCGATCGTCTTGTGATCAGTTGAGAATATATACTTGCTCACAAACCCTAACTCGTGATGCTCATCATGGTGGTCATCATGATGATCTAAATCCTCCTGAAGTTGTATATCTGTAACTGACATAGTGTTTTATTTAGTGCTACTAAATGCTGTGGTAACTTTTCGTTCTCCTGAAATGTTTTCTAATCCAGATGCGATCTTCGCCGCTTCTTTCAAGTGGTCGGGAACCTTGCTAATATAAGTGGGGTTCTGCTTCAAAAATGTGTTCTCTTGGCTTTCTCGGTACCAAGCATCATACTCATCTTGATCCAACACCGTGATAATTCCCTTCATACTGTAATGCCCTTTACCACAGATTTTATTACAAACCAACTCGTAATTGAAATCTGGGTTGCCCGTGATTTCACGCATTTCGTTGGTCGATTTTGAAGGCACAAACCAGAACCTGGTAGGCATCCCCGGAACTGCGTTCATTTGGATTCGCATATGGGGATTGTATACACTGTGAATGACATCTCGCCCCCTAATCATTAGGTGTACAGCTTTTCCTTTCGGAATCACGAGCTGGGTAGCCATGAAATCATCGTGACCTTGCTGATCCTTTAGGTCAATGCCCACCGCGTTGATCGCATCAATCTGTTGGAAGTCATAATCACCTAAAGCCTTGTCTTTCCCGGGATACCTGAACGCCCATGCGTATTGATACCCCATCACCTCAATGACTTCTGCATCTTCAGGCGCTGGTCCTGTGATTTTATTCCATTCTTTTAGCCCTCCAATGATCAACCATGCTAAAACAACCGCAGGAACAATGGTCCAAATCAATTCTAGCTTGTTGTTGTGGGGGTAAAAAGTGGCTTTGTTATTCTTTTTATATCGGTATTGCCAACCGAAGCCGAATAGGAAAATTTGTGTGACAATAAAAACAAAAACCGTAATGTACATGGTAATG
Organism: uncultured Roseivirgaceae bacterium; assembly: GCA_964593185.1. GTDB lineage: Bacteria > Bacteroidota > Bacteroidia > Cytophagales > Cyclobacteriaceae > Ekhidna. Next base: position 62,523 of record CAZQJU010000006.1, read on the forward strand.
GCAAAAAGGTCTTCTACCACTACTCCATGTTCAGAGGCAATTGGAAGGTTGTAAACGTCCGCTTCCGTAATCGAAAAGTAGAAAAATCCTATTATTCCGAAGACGAGAAAAAGGATACCTATTATTGCTTGCCAGGTATTGCTCTTGGGAACCTCAAGATCTCCTACATCTTTGGTCTTGCCCTTCTTTCGTACAACCTCTACCAATGATGTGACTCTGTACGCAGTAAACACTACTGCCAGAATCAAAACTACCGCTACTATTATGATTAAATTCAGCATAACCTACCTCAACTATTAAATGTGATGATGAAGACTCTCTTGTAACATCGGATGATTTTTGGCGAAAAGTGGAGCCTTTGAAAGTGCATTGAATGCCACATATAAGAAGGCACTTAAATAGACCATTATGATTCCCATTTCCATAAACCCAAATCCACCATTTTCTCCTACTGTACCAGGCGAAACCATCAAATAAAAATCAATCCAGTGACCAAATACGATCATCGCTGTAACTACCTTCAAAATTCGCGAATGTCTTTTTGCATCCCTTGTCATTAATAACAAGAATGGAAGGAAGAAGTTTAAGATCAAATTGATGAAAAAGACTGGTGCATAATGATCATTCTTCCATCGTTCCACGAAGTAAATGGTCTCTTCCGGAATGTGCGCATAGTAGATCAAAAGGAACTGTGAAAACCACACGTAGGTCCAAAAAATAGTAAACGCAAAGACAAATTTCCCTAGATCGTGTATATGGTTTTCGTTTACGACGGAGAGTAAGCCCTTGTCTTTTAGGAACAATACAATAAACAACGTCAAGGAAAGTCCGGCGACCCACCAGCTAGCAAAAACATACCAGCCAAACATGGTGCTAAACCAGTGCGGATCAATTGACATGATCCAATCCCAGGCTGCCATCGAAGACGATACTGCGAAAAAGACCAGAAAAATTGCTGAGGTCTTTCTCATCTTGTACCAGCGTTCCGTACCGCCTTCCAGATCCTCGGCATAAGCCAATGAACGAAGCTTTCGGAACAGCAAATACCAGACACCAAAAAAGATGCACAATCTTGCAACCCAAAAGAACGGGAATCCTCCCGCTTCAAAAGGTGCAAAGAAGTATCCCGCTTTTCCTTTCAATATTTCATCACCACCTTCCTCAGCATACAGGTTACTATGTGTCCAGTGAAAGATATCATGACCTCCAAGTAAAAAGACGACAAGCATCAGAACAAAAGCGATAGGAAGCCAGGAGCCAAATGCCATTGGTATTCGCTTCAGTCCAGCAGACCAACCCGCTTGCGCTACATATTGGATGGCAAAAAAGAAAACCCCAATAATCGCAAGGCCACCAAAGAATACATTGTTAATCCATAAGTTGGAAAGGAACCTCTTTTTTACCGGACTTGCTCCATGGTGATCTCCACCGTGTGAACCGTGACCTTCTTCCGCATGTTCGTCCCCACCGTGCTCTTCGCCGTACGGTTCTTGATCATGTCCTTCATCTGCAACATGAGCTGAATGGTCATCATGTCCGTGACCGTGTGACCCTCCATGCCCCTCACCGGAACCTACGGTAAAAAAACCTATAACTGCCAGCACCAACCCAATGATCAATGTGATGATCAGTCTTTTCTTGGCAGTGCCTGTAAATTCGTATCGTTCTTCTGAAACCGTCATTAGATCTTAGTTGGCTTGTTGCAATTCTTTAACATATCGTGCGATTCTCCATCGGTCTTCGGGACTGATTTGTGAACCGTGGGCTCCCATCAAACCTTTTCCATAGGTGATTACATGAAAAATATGGCCTTCAGTGATTTCCAAATAGGCAGCTCCGTTGAGGTTCGCAACCCCTGCATATTTCTCTGCAACCAATCCATCACCTTGTCCTTTTGCTCCGTGACAGTGCTGACAAAATCTTTCGTACAATACTTTCCCGTTTTTAACCACATCTTCAGAGGCTGTCGAATCAAATGGGCTAACCAACGTGTTAGCTGCTAATTCCAACTCGTCTACGGTAAATTCCGGTTGCAATAGGGTTCCGCGCTTCACGGTATTGGCTACCGGTTCCCGCATATTCATGCTAAATGCATTGTAGGGATTGGAATTGTAGAACTCCCCTTGATCATCAGCTTCATTAGAATCTAACCAAGTCCCGGCACTTTTATCTGTAATCTGCGTTAGAGGCTCATAAGGTGTGGAGTGATACATCTGTGGAGCATACTCCAAACCTGTATTGTCTGGACCAGCAGCACAAGATGCCAAGAAGATTCCGGCAGAAATTACACCTACAATATGAATTGATCTCAGCTTCATCTATTCGAAGTTTTTATTGTTAATTTCAATTGCACCCGAACCTTTCAGTACCTTCTTTATTTCTGCTTCAGAGCCATTGTTCTGATCCAGATCGATTGCCATCACATGTTTGTCATCCGTAATTCTAATGTCGTATATTCTTGGTTTGCCCCAAGGTTTCAGATTGGCGATACCAAAAAATGTCCCAACCATTCCGAAGGAGGCAAGAAGTACTGTCAGTTCGAATGTGACCGGCACAAATGCGGGGAAAGGGAAGAAATCTTTACCTCCAATGATCATCGGCCAATCGACTGTCATCATTCCAGCCTGCATGGTGAGGGCAAGGGTGGTTCCCGTGATGCCAAACATAAATGCAGCAATGGACAGCCAACTTCTTTTGTATCCCAGTGCATGCTCTAAACCATGCACAGGAAATGGAGAATATACTTCCTCTATTTTCACACCTGCCCCGCGTACTTGATGAACTGCGCTCATCAAGACATCTTCATCGTCGTAAACTCCCAAAACGTATTTAGTTCCTTGAGCCATAATCGTTATTTTGACTTATTCCGTTCTCCGGTTGCTTTAATAATACTTTTCACTTCGGCCATGTTGATCACCGGGAAGAACTTGGCAAACAAGAAGAATGCGGTAAAGAACAACCCAAAAGTGAAAACATAGACCCCTATATCATACCATGTCGGATAGAACATTGCCCAGCTTGAAGGCAAGAAGTCCCTGTGTAGCGATGACACGATGATCACAAATCGCTCAAACCACATTCCAATGTTCACAATAATGGAAATAATAAACGTGGCAGCAATGTTGGTCCTGATCTTCTTGAACCAGAACAGTTGAGGTGAGATCACATTACACGTCATCATAGACCAGTATGCCCACCAGTACGGGCCTGTGGCTCGATTGATAAATGCATATTGCTCAGCCTCAACGCCAGAATACCATGCAATGAAGAATTCTGTGATATAGGCAATACCGACAATGGAGCCTGTGACAATGATGACAATGTTCATCATCTCCAGGTGTTGTATTGTGATGTAATCTTCCAGCTTATAAACTTTTCGTGTAACGATCAAGAGCGTTAACACCATCGCAAACCCAGAGAATATAGCTCCTGCGACGAAGTAGGGTGGAAATATCGTTGTGTGCCAACCTGGAATCACCGACGTGGCAAAGTCAAAGGATACAATGGTATGTACAGAAAGTACCAGCGGTGTAGCCAAACCTGCCAAAACCAAAGAAACCGTTTCATAGTGCGCCCAGGTTTTAGCTCCTCCTGTCCATCCGAAGCTAAGCGCTCCGTACACAGCCTTGGATATCTTATTTGTAGCTCGATCTCGGATTGTTGCAAAATCAGGAATCAGGCCGATGTACCAAAAGACCAACGAAACAGAAAAGTACGTTGAGATTGCAAAAACGTCCCAAAGCAATGGGGAGTTGAAGTTTACCCAAAGTGAACCAAAGGTATTCGGTAAAGGCAATGCCCAATAGAATCCTAACCAAGGTCTTCCCATGTGCAGAACGGGGAACATCGCGGCACAGATCACCGCAAAAATCGTCATCGCTTCCGAAGCACGATTGATCGACATTCTCCAGCGCTGTCGAAATAACAGCAATACAGCAGAAATCAAGGTGCCAGCATGCCCGATACCAACCCACCATACGAAGTTGGTGATATCCCAAGCCCAGCCTACAGTCTTGTTCAGACCCCACATACCAATTCCATCCCATACGGTAATGGCCACTGCATATCCACCAATCAAAAGGAGTCCCAGCGATACCGCCATGGCCAACATCCAGGTCAGTGAAGGTTTCTCTTCCACTCTTCCTGCTATGTCGTCCGATACATCGTGCACCGTCTTGTTTCCCGTAACCAACGGGATTCTAACAGCTGCTTCCGCATGGCCTTGCTCGTGCACAAGTTCCTTCTCAGGGGCTAATGAAATTGTCGCGTCTGACATCTATGCTTGTATTTTATCGTTAGCGTCTTTGTTTCTTACTTTCGTCAGATACCAAACATTTGGCATCACTCTTAATTCCTCCAGCACGTGGTAAGCTCTTGGCTCTTTCGACTCCACACTTTTCTCTTTGACTTGCAATTTGAGTGCTTTGGAGATCTTGCTGTTCGGATCTTTCATATCTCCGAATACCAAGGCATCCGAAGGGCACGCTTTGGCACAAGCCGTCTGAACATCTGAGTCCACCGGTCTTCTGCCCTCTTTCTTGGCTTCGAGTTTTCCGTATTGAATTCGCTGTACGCAGAATGTACATTTTTCCATTACACCTCTAGCTCGCACCGTCACATCCGGGTTCAATACCATTTTACCCAAGTCGTTGTTCATGGCTGTATTCTCACTGAACTTCTCGTTATCGTGATACTTGAACCAATTGAACCTTCTTACCTTGTATGGGCAGTTATTTGCACAATACCTCGTTCCGATGCACCTATTGTAGGTCATTTGATTCAATCCTTCTGAACTGTGCGTTGTTGCCGCAACGGGACATACAGTCTCGCAGGGTGCGTTGTTGCACTGCTGACACATCATTGGTTGGAACGTAACCTCTGGGTTGTCTACCTCCGGCAGTTCTGAATCGAATACAATGTTAGAATCCTTTGCGGCTTCTGTTATTTTATCTTCTGGTCTGGAGCTGTAGTAGCGATCAATTCGGATCCAGTGCATCTCTCTCCTGTTCAGCACTTCTTCCTTGCCTACCACAGGAATGTTGTTTTCCGTCTGACAAGCAATGGTACAAGTTCCGCAACCTGTACATGAATTTAGATCCACAATCATTCCCCAGTGGTGATTGGGATATTCGTGACCTTTCCAGAGCGAAACCGCATACGGTTTTAACTTCTCACCTGAAGCTGCAGAAATCTTAGGCTGGTATCTACCGGCCCACTCGTCTTTTTGATATTCTTTAAGTGTCGTCTCCTGGATCACCGTCTCGCGACCTGCATACGTTTGACTTACCTGTGTTTGCGCTACTTTACGAATCTGTCCTGTCAATTCGAGCGACGCACCTGTGGCCGTATAGTTCAAGTTTCCGCTTGTTGAGGCGACCAATGGGTAAGCATTCACACCTACTCCGTCGGCCACTTTACCAGCTTTAGACCTTCCATAACCCACCGCAAGGCCAATAGTGCCGTATGCTTGTCCGGGCTGCGGTATCATCGGTGCAGTCAGGGACTGACCATTCACCGTAAGAGTAGCCTCCCTGTAGTCCATATCGCCATTCTTCACATTCCACCCCTTTTCCATGGCTTCTGCTAGAGAAACAGTAAAGTAGTTTTCCCAACATGCCTTCGTGATTGGATCGGGCATCTCCTGTAGCCAAGGATTGTTGGATTGATACCCATCTCCAACTGAATAGTTGGAATATATGGACAACTCCATTCCGGATGACTTTGGAGCCTTTATGTTACTGGCTACTACAATCGGGTCCACCGAGATAGCTGCTGTAGCTGGAACAGCCGCTACGTCATAGATGCCATCATGTAGACACTTTTGCCAGAATGCCTCAAAGTCACCATCTGCTTGCGGTGTCCAGGTGTCTCGGATGAAATCGTAATAATTTGAACTTGATTCGGCCCAAACCAAGAAGGAATCTTGTGCCTGGCGCGTATCAAAGATGTTTTTTATTGTAGGCTGTGCCAAAGAATAATGACCCGTTATTGCTTCAAAGTCATTCCATGACTCCAAGTAATGATGATCTGGTGTCACGTATTTGACGGAACTTGTTGTTTCGTCCATTCGATCCGAAGTGGAAATCGTCGTCTTCACTTTCCCCAGACTACTAACAAGTGAAGCACCCATCGGATGGTCGTACGCTGGATTACAGTTGTAAAAGATCACCGTACCAACTTGTCCCCCTTTAACTTCAGCTACTAGTTGTGCGAAAGCACTGTCACTTCCTTTTCGCGTATTCACTGACTTCGAAAGATCAATGGTAGATCCATAACTACCAAGTAGATCATTGATGGCAATGACCATCAACTGGACATTTGTATCGTTAGAACCACTTAATACAAGTGACTTCCCACGTGATTTCCAAAGATCTGAAGCCGCTTTCTCCAGTAGTACCTGATCATCAACCTTGGCAATACCGACGGTTGAGACTCCGGCTTTTTGAGCTAGCAAATTGTAAAGATTCCCGACATACAAACCTTCTTGGGAGGGCTTGATAGGTTTACGATAATCTGCATTAGACCCGGTTAAGGATAGGTTTGCTTCAAACGCGTAAAGCCTTGACATGTCTTTTTTACCGGAACCTAGCTTTCGTGTTCCTGCAAATTGCTTGCTATGTAAGACTTGATTTGGCCAATTGCCCAAGAAATCAGCGTTTAGTGAAACGATGGTCTTAGCTTTAGCGAAATCATGCAAAGGCATGCTTCGAGTTCCGGTCGCCGTCTCGTATGCATCCAGCAATCCACTAAATGAAAACGGATCGTATTGAACGTGAGAAACGTTACCCAACTTACCATTAAGTTCTTCAATCGCACGGGCAGTACTAGGACTACAGTTTGAATACGATAGGATGACGGTTTTACCAGTATTGGCGGACAACTCTGCCTTAATTCGGTTATCAATCGTATCCCAATCCGTATCCTCACCCCCTATTTTAGGATTTCGCAGACGTTCTTGATCATACAAGGACAAAACAGATGATTCGATCTGCGTGGTAGTTCCTCCCTGGTTGATTTTCGAAAGTTCATTTCCTTCCACTTTGATGGGACGACCTTCGCGTGTCTTTACGACCACACTTGCAACATCGTTTCCGACAGCGTAGGTTGATGCGTAATAGTTTGGAATACCGGGATCCACATCCATCGGCTTATTTACGTAAGGAATGGCTTTTCGTATCGGCGCTTCACACGCTGCTAAGGAGGCCGCAGCAACCCCAAAGCCCATCAATTTTAAGAAATCTCTTCGGGAAGGTTCCTCACCCTCGTTACTCTTTACAGGAAGATATTCAGGGAATTCCTTAGCGGCACGTTCCTGAAATGCGGTAGAGTTTTCCAGTTGCTCTATCCCTTTCCAGTATGTTTTCGTTTCTTTCATGC
>CAZQJU010000007.1:0-52678 GCA_964593185.1 uncultured Roseivirgaceae bacterium
CCATGACTTGTCTTTGCCTTGATTCACATCTTATTAACAGTTAAAGTATTGATTGGTAATCAGTTATGTTTTTTGTACATAAGATGTAGAATGGCCATGTGAAATGTCATTGGGAAAAGTTGATGCTTGAAAAAGGCTGATAAGTGGAAAGATATAAACGTTGGTCAGACTTAAATGGATAAAGCAGTTCCTTGTGAATGAGTAGGTCAAGGGTTTTACACCATCTAAGCTAGGATATACACATGTTATTAAAAGGAAATGTCAATTTCCAACACCCAATTTTCTCTAACTACGGTCTCTTCTTTATGTAGATATATTTCTTCAGGAATGGTATTTAGTAGTAGATTACCTGCTGACCATTGACCGTCCCCGTTATTGTCGATTAAGGCTCTTATGGCGTACTTTCCTGAAGGAACCTTGGCAAATGTGATTTCTTTTTGGTTCCATGCACTGTGTGATACCTCATCGTTTTTGTTAAGTAGTTGGATATTGAAATTGGGATAGACAGTTTGAATTGTCAGTTTCACTGTTCCGAAATCAGTAGATTCTTGTAAAGGAACTCTCAAGGACATAAATGATGAGCTGTCCTGCTCTATGGAAACGAAGACTGCAGTATCTAAGACAAGTTCTATTGCAGGAAGTGGTTGATTAGATTGGGCATTTTGTCTGTTGGGATCCTTTAGTGTGTTGGTGGTATCTTTTGGAAGAAGTTTTCTGATAGTGTCGACCAAATTTTGTTTAAGCGTTTGTGTATTAAGCGTAAGGAGCGTATGGTTGGCATTCCATGTATTCCGTGGCATGACAGCTCTCTTGAAGGTGCTGTCCTGCTGAAAGAAGATCTTGGTACTATCAATCTGGTATACAGGTTTATTGAAAACTACAGTGTATTGAATTTCATTTGATTCTGAATCTTTGGTTGGTCGTACATTCATGGAAAAGTCCGTAGGTTTCCTGTTTGATTCGATGTAGGCTGTCGATATTGTATCTATGGTCTGATTATCTAAGCTATCTCTGACCGTAGCGATTAATTGGATACTATCCCCAACGGCAACTTGGTCACTTTTGTACAGCCTTATGACGTCTTTGGTCTCACCTGTAAGGCTGTGTCTAAGAAAGGATGGTTGAATTTCGTACTCGTCTATTTGTTTGCTATATTTTAATTCGATGTATGGACCGGTGGGTCTGCTATTGATAAAGGTGATCGGTTTTATGTTTTGTAGCAGTGTGTTGATTGGTTTAACAAAATGAATGGAAGTGTCAAGACGTATACTGTCTTTTATAAACCCATGTTGCTCTGTTTCGGGATCGAACGTGATATTTCTATTTTCGTCGTTGAACACTAAAAGGTTGTAGATACCGGATTTCAGATAACTTAGTTCGAATTTCCCACTGTCATTTGTGGTGGTAAAGTAGGTTGGTTTATGCTTGAAGTAATCAAGTGTATCCGTTCTTGGGTAGAGTCCAACAAGGTAACTCTTGACTTGCTCTTGCTTGAATAGGTCAATGACTTCTCCTGAGATCTGGAGTGAATCGATGTAATCACCTGTACTAAACGCTATAGATAAATTCACTGCGGGATTGCTCTCAGTAATGTCCGTGATTCCGTCTGCAAAGTTGAGGTTGTAGGTGGTCGAGTCTTGAAATGGATTTTCAAATTTGAGAATGACAACATTCTTCTTCACAGTGGTTTTGTACTTATTCTCGGTGATAGGAGTGATAATAAGCTGTTGTTGAATTTTGTCTGCTTTCACAAACTCTGAAAAGGTGAGCGCAAATTCTTGCTTTTGAAACAATGTGGATCCATTGATTGGATCAGATTCTAATAGGATAGGAGGTATGGTATCTCTTGGACCCCCCGTCGGACTCCCAATGTTGGCGCATCGTTGAAAGCAAAGATCGATCAGTAGAACAAGGATGATTGGTCCAAGGATTTTTTTCATTTCTTGAGGATGTAGATCAAGCTTGAATATTCTCCTGTCTTTTTAGCCTTGACATTTGAGTTGTAGCCTGTACGTAATGCTTTAATGTAGTTATTGCTTTGATGCTTGTATTTTTCACTAAGCAAGGACACATAAAACGAATCGAAATACATTGGTATCGTGTCAACAAGCTGCATTTTTGTTACTTCAATAAGCTTGCCAAAAGATTTTTGTGTAAAGTGATATAGATGCCTTGGAACATCTAATGCAGCCCAATGTTCTTGGTAGTACTTGGAATCGTACGAATCTAAGTTAGGAACTGCAATGATCATAATCCCATTTTTACTAAGTTTTTTCTTGAGCGCTTTGATGCTCTTTCTAAGGTCTGTTACATGTTCTAGAACATGCCAGGCTGTGATGATGTCTACAGGGTCTTTGAGTGCTTTGAGATTTTCAACGATCTGCAAGTTTTTGCTGAGTGCCTGTTCTCTAGCTGATTCATTAGGTTCAAGGCCGTAGGTGGTATAGCCCTTTGTATGGCAGGCAGCCAGGAACTCTCCTGTACCACATCCATAGTCTAGAAGTGTTTTCCCTTTTGAGTAGTTTCTAAGAAGTTTGGCTTTCCTGGAATTGGTGTATTGGCGTACAATCTTATAGACAAAGTTGACAAGAGTGGTGGATTTATTTTGGTGGGATATGTAGTTGGGATGCTTGTAGTAGTCTGGTAAAGCTTGTTCTGAGGGTCTTGGATTGGTAAATACGAGTGTACATTTTTTGCACTGGTTGAGTGCAAAGCTTTCTCCCGTAATGGAGAAGTCTGTACAAATAAGGAAGTTTGTGAAGCTGGTGTGTTTACATACTGGACACACCTCTAACTTTTCGTACATTATCTACCTAGGTAAACCATTAATACTGATACATCTGAGGGCGATACACCACTTATTCTTGATGCTTGTCCTAGCGTATTGGGCTGAATTTTTGTGAGTTTTTCCTTGGCCTCTGCTGAGAGTGATACAAGTTGTGCATAGTCAAAGTTGTCCTTGATAATGAGGTTTTCGAGTTTCGTTAATTTCTCAGAATTTTGTTGTTCCCGATCGATGTAGGTCTCGTACTTAATTTGAATTTCTGCTTGTTCGATGACTTCTAATGATTTCGAATTAAGTAACTGCTCTATGCTTCGTGAGAAAAGCTTAAAATCAAGAAGTCTTAGTTCTGGTCTCTTCAAAAGATCGTGTAGCGACGAAGTGTCTCTTATTGGCGCAGAGGATAGCTGTTGGAGTATTGGTTGAGCCTCCGCAGGCTTAACCTTAATTTTCTTAAGGTTGTCAATTAGGTCTCCTGTTTCTGTTTTCTTTTGGAGCATCTCCTGGTACCTTGATTCGGTGGCTAACCCAAGTTGGTAACTTCGCTCTGTAAGGCGTAGATCCGCATTGTCTTGTCGGAGCAACAACCTAAATTCAGCTCTGGAGGTGAACATTCGATAGGGCTCATCTGTGCCTTTATTGATAAGGTCGTCGATCAGTACTCCAATGTATGCTTCGTTGCGTTTTAGTATAAAAGGATCGAGGTGGTTGATTTTCTGATGAGCATTGATAGCCGCCATCAGACCTTGGCAGGCTGCTTCCTCGTATCCTGTAGTACCATTGATCTGACCTGCGAAATAAAGGTTTTCAATCTGTTTTGTCTCAAGTGTGTTATTGAGTTGTGTTGGAGGAAAGAAGTCATACTCAATTGCGTAGCCTGGTCGGAACATTTTTACATTTTCGAAGCCTGGTACTTTTTGCAGTGCTTTGTATTGAACATCTTCAGGTAATGACGTTGAGAAGCCATTAACGTAAATTTCTACCGTTTTCCATCCTTCTGGTTCCACAAAGATTTGATGTCGATTTCGATCTGCAAAACGATTGATTTTATCTTCAATGGATGGACAGTAGCGAGGTCCAAGTCCCTGAATTCTGCCTTGAAACATGGGAGATTTCTCAAACCCAGTCTGAAGTATTTCATGGACTTCCGTATTCGTGTAGGTGATGTAACAGCTTTTCTGTTGGGATAAGGGTCGTGTTTTTGATAGATAGGAAAATTTGGAGGGAAGCTCATCTCCTTCTTGCTCTTCCATCTTTTCATAATTCAAGGACCGTCCGTCAACACGTGGAGGGGTACCTGTTTTCATCCGACCAGATTCAAATCCGAGGTTAACCAATTGTTCAGTAATTCCTCTAGCAGCACCCTCTCCTGCCCGTCCTCCCCCAAATTGTTTTTCACCGATGTGAATTAAGCCGTTCAGAAACGTGCCATTGGTAAGAATTACCGCTTTACTCTTTATTTCAATGCCAATGCCTGTTTTTACTCCCAGCAGGCGACCGTCTTTAACAAGAAGCTCGGTTACCATCTCCTGCCAAAAGTCTAAGTTCTCGATACCCTCTAGTGTAAGTCTCCATTCTTCCGCAAACCTCATGCGATCTGATTGAGCTCGTGGGCTCCACATAGCTGGACCTTTGGAGCGATTTAGCATACGGAATTGGATCATTGTCTTGTCTGTAACAATTCCGGAGTATCCACCCAATGCATCGATTTCACGAATGATCTGCCCTTTTGCAATACCCCCCATTGCCGGGTTGCATGACATCTGAGCAATGGTGTTCATGTTCATTGTGATCAAAAGGGTCTTGGAACCCATGTTGGCGGCAGCTGCGGCAGCTTCGCATCCAGCATGGCCAGCGCCCACAACTATGATATCGTACGCTTGTAGCATTTCTATTTGTTATGTTTCACGTGGAACTTCTTCGTCCAAAACAGCAGTCATTGGATAATGTTTCACGTGGAACCTTTAATCCTTCAGCAAAGATAAACAGGCGTTCTCTTTTTCTGTCATGACTTCCTTTTCTTCATCCGTTTTGTCATTAAATCCGATAAGATGCAAGATGCCGTGTGCAATAACCCTGTGCAGTTCCTCCTGAAACGACGGTGCTAAATCCATTGCATTTTCTCGAACCCGATCCAGGCTAATGAAGATGTCCCCCTCTATGGTTTTTCCTGCTGCTTCCGAATGATCAAATGTGATGATATCGGTGTAATAGTCGTGATCAAGGTATTGTTTATTGATCTTTAACAGATACTCATCTGAGCAGAAGATGTAGTTGAGGTCCACAATTTCATGATCGTTTTGATGGGCAATACTGATAAGCCATTGCGCAAAGCGTTCTTGATCTTGAAGGTGGAAATCGATTTCTTCAGAAAAGAATTGTATGGGCATGTAGCTAGGACAGGTAGAAACAGAGCTCTGCCGTTCTTCCTTCGTTTTTGAAAGCAACCTCGTCACAGAGGTTCTTCATCAAGAAGATGCCCCTACCACCGGGTTTGCTTAGATTTTCTGGTAATGTTGGGTCAGGTAGGTTGTCAAAGTCAAATCCTGTTCCCTGATCTTCTACGGTAAAGCGAATTTGTGATTTTTCAAGTAACAAGTGCAGACTTACATTTTTCTTATTATCTGACTTGTTTCCGTGTAGGATGGCGTTATTGACTGATTCAGTAACAGCAATCATGATGTTCCCGTAAATGTCATCATTGAGTTGGTATTTTTCTTTCGCGTTGTCAATAAAGCTTTCGACAATCCGAATGTTTTCGGGAAGTGAGGGTATTTGTATTTGAATGGAATCAATCATTCGGGTCTTCAGTACTTATTCGTCTAAAATAATCGTTTACTTCTTTTTTATAAAATGGATTTAGCTCAATAGGTATGGTTTTGAGCAGTTCGATCTCTTTTTTCTTCAATTTTAAATATTCTTCAAATTCTGGAGGGATCTCTCGACTGATCATTGAAGGGGTTTCTGCTTCACGTTCTTCTTCAGTCTCCTGCTCTCTTTTTGCTTTATTGGCTTCTAATAAGCGCGTTGTAATTTGCTTTTGACGAAATATCAACTGTTCCGTGAGTCGTTTGTTTACCAAATCCACTTCATTTTGTTCCATCATGTCAATTGCTTTTTGTAGCTCGTCTCCCACCTGACCACCACCTGGTCTCCCCTCTTCTGCCTGCTTTAACATTTCGAGCTGCTGTCGAATCATCTCTTGTTCTGCAGCAAGACGGGCAAGCTCTTCGGAAAGCTCTCTGCCTGATTTCCCGGATCCTTTTAGTTCATTGATCTGCTCACCTAATTGATTTTGGAGTTCCTGCATGTCTGGTAAACCTTGTGACTGTTGCTGCTGGTCTGAACCTGATCCCATGGCCTCAGACATGGACATCTGCATTTGTTGCATCGTATCGTCAAGCAGCAACGCAAGGTTGTTGATTGATGTCATGGCAAATTGCTGGCTAGTCAACGCTCTGCCCCGATTACGATCCTTGAGATGACTGATCGCCTCATTTACGCTTTGATTGATTTGATCAACTTCTCTAGTAACGAATGAAGAAATCTGGACTACTCTAGAGGCGAGGGAGAGCAAACTATCCTGAATCACTTTTGCATCGTCTTTGAGCTTGAGTTGATCTTGAGATAGTTCCAAAAACCGCGGGTCTGACTGATTCACTTGCCGCATTTCTTGCATATTGTCCTCCTGATTAAAGGAGAGCTTGATAAGGTTGTCAAGAATATCTCGGAGCTGATCCAAGTTGGCTTGCATCATTTCCATTTGCATCCCTCCCTGCATGGTTGATAGTTTTTGACTCAGGCTCTTCATTTTTTGCGCAGCATTTTGCTGCTTCTGCTGCATATTCTTTTGCTGTTGTTTCGATTGCTCTGAGTTTTGCTCGCCAGATTCATTTTTTTCTCCGTTTTCACCATCCTCATTTCCTTTTTCACTTTCTCGCATCTCCTTCATCATTTCTTCGATCTCGCGCAGTTCCCTGGCAATTTGTCGTTCCTCATACTCAAAATCTTCCAACGCTTCTGGCCTCTTCAACTCTTGATTCATGTCTAGGACTTCGTCCATTTTTTCGCGAAAGTCTTCAAACTGCTTATTGATGTCATTTTGCGCTTGTTCAGCATTTTCTTGTTCGTCCAGCTTCGAAACCTCTTCCTGTCGGTTGCTCAAAGTATCCAGCTTCTGTAGGTTTTCAGCTAGTGCATTTTCCATTTTCAGCCGCTTGAACAATTCAAGGGCACGTTCCATATCTCGCTCAAGGTTTTGCTCGTTTCGCTGAAGCTGCTGAAGTTGTTCTGCAATTTGGTCCTTTGGTGCGTTTTCTTTTAGAAGCTGCTTGAGTTGTTCGTATAGCTTTTTGGTTTCTTCATCCATTAACTGCTCCATTAACTGCTGTAGCTGCTCGTTTTTCTTCTGTTGCTCGCTACTTTGGTTTCTGAACTTATCAGCGGAATTCCTCAAGTCCTGATTCTTCTTTTCTAACTCATTTAATTGTTTGTTGAGCTCTTCGCGGTCTTTTATGACATCTTCAAGCATTTTCTTCTCTTGCCAGTCAAATTGATTGTCCGTCTTCAGTCGATCCTCTATTTCAGATAATCGTGCAGCTATTTCCTCAGACTTTTCTTTGGAATCGTTAAGTCCGTCTTCTACTACCTCTTCTTTTTTTGATAGCAGGTCGTCGATCTCCTCATCAGTTGGAATCTCCAAAATGAAGGTGTTTGATCTTGTGGTTTTAGCTCCGTTCACCTGATCGTTGTCAGCAACAGAGACATAAACCTCGAGTCTACTTCCGCTTTCCATGGTTAATGTGTCCAGGGACCAGTTTGCATAAAAGCTTTGACTGTTGCTGTTTAGGTTAATTTCCAATGGGATTGAAGAAAAGTCCTCACTTCCCGATTCCCTGTAATGAAGTTGCAAATAACTAAATCCATAGTCGTCGGCTACCGAGCCTGCTACCGCCAAGTATTGAAAAGAGGACGAGTCAGGAAAATAATCGACATTGATTTTGGGATATTGATCTTTGATGACTCGGACATCGTACTGCAACGAAGAATTGTTTCTGCTATGCTCATTTCGAAGCATAATCTCATAGGCACCGGATGCTGAAATTCGTTTATTCAGTGTGAATTGATTTTCCTCTGTTAAAGAAATGGTGGCTGTATCCCCATTATACACATGTAAGGCCTCCTTCGTCGCCAGCGTGTTTACCACCCACGTGACTGAACTGCCTTCCAGTATTGTGAGGTCGCCCGTATTGGTGATCGTTCTTCGATCGCCACCTGTATAGTTGGGACTCTGAACTTCAATGGACATGGAAAGCAGGTCCGGACGCTCCAGTACCTGAATGGTATATGCTTTGGATCTGAAGCCATTTGCATCAAAGTACACTGTTTTGTCAGTTTGGATTCTTTCGAAGGTGTAGTTGTAGTTACTATTATCTTTTTTGTTGGTCTTTCGTTTTTGTCCATCTACATAAATTGAAACATCGCCGGGTAGCGAGGATCCCTCAATTTGAAAGGAAAGGCTAAAGTCCTCTCCTTTGAAGGCCGTTAATTCGTCATTAAGAATGTTAAATTGAAATGGAGCGTCTTTTTCAAACGCAGTTGTGTAGTTAGCAATTCGTTTTGGGCTGTCTTTAATGATTTCAGGGTTGATGAATGAAACGAGCAGGAAGCAGACCAGTACGGCTACAGTGCCGCCCAAATACTTTTTGGCTACGGAAAAATCTACTGCCTGTGCAAATTGTATGGTTTTGAATGTCTGCGCTTTCTTTTCAATGGCTGCGGCAATCAATGCATTGTCTGCTTGATTCTGATGTCCTAGTTCGAGTATGTTAATGAGCCGATCCTCAATCTCGGGGAAGAACAAGGCGATTTCATTTGCTGCCTCACGATTATCTATGTGCTTACTTGCATTGGATATTCTTATTAATGGCTTGATTATCAGCAAGATAGATGAAGAAAGAATATAGATTATATAAAAGTAGAACAAGAAAGTACGAAGTGAGGAGTTCATCCAAAGTTCGTATTCCAGATAGGAAAGCAACAGGAAAAGTGACAAACTAGTGATCAAAAAAAGGAGTGACCCGAGAAGGATTTGTCTCTTGTAATACCTCTTTTTATACTCCGAAAGCTTACTATAGATCTGTTCTAGACTACTCATGTGGGATAACTAACGAATATCGTCTTTCAAAGGTGCATGTTACCAACCAATTTCTTCCTTGAAATATTCCAGTATTTGCATCTTAAGGAGTTTTTCCTGCTCCAACAAGTCAAACCGAGGCAATTTTTTTCTCAGTTTCCAATGTGGCCAGCCGTCGGCATCGACCCCTTCGAGCTCGTAGTAACCTGCCAGGGAAAGCACTTTGCAGATGGCAATATGTAGAATGTCTTGCTTTTCTTCTTTTGTGAATGCCTTTGGACCCTGTCCTAGTTCCTGAAGTCCGATCAAGAATAACACAGCATTGAGATCAGCAGGTCGCTTTCCAGTGCGCTCTTTTAACTTATAAAGTAGCGCCACCCAGTCCTTTTGCAGGGTGAGGTCCTTTTTATAAACCATTATTTGAAATATTTTTATGGCAAATGCTAAAAGACCTTGTTTCCCTCATCTTTCCTCGAAATTGCATCAACTGTAATACGTCCCTTATATCCACTGAAAGTTGCTTATGTACTCGGTGTAAACTCGATCTTCCCCTAACGAATGATCATCAATTGCTTGAAAATGAGCTTTACCAAAAATTTTCCTTTCAGCCTAAAATTAAAAGTGCGCAGTCATTTATCTACTTCCATCAAGGAGGAATGGCACAGAAATTATTGCATCAGCTTAAATATCAGGGTCGCAGAGAGATTGCGAAAGAAATGGGAGCGTGGTTTGCGCCGAACTTGGCAGCCCTGGAGGTGCAAATGATCGTCCCAGTACCGTTACATCCTCGAAAACGGAGAAAAAGAGGGTTCAACCAAAGTGATTGGATGGCGAATGGTATTGCTCAGGAACTTGGTATTGAGGTACGGACGGATCTGATCAGACGGGTAAAAAGAACTCGAACACAGACCAGCAAATCGAAAGTAAGTCGATGGGCAAACTTAGCGAACGTCTATTCTCCAGCTGCTGTCGAGGTGGCCAATAAGACGATCCTCGTGGTAGACGATGTGATAACCACGGGTGCAACGATAGGCATGTTGTGCGAGAGACTTGTAGAGCAAGGCGTAGCAGGAATCCACATTGCTTCCCTTGCAAGGGGCAAATAAAAAAGGCTGCCCAACCGGACAGCCTTAGAAAAATTAGTGAGACCTTTTAGAAATTGGATCCTGCTCGAATCATTGCGCATCGGAAACCGATGGTAGACGTAGCAGAATCTTCAAATAAATATCTTCTCGTTCCTGGTGACATCCAATAAGCAACATCGTTCCAAGAACCTCCTTTATATACTCGTAATCTCTTTAGTGGAGGATTATCTGCATTAAAAGACTTTTGCAATCCAGAAACTTCTGTCCATCTAGCTTCTTCATATGCGCCTTCATTTCCGATAAAGGTATAGTCACCATCATATCCATCTTCAGGATCTAACGTCGCATCCCTTCTTGCGGGGTTTAAGTCGTCCATATCCTGAAAGGAAAGAGGTCGGTATACATCCTGAACCCATTCGTTCACATTTCCTGCCATGTTGTACAATCCGAAATCGTTTGGAGGGTAATCATAGATGTACGTGGTTATCATCGCTCCATCGTTTAGCTTCCCTGCAATACCGGCATAGTCACCATTGCCTCTCTTGAAGTTAGCAAGAAAATATCCCATGCTTTTTCCGTATGGATTTCGTAGGGCATGACCATCCCAAGGGTAGAGTCTTCGGTGCGTTTGGTTTTCATCCAACCACTGGGTTCCGATAAGTGCCTGAGCGGCGTATTCCCATTCTGCTTCGGTAGGCAATCGATAGCCTGGAAGCGTCACACCAGAGGTAAGTCCCGGCACAGTTCCTGTAGAAGAGCTTAAATCTCCTCCCTCGGCTCCTGCAAAGGCATCATCTCCACCAGCGACAGGATCAAGTAGTCCAGCATCTTCTGCAAGCTTAAGATTCACCACTGTAGTTCTCCACTTACAGTAATTGACTGCTTGTCTCCAGTTTACACCTACTACAGGGAAGTATCTAAATCCTGGATATCTGTAGTAACTAGTTACGTAGGGATCATTGTATGCAAGATCTTTAGACCACACAGTTGTATCCGGAAGGTTGTTTTTCCAGTAGTATTCGTCTGAATCTTGTTTGATGTAATATTCGTATTCCAACCAGTGGATATTTGCCACCTCAGTTTCATCCATGTAGAATGAGGCCACAGTTACAGCTCTTTCAAGATTGTCGTGCGTATTCATCACGTCTTCCTCAAAAGAACCTAAAACAGTCCGTCCGCCTTCGATAAAAATCAAATTGGGACCATCAGGTTGACCTTGAAAATCATTTACTTGGAAGCCGCCTTCTTCATTGAAAGCATACCCTGTGGCACTGCTATAATTGCCTGGGTTCTGAGCGGAAGGTTTTCCGCTTCGATTACATGCGCTTAAAAAAAGCACAATCAATGTTAAATAGCAGGCGCTATTAACTATTCTCACAAAATTTTTCATAACACCGTTTGAATTTGTTTGAAACGTTTCAACTCACTAATAAACACAAATATTTGTTAAAACCCATTCACCGCGGAAGGATTTTAGATTAAACCTATACTTCTAATGGATTATCATCTAATTTATTGCGTTATGTGCCCAAAGTTTACGCATTGGCCATAGGATGTGCCATTTCGTTGATGGCATTTCCGGCATCACCTATTGACGTGATATTTTCGATCGTGATCAACAATTTGTTCTTGATTTCCTTCATGTTGCTTTCTCTCGGATGGTTTTTGACAAATGATAGCACATTTCCGAACCGGCTTGACTGAAAGTACTCTTGCGGTTTTTTATCAGAAACGTAGCAACGCATCTTTCCACCTTTGATCGTCACTTTTTCAAAACCGATTGCGATAGCAACCCAACGTAGCCGAACGGTGGCGATCAGGTTGCTAACTCCCTCAGGGATCGAACCAAACCGATCTTTGATCATCTTGATAAACTTCTCCAGCTCTTCTTCGGTCTTAAGATCGTCGAGCTGTGTATACAGTGAAAGACGTTCAGAAATATTTCCAACGTAGCTGTCAGGAATTAGGGCTTCGAAATCTGTCTCGATGTTGCAATCTTCAACCATCTTGTCCAGTGCCTCTTTGTTCTTAAGCAAATCGTTTTCGAATAGCTCTTTGTACTCACCCTCTTTAAGCTCCTGAATGGCTTCGTCAAGGATTTTGTGGTACATGTCAAAGCCAATGTCGTTAATAAATCCACTTTGTTCTGCTCCAAGAAGGTTTCCGGCACCTCGGATATCAAGATCTCTCATGGCGACCTTGAACCCATCACCTAAATCGGAAAACTCTTCAAGCGTCGTCAGTCGTTTTCTAGCATCGCTTGTTAAGGCAGATACAGGAGGAGTCAACATGAAACAGTAGGCCTTCGTGTTGGACCGGCCTACCCGACCTCTCATCTGGTGCAGATCAGAAAGTCCAAACATGTGGGCATTGTTGATGATGATGGTATTTGCGTTTGGAATATCCAATCCACTCTCGATAATATTCGTGGACACAAGTACGTCAAACGCCCCCTCAATAAACCTGAGCATGACTTTCTCCAGCTGTGCCCCATCCATCTGTCCGTGTGCGATGCCAATCTTTGCATCGGGAACCAGCTTGTAAATCAGGTTACCTATCTGCTCGATGTCACTCACCCGATTATGGACCATAAATACCTGACCACCCCGTCTCAATTCGTGACTTACCGCATCCCGAATTACTTCCTCATTAAACGCGTGCAGTTCAGTAGTGACCGGTCTACGGTTTGGAGGCGGAGTAGATATGATGGAAAGATCTCTGGCACCCATTAGTGAAAAGTGCAGCGTCCTTGGGATTGGAGTCGCCGTAAGTGTTAGTGAATCGACGTTCACGCGCATGTCCTTTAATCTTTCTTTCACCTTGACGCCGAATTTCTGCTCTTCATCAATGATCATCAATCCAAGGTCTTTAAACTCCATGTCCTTGTTCACAATCCGATGTGTCCCAATTAGAATGTCGATCTTTCCTTCCTTAAGCTTTTTCCTGATCTCCGTGATTTGTTTGGTTGTTTTGAACCGGTTCACGTAATCGATGCTCACAGGCATGTTTTCTAGTCTTCCGGAAAACGTTCGATGATGTTGCATGGCCAAAATGGTGGTTGGAACCAGGACAGCCACCTGCTTTCCGGAATTAACTGCTTTGAAGGCTGCTCGAATGGCGATTTCCGTTTTACCGAAACCAACATCGCCACAGACCAATCGATCCATCGGATGTTCTTGTTCCATATCGGCTTTCACGTCCGAAGTAGCAATGGACTGATCTGGGGTATCCTGGTAGATGAAAGAAGATTCCAACTCCGCTTGTAGGTAATCGTCTTCAGGAAACGAAAATCCCCTCGCAGCTTTTCGCTTAGCATACAGGTTGATCAGATCTTTCGCGATGTCCTTTACCTTCTTTTTAACCTTTTTCTTCTTGTTCTCCCAGTCGGGAGAGCCTAGTTTATTGATCGAAGGGGGCTCTCCTTCTTTGCCGCTGTATTTGGAAATTTTGTGAAGCGCGTGAAGACTTACGTACAGCAAGTCATCGTCGCGATAGACTAATCTCAAGGCTTCCTGCTGATTACCGGCTACGTCCACAGTATCCAGACCGGCAAATCTTCCGACGCCATAATCAATATGCACTACAAAATCACCTGGCTGTAGGGTTTTGAGCTCCTTAAGGGTAAGTGCCTTAGATTTTGTGAATTTTTCTTTTCCTTGGTAGCGGTGGAATCGATCAAAAATCTGGTGATCCGTGTAGCAACTTAGTTGCAGGTCATCGTCAATGAAACCAGCTCGTAGTGATGCGGTAATACCACTAAACTCAATCGTTGGATCAACTTCCTCAAAAATGGTAGTCAGTCTTCCAATTTGCTTGAAGGATTCTGCTGCGATCAACTTCTCGTATCCGTCTCGCTGTAGTTCCTTGAGGTTATCTGCCAATATTGAAAAGTTCTTATGGAAGCTTGGTTGAGGCCGGACAGCAAGGGTAAACTCCTCTTGTGGACTTAAATAGAATCGTTGGCCAAATTCCACCTTTTTGAACTTTTCAAGAGACTGGCTAAAGGTGTCCTGTGTTTCGAAAAGCTGATCGGGAGAAGTGATGAGCTTTGAGTTACCACTTTGTTCCTTGATCACCTCAAACTGTTCTTGAACTTTTGCGAAGGACTTATCGATGATGTCCTGGCACTGTTGAAAGTCTTTGATCCAGACAATCGTTTCTTTGGGGATGTAATCCAGAAAGGAGATTCGCTCTTCGCTGATGAGTTTTGTTTGCACATTGGGGATCAGCGCAATCTTATCTAAATCCTTAGTGGACAACTGGGATTCTGGATCAAACTCTCTAATGGTTTCGATTTCGTCTCCAAATAGCTCCAGCCGGAAGGGATGATCATTTGCATAAGAATAGATGTCGATGATCCCTCCGCGCACGGAAAATTGACCGGGCTCATACACGAAATCTGTTTTTTCAAAATCATAGGTGACAAGGAGTTCGGTCAGAAAATCAATGTCTACCTGTTCACCAATCTTGGTAGAGAAGGTATTGGAAACCAGCGAGCGCTTGTTGATTACTTTTTCTGAAAGCGCGTCAGGATAGGTGATAATGGCCAAAGACTTGGCCTCATTAAGTTTACTAAGGACCTCCGCACGTTGAAGGATGTTTGCATTTTCTATCTCTTCGTAATGGTACGGCTTTTTGTAAGAGGAAGGAAAGACGATATGCTCGTCGTCTAGGAAGTTCGAAAGATCATTGTAAAAGTAAGCGGCTTCCTCTTTATCGTGTAAAACCACCAGGTGAATTCCTCCCGAGTTTTTAACTACCGAAGAAAAGAGGACGGCATCATAGCTTCCCGAAATGCCCTTAAGCCTTAGTACATGCTTGTGCTCAAGCGTTTCTGAAATGGCCTGCGAAATACTGCTTTCCTGATATTTTGATACTAGTTCTTTTGAATCCACGCTCTTGAGCTCGTTTTGGGGTCGCAAAACTAAACTTTCCACGGCAGTGATTGTTGCCTGGAATTAATTCCTTGGATTAAATATTTGGATATCGGTGTTGATAGAGGAATTGTACACATTCGTCTAAAGACTGAACTATTTCAAGATACAATTGCAACTATCTGTACTTATAACGGGTATAAAACGCAAAGACATTACAATAAATGGTCGTTGCACCGTTTATTAATTGCTTTCTTTTAGGTTAGGTTGGTGATTAGGCGTGTTCCATTTCTGGGCACGCCTTCTCTTTTTTTAGCAAAGACATAATCTCAAAAAGTAAAATCAGTTTTGCTCTGAGGCTTACTTTTGAGAAATGAAAAAGTTTTGTTGTCTCTTCCTTTGTCTCCTACTCACTACGCAATTGTTTAGTTGGGGAGCTACAGGGCACCGCATTGTAGGTCTAATTGCCGAGCGACATTTGACCAATAAGGCACGAAAAAACATCCAAAAAGTACTTGGACGTGAGACTTTGGCTGAAGTCAGCAACTACATGGATTTTATCAAGTCGGATCAAAGCTACAGGCACATGTCTCCCTGGCATTACGCTACAATACCAGATAGTCTGACTTACCACGAAGCTGGTACACCGGAGGAAGGAGATGTAATCCAAACCATCGAAAGGCTACGAGAAGAACTAAAAGCCAAAGACTTCACAGATGAGGACGAGGCATTTGCGTTAAAGTGCTTGGTTCACTTAATTGGAGATATTCACCAACCGCTTCATGTGGGTAATGGCAAAGATCGAGGTGGGAACGACATTAAGATCGAGTATTTCTGGCAGCGATCCAATTTGCATCGAACGTGGGACACAGGAATGATCGATGGCCAGGGCTATAGCTACACTGAATATGTTGAATGGATAGACCATACTTCAAAGGAGCAGAAAAAGGAGTGGCAATCTATGACGGTTCTGGATTGGGCAAATGAATCGGCTTTTTATCGAAATCAGTGCTACGAAACCATGCCCGAGGACAAAAAATTGACCTATCGATACAATTATGACAACATTGCACTGGTCAATCAGCGACTTCTTCAGGCGGGAATCAGGCTGGCCAGCGTACTAAACGAAATTTATGGTTAGAGAATCGTCAGCCGCAGCTTATCTGCTGCTTGCTCCAGCTCTACCAATGCTTCGATGGCTGTGACTGCTTCAGCAGGCACCTTCATAAGTTTTGCGGCATGGTAAACTTGCTCTTTTTCATCTTCGGCATAGTCTCCATCAGCTGAAGCCATTCGGATCGCATCGTAGATCAATAGTTTATTGTAGTTGGCAAACGAGTGCGAATTAATGTTGTGGAAAAGCTCTTCGAGCTCATCTTCATCGTACTCAAAGTTTTCCCATATAGAAATGATTTCTTCGCTAACACCCACTGCTTCAGCGCATTCCACAGTTAACCATTCAAGCTCCTCATCGGAAACCTCACCGTCGGAACCTGCAATGTTGAGTAGTACATAACCGTATTCTTTCCATAACTCTTTTGGGATCATGGAGATGCCGTAGAATTTTGGGGAAAGGTTGTCAAATCGAGAATTCATGTTAACTGTGTTTGAAGATTTAACATTGGTAATGAAAATTTAATTTTTTTATCAGTAAAATGGACATATTCGTACAAATAATAACTGCATGCTATCTCCAGAAGACCTCATCCAATTAGAATCACAAGGAATTTCACAAACGAAACTTCAAGCTCAAGTCGATCGCTTCGAGAAGGGCTTTGCACCGCTTCAACTGGCTGCGGCTGCAACCATCGGCAATGGGATAACGCAGTTGTCCTCAGGTGAAATTGAGGCGTTGGTTGCACTGTATGAAAAAGCGTCCGTTGAGACGATAAAGTTTGTCCCTGCTTCTGGTGCTGCTTCTCGCATGTTCAAAGCGCTATTTGCACTTTTAGAACTAGACGATTTAGCACTCAAAGAAGATCCGACCGCAAATGAGTTTTTTACTCAAATTAAAGATTTTGCTTTCTATGATGACCTAAAGGCTACATATGAATCACTTCACGGCATCTCGATGGAGGAAGGGATTGCTAAAAAAGACAAGCAGATTGTTGCGGCACTGCTAAATGACCAGGGATTGGAGTATGGAAGCTTGCCAAAGGGGCTGTTGCGATTTCATCGGTATGAGTCGGAAGTACGAACGCCCGTTCAGGAGCACATCTCGGAAGGACAGTCTTATGCAGCTAAAGAGGGTAAGGTCAATATTCATTTTACCGTTTCGCCGGACCATCAGGCGAAATTCGAACAACATGTAGACGAAGTTCTTTCTACTGGTTCCTTCACCGATCAAGTCAACATCACCTACAGTACACAGAAGAATTCCACTGATACGGTGGCGGTAGATCTTGAAAACAAGGTCTTTAGAGACGATCAGGGCAAGCTGCTTTTTCGTCCGGCAGGACATGGTGCCCTACTTGAAAACCTAAACCAACTAAATGCGGATATCGTGTTTGTCAAGAACATTGACAACGTAGTACCTGACCGAATCAAGCCGGAAACGATCCGTTATAAAAAAGTGCTGGCAGGAGTGCTTCTTAAATTTCAAAATGAAGCCTTTGAATTGCTGAACGCAGCAGAAGGAGGAGAAGACATTCAAGCTGCCGGAAGCAGGCTCTTAGCGGAAATGGGAATCAAAGGAACATTTTCAAATGACCAGGTTATTGGTTTGCTGAATCGGCCCATACGTGTATGCGGTATGGTAAAGAACGAAGGAGAGCCGGGAGGTGGTCCATTCTGGGTGCGGAACAATGAAAGCGAGACATTACAGATTGTAGAGTCTGCGCAGGTGGATGAAGCAGACGAAGGTCAGACAGCCATCTTCACAAAATCCACTCATTTCAATCCAGTAGATCTGGTGTGCGGCTTGAAGGATTTCAAAGGTTCATCTTTTGATTTGTTGGCATTTCGTGACGATGACACGGGATTTGTTACCGAAAAATCTTACCAAGGGCGCAAACTGAAAGCCATGGAGCTGCCTGGATTGTGGAATGGCAGCATGGCACATTGGAATACCATCTTTGTAGAAGTGCCTTTGATCACCTTTAATCCAGTGAAAACAGTCATGGATCTGTTAAAAGACAATCATCAATAGAGATGGCTCTTCAGCGTTTCGCTGATGTCATTGTAGTTGAATGGTTTTTTGAAGAGTTTCACGATCTGCTTGTTTTCCAGGGCTTTGTCGACGGCCTCGTGGTTATCATACCCTGTGAGTAAAAAACAAGGCACGTCCTTGAGAAAGTCCTGTACCTCCTCAATCATTTGAATACCTGTCATTTCCGGCATTTTTACATCGGAGATGAGTGCATGGATTTTTCCAGCGTTTTCCTTGATCAATTGTATGGCTTCGAGAGAGGAATTTGAGGTTAGGACATTAAAATCGTCTTCAAACCTTCGGGATAACACAAAAAGGTTGATTTCCTCGTCATCTACAAATAAGACCGTTTTCTTCATTAGTTAGGTAAATCTCCGCAAAGGTAATTTCAAAAACGCGTTTCAAGCAGCTTTTGCCAATTTCACCGATTCCTCCAAGAACTGATAAATCTCATTGATCTCACGGGAGGGTTCCGATTGGTTGGATTTTAGTTTGAAAAGGGTGATTTCCTCTCTGTTCATTAACTGAATACGAATGGAAATCAGATGTTCCTCCACTGAATTTCGCGCGGCGGTAACGTACTGGTCAATAAACTGAGAATGAAGCACAATCGTAGAGATCATGGAGAGTGGTTGATCTTCCTGGTAGTAAGTTCCAATTCTGGCGCTGAACGTATTTTCATTGCTGTTAACCTTAAAACTCGAATGATCTGAAAAGTAGACTCGCTGGATTAGTATCGCACCGAGCACAGCACCCAGTAGTGCAATGCCGAAGGCGATTCCGGCGGCGAACAAAGGAATCGAGGCGAATAGTGTGATAATGAGAATCACGATTGCACCCATTATTCCGGGTGATCGCCTAAAGGACACGGTCGTTTCGTTTGACTTTAGCTTATAGCCGTTTTCGGCCAAGGTATCGATGGCCTTTTTACTAAGGGATTGCTTTTGCATAATTAAGGGTGATTTGAAAAGCTTGTATGTTCCAAAATAACCGAAATAATTGGTAATCGCCTAATGCGGCGCTATTGTGAGAGCAGGGATTTCAGGTAATTGTGTACCTCCATGATTTCATCGTTGGGCTCTCTGAAGTCAGATTTGTAAAAGAAAAGATGAACGTGCTGGCCTGACTTTAGCGAAAGTCCGATGGTAATATCGTATTCTTCATTGCTTCGCTTATCAGCACTAGTAAACGTTCCATTGTAAGTCGATTTGATAAATACACCATCTATTTGTTGAAATGAAAACCACTTTTTCCCAAATCTGTTTTTCACCTCCAGTTGCTCTTTTTCGCCATCAATGTTGATCGTAGCCTTTTTTGAAATAAGCTGATGGTGAAGGAAGACACCTACCACTAAGACCACAAAAATTCCGGTGCCGAGCCAACAGCTGAAGTCAAACAGTGGAAGCGAGACAATCGCAAAGAGAAAGAAAAGGATAAAAGGACCAATGAAGTCATAGGTTCGTTTGAATTGAATCAGACTTTCACTGATTTTGGATTGGTAGCCATTGTATGCCAGAAGATCAATGGAACTAAGGCTTAGCGATGTAGCAGGTGTGTTGGTTATCGAGTTCATAGGATGATGTTTGGATAGTAGACTGGAGACCCCCCATTTACCCTACCTCATCCCCAAAAAAATGTACTTTATGGCGCTAGGTTTTCGTTTTGTCGAAGCACTTCCATGAAGAGGTCGTGGACCTCTTTTATTTCATCAGTAGGTTCCTGATAGTCAGATTTCATAAACAGTAAATTGAGTGTCTGTCTACTCCTTAGCTCAACACCGATGGTTACCGCAAATTCTTGACTCGTATTTTTAAATGCACTGGTATACTCGCTTTTGAAATTTGACTTGATAAAAATATTGCGGACATACCAGAAGGAAAACCAACGTTTCCCATCCTTATTGATGAACTCCAACTTATTGTCACGCGTAAACAACTTTAGCGTAGAGGCCTTTGAAATTAGATTTCGATGGAGAAATACACCTACAACCAGAAGAATGAAGATTCCTGCCCCTAACCAATAATTGGCGCTAAATAGAGGCAGTGCCACCAGCGCAAATAGAAAAAAAAGAATTCCAGGCCCAATGTAATCGTAGGGCTTTTTGAATGTAATCAGTCTGTCGGATACCTTGATCCGATAGCCATTATCCTCCAGCATTTCAACAGCTTCTTTGCTGAGGGTGTGATGCTTCATTTTCTGGGATTCTAGTTCTAGGTCGAGTTTAGCAAATCGGTCGATAAAATCTGCTTTTTTTTCGATTAGTAACCATTTTTAGTGTATTAAAATAATTGGTCGCTAGAGATACCGCTATTTGAAGACTTTGTGTTCGTGTTGGTTTATCGGGAGTGCGCTAGCATCTTTTTGCGCCATTTTCTGGATGCGATGGCGATGAGTGGACTTCCAATTACAGCGGGAAGCACCCAAAGCAACCATTGGTACGAACTTCCGGGCATGATCAGGTCGGGGTTCTGTACCGCAAAAGCGGTGATCGCGGCAATGTAACTGCCGCCCATTGCACCAATGTGTTGTCTTAGCCACCAAACTTTTGAGTTCGATTGTTTCTTCATAAAAAAGCGCAAGTCGCGAAAAGCATTCAAAAAGGTGAAGAACCCAAAAATTACGCATAACAGAACTAGAATTTCATTTCCTGGGTAGTTCACGTAAAGATTCACAGCGTAGCCCAACAAAGCAATTCCAAATAGCGCCGTCACGATTGCCACAGCCCAATCATACCATTTTTCCGAGCCAATCTTTTTTCGATTCAAGACCCGAACACCCGTGAATGAAGAGTAGAACGTCAATGCTGCAATGACCAAAAGAAAGGCACTAAAACGATAAAACGAAATGATACATACTGCGCTGAGACAAATCCACCACATGGCTCCTACATAGATTCTGCCTAGGACAATATGACTTTTTCCTCCTTTTTTTCCCAACATCTGAATGATACCAAGCAAAAGGACGGTGCCACCGCAAACGACGTGGGAATAGATCAAGAAATTTTCCATTGGAATCTTATTTAATGCAATTAAAAAGCACTGAACTGAGTAGAAAAAATTCTTTTTGCTGGACTGTTGGATTTAGGTGACGAATCGCGAAGCCGAAAAGGTAGTTCGCAAAGTCCCAAGTTCAAGCCTTCAGCAAAACCAGAGTCCAGGGTGAAGTCATCTAATGACGCACCTAGAAAACAATTTTGAGTAGAACAATGAGGATTTTGAATGCATAAATTGCACTACATAAGCCTTTAATTAACACACCAAATGTATCAGGCCCTCTCCAGGTTAGGGAAAACCTACTTTCCAAATCAATCACATAAGTTATTCAAGTACTTCTTCAACCTGTCTCCTATGTATCGTAGATCTACAGGAAGAGTAGTGTCTGTTTCCCCGGGCTTTTGGAAGGTGGATATAAAAATTCCACTTTCTTACAAAAACAGAAACTATGCAGGAAGCATGTTCGGTGGGAGTATGTTTTCTGCCACTGACCCAATATACATGGTTCAACTTCTTCAAATTATCGGGACCGATTATATCGTGTGGGATAAATCTTCCATCGTAAAGTTTAAGCGTCCCGCTACGTCAAATGCGTTCGTTACTTTTCAATTTACTGAAGAAGAGATAAACGCCTTAAAAGCACGTGTTGCAGAAGCGAAAGAGATAGAAATCAAGAAACTGGTCGAGATCAAAAGCAAAGAAGGAAAGGTCTTTTGCGAAATTGAAAAGACCATTTACGTTGCGGATAAAAAGCATTACAAAAACAAGAAGCAGCGGAAAGCTATTTCTTAATCGGCATACGGTGAAATTCCTTGGAGCGATCAAATAGGTATCGGTAGGTATGATGTGTTTTCACCACGTCACCTCCTACCTGTTGTGCTACTTTAATCATCTTCGGATTGAAATCCCCAATCCAGTTCATTTCCAATTCCTCGTATCGAGTATAGGTTTCTTGAAACACGCTCCTTACGGCCAAGATAATGGCCCCATCCACCCCTTTCCCCTGGTGGTCAGGAGAAATACCGAAGACAAGACCAACCATTTTCTTGTTGGTTTTCATGAGTTTGTGATACACAAATTTCAATTTCCCCAGCAGGTCTAACTTGCCATTTACGTGCTTAAAAACCTGGTTGAGCTCCGGGATGTTTATGTAAAAGCCTACCGGACGATCCTTGTGATAAGCAAACCACATGATTTTCTCATCCATGATAGGTTTCATTTTTTTGATGATTGCATTGGCCTGTACGGAAGTCATTTTTGCGACGCCCGAGTGATTTGCCCAGGCATCATTATAGACGGATCTAAAGTCTTCAGCGTATTTTTTGAGTTTTCTTTTTTCAATATGTCTGAACGAGTAGTCAGGATCTTTATTTGCGATCTCTGCTTTTTCATACAAACGGTCACTCAACGGATCCATGATAGGTCTTCCAAAGGTCAGCTGCTTGAAGTAGACCTGAAACCCGTAATTTTCAAAGAGCTCCCGATAGTACGGAAAATGATAATTGCACTGGTAATTGGGAGGCCGATCAAATCCATCAGCCAAGAGCCCCCACCAAGTGTCCCGATCGCCAAAGTTGATCGGCCCGTCCATGGCTTCAATATTTTGGTCAGCTAACCATTTTTTCCCTGTGTCAAAGAGAAGGTTGGCCGCCTGCTGGTCATTTATACATTCAAAAAAACCAACACCACCAGTGGGCTGATCATTGTTTTTGTTTACGGTTTTTTCATTGATGAATGCGGCAATTCGACCAATCGTGTGTCCATCCTTTTGCAGGATCCAGCGTGTACACACCCCGTTGCGGAAGTACTTATTGACTTTGGGGTCAAATACCCCATTAATGTCCTTGTCCAGGGGACGAATCCAATGCGGTTCGGCTTTATACAGCTTGACTGGGAACAAGAGAAACGCTTTAGCTGTTTGCTTATCTAATACTTCTATGATTTGCATGGAAGAAATTTTGGCAAATAAAACACTAATCTAACTGTCATGAAGAAAATTGGAATACTTGGATCCGGAATGGTAGGTAAAACGCTTGCTGATGGATTCATTAAATACGGGTATCAAGTGAAAATCGGCACTGGAAACCCAAGTAAGCTTGAAGAATGGAAGAGTGATGCTGGGGAAAACGGTAGTGTTGGTTCCTTTGCGCAAGCAGCTGAATTTGGCGATGCCGTGGTTCTAGCGGTAAAGGGGCACGTTGCGAAGCAATTGATCTCTGGGCTAGGAGAAGCACTGGAAGGAAAGTTGGTGATGGATGCCTGTAATCCAATCGACGAGAATAATCCGCCGGTGAATGGTGTGCTACATTTTTATACCAAACAGAACAGCTCGATGATGGAGGAGTTACAAGAAAGTCATCCCAAAGCCAAGTTTGTAAAGGTCTTCAGTAGTGTCGGTGCCCATTTGATGGTGAATCCTGATTTCGGAGGTCAAAAGCCCTCGATGTTCATTTGCGGAAATGACGACGAGGCAAAAGGAGAAGTAAGAAAAATTTTAGATATGTTCGGCTGGGAAACCGAGGATATGGGAACTGTTGAGGCGGCCAGAGCGATTGAGCCGCTTTGTATGTTATGGTGTATCCCTGGGTTCAAAGACGGTAAATGGAATCATGCATATAAATTGTTAAGAAATGAGTAGAGTTATTGTTACAGGCGGTAACCGAGGCATTGGAAAACAAATTACCAAGGACTTGGTGGAGCTGGGCCACGAAGTGATCTTAACCGCTCGGAGCATCGCAAAGGGAGAAGATGCGGCTAAAGAGATGGGAGCAACCTTTATGGAATTGGATGTTGCAAGCCCTGAAAGCATTCAAAAATTTGCGGATACTAGTGCGGAACGGTACGATGTCCTCGATGTCCTCATTAACAACGCAGGGATTTTTAATGATAAAAGCCTTCCGGCCCACAATCCGAATTTTGAAGTCATACAAGAAACCTTAGACACCAACTTATTTGGTGCGTGGAGGCTCATTGTAAACCTGCTTCCCTTGCTGAAGAAATCGAAAGATCCTAGGGTGGTAAACATGTCCAGTGGACTGGGTGCAATGGACAATATGGGTGGACAATACCCAGGTTACCGACTTAGCAAAGTAGGCATGAATGCGATGACACAAATGATTCATGCAGAGCTTGGCAATGATATCAAGATCAACTCCATGTGCCCAGGCTGGGTGAAAACAGACATGGGGGGAGAGGGCGCGCATCGTTCATTGGAACAGGGAGCGGAAACCGCCGTTTGGCTTGCCACAAATCCGGAGATTCCAAACGGGAAATTTTTGCGAGACAAGGAAGTGATCGAATGGTGACCGCGAACTATCTCAATTAAGGACTACATCATACACGACCACCTTTTCCCAAAGATGGCTGTATTTGTCAATGAAGACTTGATGGAGAGGATGCACTTGATAAGCGTCCTGGGCTGCTACATTAGCAAAAATCATTACTTCTGATACATCAAAGCTATTATCAACTACCTCACGTTCCAGCGTGGAGGCGGGTGTACCAATCATCAGTTGTTCCACTTCTTCGATCTCCCTTAAACTATTAAGCCCTTCAATCAGCTGTGCTTTATCTGCTTCAGAACCAGGGTTTTTCAACCAGAAAAGAACATGGTGAATGACTTTTCCTTCGGTGGTTGCAGTTGTGGACATGCAAGAAGCTAGACAGATGATGGGGATAAGGAAGAAAAATTTCTTTGCGTACTTCATGCGCTAAAGCTATGCTACTTTTTAATCAATTGGTTGCTTTTCTCGATACTGATAAGGATTTCGTCCTGGAGCATCTTTTTTCAATTGGGGAAGTCTTTCGAACCTTCCGGAGCTAAGCATATTTTTTTGAAACCTACTTCGGTCCAACTTCTTTTCCAGGATTGCCTGATGGAGTTCATGAAGTTCAGGCATCGTGAAGAACTGAGAGGGTAGGTTCCTCATCGAGGGACATTAAAGCTGCGGGACAAATTGAGTTATAGGGCCTTTCTGCGTATCACTCATCTACTCGTACAAAGGTATAGTCATTAACATCCCAGTCGATGACGAGGCCTCTTCCCACTCCCTTTGCGACCTTGTCTCCATAGAGATGGTGAACAAGGTAGAGGGCGACGTCATAGGATTTAGCTCCACCGGCTGAGGTCAGAAGGTTGCCATCGTGCACGAACGAGACATCTTCGTGGACCATCAATTCTGGATAGGTTTCCTTGTACCGTTTAATGTCTGAAGGAAATGTTGTGGATTCCTTACCATCAACCAGTCCTGCCTTAGCCAAAACGAATGCGCCATCACACAAAGACATTACATAGTCTGCGTTACTGCCGATCTCGTTCACCCAGCCGATCAGCCGTTCATTTTCAAGATCTGTGTCCATATTATGTTCTGCACTGGGAACAACCAGCACATCAATTTCTGGAAGGTTAGGACTGTCAAACGCATAATGCGGGAGTAGTTTCAAGCCTTCGAAAGTGGTAACGGTGTCCATTGTCTCATTGACTGTGAAGACGTTAATTCCGCCCGCAGTATGAAAGATGGTATGTTGGAAAATATCGTAGGGAGCCATGAGCTCCGAGTTGTACACACCATCAATCATGAGAAAGGCAGCATTAAAAGTCTGCCCAGTGGCTACCGGTTCGATGACAAATTGATCCTTAGCCTTTTCTGTACTGCAAGCACAAACGAAAAAACTAAGGATAAAAAAATTTCTCATGCGGATTAGAGACCGAATGCTTCTTTCACCCGCTCAACATAGTCAAGTTTTTCCCAGGTAAACAGCTCCACATCCATGGTTTTTGTCTCGCCTTCTCCATTCGTGAAGGTTTTTGATACCACTTCGTTTTTGCGTCCCATGTGTCCATATGCGGCGGATTCGGAATACATTGGATTTCTGAGTTTTAGCCGTGTTTCAATTCCATAAGGTGTCATGTCAAAAATCTCCTCCACTTTCTTGGCAATCTCTCCGTCGCTTAACTCAACCTTGGCAGTACCGTACGTATTCACATATATACCCATCGGCTCGACAACGCCGATGGCGTAGGATACTTGAACCAATATCTCTTTACAGAGTCCCGCAGCCACCAGGTTTTTGGCGATGTGTCGAGTGGCATAAGCAGCAGACCTGTCAACCTTGGATGGATCTTTTCCTGAGAATGCACCTCCTCCATGTGCGCCTTTACCACCGTAGGTATCTACGATGATTTTACGACCGGTCAATCCTGCATCTCCGTGAGGACCCCCAATAACAAATTTGCCGGTCGGGTTGATATGATAGTTTATCTCATCATTAAACAACGCCTGAATATGCGCGGGTAAACTGGCCTTTACCCTAGGGATCAAAATCTTAATGATGTCCTCCTTGATTTTTGCCAACATTGCGGACTCCTCATCAAAATCATCGTGTTGTGTGGAAACGACGATTGCATCGATACGGATGGGCTGATTGTCGTCAGAGTATTCGATGGTTACCTGCGACTTAGCGTCAGGTCGCAAATAGCTAATTTCTTTCTTCTCTCTTCTTAAGTTGGCAAGCTCAATAAGAATCTTATGGCTTAAGTCGAGTGCCAAAGGCATATAGTTTTCGGTCTCATCGGTCGCATAACCGAACATCATGCCTTGGTCACCAGCGCCTTGAAGTTTTGGGTCAGCTCTATCGACCCCTTGGTTGATATCAGGTGACTGCTCATGAATAGCAGATAAAATTCCGCAGGAATTGGCTTCGAACATATATGCGGAATCATTGTAACCAATTTTGGCAATCACATCTCTAGCCAACTGCTGTACATCTAGGTATGTCTTTGACTTTACTTCACCGGCCAGCACTACTTGTCCAGTTGTCACTAAGGTTTCGCAAGCAACTTTTGACTGCGGATCAAAAGCGAGAAAATTATCAATGAGTGCGTCTGATATTTGGTCAGAAATCTTATCTGGATGTCCCTCACTCACAGACTCGGAGGTGAATAAATATGGCATACGTTTTTTGTTACTTCTTTAAGGTCGGCAAATTTAGAAGAATAGACCTTAATTGGTTAAGGAAATAGTCCAAAACTAAAAATGGCTGGAATTTTATGGATGTCGAAAGTTGTTTTCTTCCAAGCACTTACAGACTTCGTGGCAACACCTTCCTTCGCTCCACTGATATCAGAGGCAATACTAAGTAGGGTATCCGGTTTGCAGAATCGAATGATGTCCTCCAGTAATTGATGATTTCGATAAGGTGTTTCCATAAATATTTGTGTGTAACCAGAAGAAGCTTCCCGTTCCAGCTCTTTGATTTTTTTCCTTCGCTCAGCCTGTTCAATGGGTAAATACCCGTGAAAAGTGAATTGTTGGCCGTTGAATCCAGAGGCGATCAACGCCATTTGTATCGAGGATGCACCTGGTAGCGGTACGACTCGAATATGTGTTTGGTGAGCAAGCGTCACCGCCAAGTTTCCAGGGTCAGCGAGACATGGCACGCCCGCTTCTGACATGACGGCCATATCATACCCATTCCTGATGGGCTCAAGAACAGGGTATAGATCGTCCCAGCTGCTACGCTTATCTAGGACATGAAAGGAAAGGTCGTCGATCACGATGTCAGCTTTCAGGCTGCTGATGAACCTGCGCGTGGTTCGAACATTTTCTACGAGGTAATATCGACACTTTTTGATGATTTCGATCACCATCGGAGCGATAAACGAGGGATCATTTGTATCAGAGAGATAGGTTGGGATAAGGAACAGTTTACCTGTGCTCATGCCAAAAACTCAATTACAAGATCACGTAGTTCTCTTGGCTTTTCTGCGTGTACCCAATGTCCTGCACCTTCAATTTTTTCAATGCGAGCCTTCGGGAAAACAGTCGTAATCTGATCGTGATCAGCATCAAGAATATAGTCAGAATTGGCTCCTGCAATAAAGAGTGCCTCTCCTTCAAAGGTTGATGCTTCTTTGATCGCTGCACCGATTTTATTGGCAGCGCTTTCAATCACATCCAAATTCAGTTTCCACCTAAAACGACCTTCGCTATCCCGATCCAGGTTTTTCAAAATGAACTGACGTACGCCAAGACTTGAAATAACAGTAGACATCTGATCTTCGGCCTCTTTCCTGGTCGAGATGGAATCTAAATTCACAGCCCTAAATCCTTTGAAAATTTGGGCATGATGTGGAGGGTATTGTTTCGGTGCGATGTCTACAACAACCAATTTCTTGATGAGCGTTGGATGGTTTGTGGCCAAGGTCATCGCCACCTTTCCTCCCATAGAATGACCCAAAATATGGGCCTCCTGTAGCCCTTCGTTTTTCATGAGCTGCCTTATGTCTTCAGCCATTACTTCATAACTGAACTCTTCGCTGTGAGGAGACTTACCATGGTTCCGCATGTCTACCAGGTATACCTTGTAGTATTTAGCAAATTCCTTTCCAACGGACTGCCAGTTATCCGCTGAGCCAAACACTCCGTGCATGATGATGAGGGGTTCTCCCTCTCCGATCGTCCTAAAATGAAGTATCATATCTGTAAAAAAAGTAAGAGGTCGGGGACCTCGTCAAATATACATACTACCTTCACGCGCTTGTATGAGTTCACTTAGTAGTTTTTTATCTGAAGCCGTAAATTTTATTTGGGGACTTCCTTTGCTTGTTCTTTTGCTCGGAGGTGGGCTTTTCTTTCTCGTTTATTCAAGGTTTCTCCCCTTCCGATACTTGGCTCATGCAATCAATGTCCTGAGAGGAAAGTACGACAATCCGGATGATCCAGGTGAGATCAATCATTTTGAGGCACTTTCAGGAGCCTTGGCTGCTACTATTGGTATGGGCAATATCAGCGGGGTTGCTTTGGCCATCGCGGCCGGGGGTCCGGGTGCTATCTTCTGGATGTGGGTTAGTGCCTTTATTGGCATGGCCACTAAATTCTTTACCTGCACACTAGCCGTCCTTTTTCGAGGAAAAGACTCAGATGGGAACCTTCAAGGAGGTCCTATGTACGTGATTCGGGAAGGGCTTGGCAAGAAGTGGCAGGCATTAGCCGTCTTTTTTTGCGTTGCAGGGTTTTTTGGGGCCACACCCGTTTTTCAAACCAATCAGATGGTGGCGGTCTTCAAAAATGTTGTGTTAGTTCCGAATGGGTTTTCCGACTCCTTTACCTTAAACATAACCTTGGGTTTAATCATAGCGACAATCGTTGCTGTGGTCATTATTGGAGGAGTTAAACGGATTGGAAGTGTCGCTTCTAAGCTGGTTCCTACGATGGTTGTGGTATACGTTGTCAGTGTTTTGGTCATCATGGCACTAAATGCCGACAAAGTGTTGCAATCATTTGCCTTTATCATCAAAGACGCCTTTACTGCGCAGGCCATGTTGGGTGGCGTAGTTTATAAAATCATTGTGGAAGGTTCGAAAAGAGCAGCGTTCTCCAACGAAGCAGGTATTGGGATGGCCCCGATGATGCACGGTGCAGCGAAGACCAAAGAACCGGTTCGTGAGGGGCTGGTGGCAATGTTGGGCCCGGCGATTGATACAATCATCGTATGTACGATGACTGGGATTTGCATTTTGGTTACAGGTGTTTGGAACAGTGGCGAGGGTGATGGAATTCTTCTGACGGCTAGTGCGTTTGATGCCTCTCTGCCAGGTTTTGGCCCCTACATTTTAATGGCGTGTGTAATGATCTTTGCAATCACAACCATTTTCGGATTGGCGTATTATGGACAAAAATGCCTTTCCTATTTGATTGGCGCAAAATATGGCAAATACTTTCACTATTGGTACATAGCCTTGGTGATTGTAGGTTCGGTGGCATCCCTGACAGATGTGGTTAATTTGGTGTTTGTCGCTTATGGCTTGATGGCTGTTCCAACGATGATTTCCACGATCCTATTGGCTCCTCGTGTGATGTCTGCAGCTAAAGTGTACTTCAATAATGTTAATCGATAATTTGGATTCGCGCTGCGATCTTAACATATCTTTGCGTTGATCTTAGAGGATAAATGAGAATTGTAATAGCCGGGGCAGGTGACATGGGCTTTCACCTAGCCAAATTACTAGCAGCAGAAGAGCAAGATATTGTTATCATTGATTCGGATGCCAACGTTCTGGAATATGTATCCCAGCATCTGGATGTCAGTACCGTCAAGGGTACATCCACATCTCCCAGGATTCTTAAGGAGGCAAACATTACAAAAGCAGACTTACTGATAGCGGTTACCTCCATTCAAGAGGTCAACATCACAACGTGCATGTTGGGCAAAAACCTGGGAGCAAAAAAAACCATTGCTCGTATCTCCAACAATGAACTTCTGACTACGCGTGAAGAACTGAAGTTGGGAAGCATTGGTATCGATGAAATTATCTCTCCGGCATCATTAGCTGCAAAGGAGATTAAGAGACTCTTAAAACAATCCGCACTTACGGATACGTTTGAATTCGAGAAGGGAACCCTTTCCCTTGTCGGAATTACTGTAGATGAGAATTCGGAGCTGTACAATAAGACGTTGACGGAGACAGCCTATTTGAATCCGGATCATAATTTTACCACAGTAGCGATTCTTCGCAACAATGAAACGATCATACCCTACGGGGAGAACAAATTCAAAGAAGGAGATCATGCCTACTTCATTGCGCAACCGGACGGTGTGGAGCGTGTCACTTCACTAGCTGGAAAAGAAAGCATCGAGATCAAAAACGTGATGATCCTGGGTGCGAGTAAAGTCGGTGTAAATACAGCCAAGACCCTAAGCAAGAAATACAACATCAAACTTGTGGAGGCAGACAAGGCTAAATGTCTTGAGCTTGTTGATGAGCTGCCTGATACCATGATCATCAATGGAGACGGAAGAGACATTAACTTGCTGAAAGAGGAAAGCATCGAACGGATGGATGCATTCGTTGCGCTGACGGAAAACTCTGAAACCAACATCATGGCTTCCCTGCTTGCGAAAAAGACAGGAGTCAAGAAGACGATTGCTATGGTTGAAAACGTGGAGTATATCCACCTCTCCCAAAGCATAGGTATTGATACATTGATCAACAAGAAGCTGATTGCTGCCAGTTTCATCTTTCGGTACATCCGTAAAGGGGAAGTGGTAAACATTGCGGGAATTCATGGTGTCGAAGCAGAAATTCTGGAGTTTGAACTTGGAGAAAATAGCCAGGTTCTGAACAAACAGTTGAAAGATCTTGACTTTCCAAGAACCGCCATTGTTGGTGGCGTCATTCGTGACGGACAAGGAATCGCTGTTCGAGGAAACTTTGAATTCCAGTCCAAAGACCATGTCGTTGTATTGTCTAAACTGGAATGCATTAGAAAAGTGGAGAATTTCTTCAAGTAACAATGGCATTCAACTACAAAGTGATTCTGAAAGTGATCAGCATATTATTGCTGATGAATGCCGCTTTCATGTTGCTTTGTCTTCCTTTCAGTATTTTTTACGGATCAAATGATCTGATTGCCTTGCTACAGGCATCTGGCATCACGGCAGGATTTGGACTGGTTTTGTGGCTTCTTGTCCGAAAGAATAGCAACAATGACTTGCGAAAAAAGGATGGTTATCTGATTGTAACAGCCGGATGGCTTTCCATGTCTTTTTTTGGCTCTCTTCCGTACCTACTTAGTGGAGCAATTCCGGATATCACGAACGCCTTTTTTGAAACGCTTTCTGGGTTCTCAACCACAGGTGCAAGCGTCCTCACGGATATTGAGTCTGTGGACAAAGGCATATTATTTTGGCGAAGTTTGACCCAATGGATTGGTGGGATGGGAATCATTGTGCTGACGGTAGCCATTCTCCCACTTTTAGGTATTGGCGGAATGCAGTTGTTCGTGGCCGAAGCACCGGGAATCTCTCCGGACAAGCTTGCTCCACGAATAAAAGAGACCGCAAAACGCCTTTGGATTATCTATTGTGGATTGACTGGGTTGGAGTTGATTCTGCTTTGGATTGGTGGGATGACGTTCTACGATGCTTTCAACCACAGCCTGACCACAATGGCTACCGGGGGATTCTCCACGAAGAACGCCAGCATTGCACATTATCATGATCCCTTTATACAGTATGTGATCATCGTCTTCATGTTTTTGGCCGGAACTAATTTTACGATGACCTACTTTGGGCTCCACGGACGGTTCAAAAAAGTCTTGAACAACGAAGAATTTAGGTTCTACCTCTTTTTTAGCATCATTGTTTCCATCATCGTTGGTTTGATCATTTTCAGTCTCGGACACGATACCCTGGAAAAATCGATTCGAGATGCGTTGTTCCAGGTGGTATCAGTGGTGACCACCACCGGGTTTGTGACACATGACTACACCGCTTGGACCTCCTTCATTACCGTGCTCTTTTTCCTACTCATGTTTGCGGGCGGATCAGCAGGGTCCACTGCCGGTGGCATAAAGTTGGTTAGACATATTTTGCTTATAAAAAATTCGATTCAGGAATTGAAACGAATTCTACACCCATCTGCAATCATTCCGGTACGATTTAATGGAAAGGCAGTAAATAGGGACATCACATTTAATGTGTTGGCCTTTATGATGATTTATATACTCGTCATGTGCTTTGGCGCCATTGCGGTTTCCTCCTTTGGATTGGACTTCAACACCTCCCTGGGCGCAGTGGCCACTTCACTAGGCAATATTGGACCAGGAATTGGTGACGTGGGTCCGGTAGACAACTTTGCGCATTTACCCCATGGTGTGAAGTGGATCCTTTCCTTTTTAATGCTGGTTGGCCGACTTGAACTGTTTACGGTCTTGATCTTGTTTACTCCCTATTTCTGGAGAAAAGTCTAGTGCTATCTGCCAGTATTACTACATCTTTGAGCATCCAAAAAATAGGGCATGAATATTCTCAATTACATCATCTGGACTTTTGATCCGGCAATCTTTACAATTCCAGGACTGGATTATGCACCCCGATGGTATGGCGTACTCTTTGCGCTAGGTTTTATCTTATCACAGCAAGTATTCCTCTGGATTTTCAAAACAGAAGGCCGCCCTGAGAAAGACGTTGAGCGAATTACGACGTACATGGTAGTAGCAACCATTGTTGGAGCGCGATTGGGGCACTGTTTGTTTTACAACCCTTCGTACTACCTTTCCAATCCAATCGAAATTTTGAAAGTCTGGGAAGGGGGTCTAGCCAGCCACGGAGGTACACTGGGAATAATCCTTGCCATCTACTTGTTTTGCCGAAAGTACAATTATCGATTTCTCTGGGTCATCGATAGAATGGTCATCGTGGCGGCGCTAACTGGAGCACTTATCAGGACAGGAAATCTCTTCAACTCTGAAATGGAGGGAACGCTGACGAACTCAAATGTGGGAATCGTCTATGCCAGAGCCACGTACGATATACTGAATTACGACGACGAAAAAATTGAAAATGTATCCATTTTCAAGGGAGGAGCAATGCAGAGCGAAGAGCCGGGGATCGTTCCAATTACGGCTAGAATCGATTACAAAGAGGGAGTTCAACTGGATTTGATGGACAAGAACTACCTCGAAAACCAAATAAAAGGAACCCTAGATACGTACTCGGAGGTTCGGCAGCACATTGATTTTGGAAGCGGTGCGCTGAATTACAAAGTCATTTCAGGCAATGGAAATGACTCAGTAGAGATTTACGCTTTAGGAAAAGTAAGGCACGCAGCTCAGCTTTACGAGGCGGGTTATTGCCTGGTCTTAATGTTGTTGCTTCTTTGGCTTTGGTACAAAAAAAGGAT
The DNA here is from genome assembly GCA_964593185.1 of uncultured Roseivirgaceae bacterium. Classification (GTDB taxonomy): domain Bacteria; phylum Bacteroidota; class Bacteroidia; order Cytophagales; family Cyclobacteriaceae; genus Ekhidna. The sequence goes on from CAZQJU010000007.1 coordinate 33,704, forward strand.
GGACCTACCCCAAGGTTTCAATTTTGCCCTTTTCATGATTATTCTGTGGTCGGCTCGATTTATTGACGAGTTTTATAAGATGCCGCAGGAAGCGTTTGAAGAAAACATGACCTTAAATATGGGTCAGATACTTAGCATTCCTTTAACCTTGGTGGGCGTAGTTGTAATGTTCTTAGTGTACCGAGGATCTAGAAAAATGGGGGATTTTCAATAAAAAAGGGGCTTAAGCCCCTGAGTTAAGTCATAAGTTAGTTTCGAGATTACTCGTTTACAACTGAATCTGCTTCCAATTCGAGAGAGTCCAATTCCGACTCGATAGACTCCATTGCTTCCTCTGCTGCAGCTTCTACGTCTTCACTGGCCTCATCCACTGCTTCTACAGCCTCGTCATTTTCTGCTTCACTTGACGACGAAGACGATGAGCATGCGCCTAGGAATGCAACTATCGCCATTAGTAATAATACTTTTTTCATTTCCGTTAGGTTTTAAGGGTCGTAAAACTAGAGGTTAACGATCAAGAATCAAATTCAACGAACCCGGTGAAATCGGTCGAAATGACGGGTAATTCTGTAGAAAAGTGACCAGATTATGTCAAAATGTCTTGAAATAATGCAATTGAAAGATCGGAATAGTAATTGTGATCCTCTCTGAGTACAATCTGATAAGAACGCAATGAACTTTAATAATTATACAATCAAGGCACAAGAAGCCCTGCAAAAAGCTACGGAAATTGCTACAAGCAATGGACACCAGGTAATCGAGACAGGCCATCTTTTGAATGCCATACTCATCTCGGATGAAAACCTTATCTCATTCATCTTAAAAAAGCTTGGAACTACCAAGCAGCTGATAGCTAGTCCCCTGGAAAACGTGATCGAAGGCTACCCGAAAGTCTCAGGAGGACAGCCCTATCTATCCAATGATGCAGCCAAAGCCCTTCAAAAGTCAGAAAAATATTTGCGAGAATTTCAGGATGAATTCGTGGCAGTCGAGCACATTCTTTTGGGGCTTTTTGCAGGCAGCGATAAAACAGCACAGATCCTCAAAGACGCAGGCTTTCAGGAGAAACAGCTAATTGCGGCCATCCGTGAATTGCGAGGTGGTGAGAAAGTGTCTGACCAAAATGCAGAATCGAAATACCGGTCGTTGGATCGGTATTCAAAAAACCTAAACGAGCTGGCAAAGAGAGGGAAGATCGATCCGGTGATCGGAAGAGACGAGGAGATTCGTAGAGTGCTTCAAATTCTCGCAAGACGAACGAAGAACAACCCAATTCTACTGGGTGAGCCGGGTGTGGGAAAGACCGCAATTGTGGAAGGAATGGCCCAGCGTATTGTCGACGGTGACGTACCAGAAAACCTGAAGACCAAAACCATAATCTCTTTAGACATGGGTTTATTGGTAGCCGGAGCAAAATACAAAGGGGAGTTTGAGGAACGTCTAAAGTCTGTGATCAAAGAGGTGACGGACAGTGAAGGCGAGATCATTTTGTTCATTGACGAAATCCACACACTCATTGGTGCTGGCAGTGGCGGAGAAGGAGCCATGGACGCGGCTAACTTATTGAAACCAGCACTTGCAAGAGGGGAATTGCACGCCATAGGTGCAACTACGCTACAAGAGTACCAAAAATACGTGGAAAAAGATAAGGCGTTGGAGCGAAGGTTTCAATCCATTACCGTGTCAGAGCCCGATGTACAGGATGCCATTTCCATTCTGAGGGGAATCAAGGACAAATACGAGGTGCATCACGGGGTTAGAATTCAAGACGATGCAGTGATCGCCGCAGTGGAGCTGTCGAACAGATATATAGCTGATCGGTTTCTTCCCGACAAGGCCATTGACTTAATGGATGAGGCGGCGTCAAAGTTGCGGATTGAGATTGATTCCTTGCCGGAAGAACTGGATGAATTGAATCGGAAAGTGATGCAACTGGAAATAGCGCGTGAGGCCATCCGGAGAGAAAAGAACAAAGAAAAAGAGAAAGTTCTGAACAAGGAGTTGGCAGACTTGGAAGCAGAGCGGAACGACCTGAAAGCGAAATGGGAAAATGAAAAGTCGGTGATTCAAGGGCTGAGAAAGGCAAAAGAGCAGATTGAAGCATATAAGCTGGAAGCGGAACAAGCGGAAAGATCAGGGGAGTATGAAAAGGTGGCAGAAATCCGGTACGGAAAAATTGTGGAAGCAGAAAAACAACTTCACGATTTTCAGCAACAGCTTGCAGCCATGCAAGGAGAAAAGAGCTTGCTCAAAGAAGAAGTGGACGCTGAGGACATTGCGGAGGTCGTGGCGAAATGGACCGGTATTCCCGTGACGAAAATGTTGCAGAGCGACCGAGAAAAGTTGATTCACTTAGAGGACGAACTAGGCCGTAGAGTTGCAGGTCAAACCGAAGCGATACAGGCAGTTGCCGACGCGGTAAGGAGAAGTAGGGCAGGATTGCACGATCCAAAAAGACCGATTGGGTCATTTATTTTTCTTGGCACCACAGGCGTAGGAAAAACCGAACTGGCCAAAGCGCTGGCAGAGTATCTTTTCAACGATGACAACGCCATGATTCGGATTGACATGTCCGAGTATCAGGAAAGACATGCGGTAAGTCGATTGATTGGTGCACCTCCGGGCTATGTGGGTTACGATGAAGGGGGTCAGTTGACAGAGTCAGTGCGGAGAAAACCTTACAGCGTGATATTGCTGGATGAGATTGAGAAGGCACACCCTGATGTGTTCAATATCCTCCTTCAGGTGCTGGATGATGGCCGGCTGACAGACAATAAAGGTCGGGTCGCGAATTTCAAGAATACGATCATCATCATGACGACCAACATTGGTTCAGGGTTGATCCAGGAAAACTTTGAAAAGCTTGATATGCTCAATCCGGATCCGGTTATAGAGGAAACGAAGCATCAGGTTTTCGAATTGTTAAAAAGAGCTGTTCGTCCCGAATTTCTCAATAGAGTGGATGAAACAATCATGTTCAGACCCCTTAGCGAATCGGACCTGCAGAAAATCGTTGGTATCCAGTTCAAGATTATCCAGAAACGGCTGAGTGAAACGGGAATTAAAATCGAAGCGGACGACAAGGTGTTAGCACATTTGGGTAAAATCGGTTTTGATCCGCAGTTCGGAGCTCGACCATTGAAAAGAGTACTTCAGCGAGAGATCTTGAATGAGCTCTCCAAAGAAATTCTTCAGGGAACGATTCATAAAGACTCGGTCATCGGTGTTACCCTTTCCGAGCAAAAAGAAGTGGAGTTTTTGAATTTGGATAAAGTAGAGATTGCACCCTAAGGCAAAGGCAGGAATTCCTGTCTTTTCTTTTTGGAGACAAAAGAAAAAGTATTGTACCTTTAGCAATTAACACCCGTAATAAACACGTCATGACTACAGAAACAATCCAATCAGAAATTACGACGCTAGAATCTCAATTGACTGGTGACATGTTCCAAGACATGGATATCAAAGACAAAATTCACAACTTAAAGATGAAATTGAACGGCACAAGACCCATGAATTCAGAGATTGAGTGTGTGGGATGTGGTAGTTAACCGTCCTTACTAGAAACCCTTTATCGCTTCTTCTGTCTTTGGTTTGAAAACGAATCAGGAGAAATGCGAATACTTCAAATTACACTATTGACTTTCGTTCTTTTTCCTTCCGTCGCACAGGAAGAAAAAGAGCGTCCCAACTATGACTACATCGCCAGTTTTGGTGACCACGGTCATTCTTCTTATGCGGTCGTTCGAAAAGATGATAAGTACGGACTGATCGATCGGCAAGGAAAGGAGATCATCACTCCCATATACGAAAAGATTTACTCGTTCAACGAGTCGCCATCAACCTGGGCAAAGGTTAGGCTAAATGGCCTGTATGGTTACATCGATCGTGCAGGCTCGGAGGTTGTCAAGCCCGTTTATGAATCCATTCGTTCTTTCGGAGAAAAGAATGTCAATTGGGCGGTCATCCAAAAGAATGGGCTGTATGGCTTTATCGATCGAGCTGGAGCCGTTATTGTAGACCCCATCTATGAAATGATTGGTTCTTTTGGATCGGGCGGCGTGACTTGGGCGAAAGTCAAGAAAGATGGACTGTACGGATTTGTTGACCGTTCGGGTAAAGAAGTGGTGCCAGCCATTTACCAGAGAATCGGGAATTTTGGCAGTTATAGTTCCGATTGGGCAAGGGTTCAGCGAGATGGGCTTTACGGTTTTATCGATCGTAGTGGGAAGGAGATTGTGCCTGCGAAATATACGGCTATTTCTTCCTTTGGAGGTATTACAAAATACTGGGCACGGGTAGAATTGAATGGGCTTGTTGGCGTAATTGACAGGTCAGGGAAGGAAGTAATTACACCCAAATATGAAAAAATAAGTTCGTTTGGAACAACCCGCGCACCACACCTCGCGGTCGTGAAGACCAACGGCCTGTATGGATTTATTAATAAATCTGGTGAGGAAGTAGTGACTCCTACCTTTGACGACATCCACTACTTTGACGCTAGAAATGGGGACTTAATGCGGGTAGAAAAGGACGGTAAAACAGGGTTCTTGAACAAGGAAGGAGAGCTTGCCGTCCCACTTACCTTAATCGACCTAAACAAGAACTACCATGAACTAAGTGACCATTTTGGTTCGAAAGGGTCCCACATTGGAAACCTTGGCCCAGTGAAAAGATTTTGGGTAAGTCCCTTTAGCAACGGGTATGCGGTTATAAAGAGCAAGAAGACCCGCTTGATTGGTGTAATTGACCAGGAATTTAACGTAGTGGTCCCAGTCAACTACCGGAAGATAATGGTAGATGAATTGGGAGGGATTCATGTCTGGAAATAATTGTTTACGACCGTTCAAAACTTAATGTATGCAGTGATACAATTCTTTTGGTAAATTGGGCGCTCAACCCAATTTCTCATGAATAGAATTATCTGCGCATTATTTCTCCTTTGTTCTTTTGCCGTCGCTGCTCAGTCTGCAGAGGACTATTTTGAACCATTAAAGTATCGTCTGATTGGTCCTTTTAGAGGCGGGCGTTCCGTAGCTTCCTCTGGGGTCATTGGTGATCCATTGACGTACTACATGACGACCACCGGAGGGGGTCTTTGGAAAACTTCGGATGCGGGTCAGCGATGGGAAAATATTTCGGATGGATTTTTTGAAACCGGGTCCATGGGCGCCATCGCAGTCTCCGAATCGCACCCGTACATCATTTACGTTGGCATGGGGGAGCATGCACCTCGGGGAGTGATGACTTCGTACGGAGATGGGGTATATAAAAGCACAGATGCGGGAAAAACCTGGACGAAGCTAGGACTGGAAAAAACACAGCATATCTCACGAATTCAGGTTCACCCAACAAACCCAGACATTGTGTATGTAGCCGCCCAGGGTGCTTTGCATGGTCCTAATCCGGAAAGGGGAGTATACAAATCCACCGACGGTGGGAAAACCTGGAATCAGATTCTGTATGTAAATGAAATGACGGGTTGCAGTGAACTATCAATGGACATGAACTATCCGGATATTCTCTATGCAGGTATGTGGTATCATCAGCGAACTCCTTGGAAAGTGATCAGCGGGGGTGATGGAAGCGGCTTGTTCAAGAGTACCGACGGAGGGACTACCTGGAACAAGATTGAGGAGGGGTTACCGGAAGAGAAAGGAAAAATTGCGGTCTCTGTTAGTAGAGCAAATAGCGATAAAGTATATGCTTTGATCGAGGGAAACTCACAAAAAGATGAAGGAGGGCTATTTGTTTCCGACGATGGTGGAGAAAACTGGAACATGGTCAGTGGAGATAACCGACTGACCCAGCGTGCATGGTATTATATTGAAGTGTTTGCAGACCCTGTTGACGAACATACGGTGTATGTTTTAAGTGCACCGGCCCTACGATCTATTGATGGTGGAAGATCTTGGGAACGTTTGGGAGGTACCCATGGGGATTTCCACGATCTGTGGATCAATCCCGATAATCCGAAGAACATGGTCATTTCAAACGACGGAGGAGCGGCCATTACATTTGATCGAGCAGCCAATTGGTCAACACAGGCCAACATGCCCACAGCTCAGATCTATCGATTGAATGCAGATAATTTGTGGCCTTACAATATCTATGGCGGCCAGCAGGATAACACCTCCGTTAAAATTGCATCGCTATCACAGTTTTCCGGTGATATCAGTCGTAAAGATTGGGAACCCGCTGCTGGTGGAGAAAGTGCGTTCGTAGCATTTGATCCTGACAATCCTAGATACACTGTAGGAGGAAGTTACCTGGGCAATCTGAATGTGAAAGATCATCGCTCTGGGGGACGAATGAAAGCTGAGATCTACCCGGAGCAATACCTTGGTAGAGCCGCACGGGATATGAAGTACCTCTTCAACTGGAACTCACCGGTAATTTGGTCGAAACACGAACCCGGCACCTACTATCAGGGTGCTCAATATGTACTTAGGACCAGAGACCTTGGAAAAAATTGGGATGTAATATCTCCTGATCTCACCAGAAACATTGACGAAAAGCAGGGAAATGGTGGAGGTCCATTGACCAATGAAGCAGTAGGAGCTGAGAATTATGGGACATTGGCTTACATGCTGGAGTCCCCTTCTGAGAAAGGTGTGATCTGGACGGGCAGTGATGATGGCCAGGTATATCGCACACCTGACGGTGGTGAGACGTGGAACAATGTTACGCCCAAAGGGCTGGGGGAATCTTTGGTCAATGCGATAGAGGTATCACCCCATGATCCAGCTACTGTGTACATCGCCACGACAAAATACAAGTTCGACGACAAGACTCCTGCCATCTATAAGACCACCAACAATGGCAAAAGCTGGACCAGTATCAACGAGGGTATTCCGTATGGAGCCTTTACACGCGTAGTTCGGGAAGACCCAAATCGCAAGGACTTGCTGTATGCTGGTACGGAACAAGGGATGTACATATCCTGGAACGGAGGAGGTTCGTGGGAACCATTCCAATTGAACCTGCCTGTTACCCCCATTTTGGACCTCAAGATCAATCAGGGTGACCTGATCGTAGCAACGTCGGGAAGATCCATCTGGATCCTGGATGATTTGAATGTCATGCAGCAGAAGTCTGGTACAGGAGCTAAACTTTATACTCCTGAAGCTGCCACGTATGGATTTTGGTATAGTGCCTTGAATGGAAGCAACACATCCTCGTTTTCGGGGGCATATGAATTCACGGGGGTCAACCCTGCCAATGGCGTGGTGATTTACTATGAACTGCCAAAATTGGAAGATGCCGAAAAGGTGGTATTAAAGATATCTGATACCGAAGGAAACCTGCTGCGCACCATTTCATCAGAAAAAGCAAAAGGATTTAAAAGATATGCAGGAGGGCCTCCGTCTCCCGCAAGCCTATCTAAAGAAGAAGGCCTGAATCGATTTGTGTGGGATATGCGCCATGAAACGATGCCGGGTGTTCCAGAGGTGTACATCGAAGCTGGGTATCGCGGACATCGCGTTCCTCCTGGAAGCTATACGATGGAACTGACGGTTAAAGATGAGACCTTTAACGCGATGGTTGAGATAAAAGACAATCCAACCTATGACGTAACAGCGGAAGCATACGCAGAACATGACGAATTGATGACCACGATGGAGGCAACATTGACGGGAATGCATAATCTCGTGAATAAGATCGCAGGAATCAATAAACAATTGAAAGCCATCAAACCGAAGCTGGAAGAAGGATTGAAGGAGCGATGCGAAGCCCTCATAAAAAGCCTTGATGAATGGGATGGAAAAATGGTGCAACGAAAAGCCAAAGCATACGATGATGTTGAGAACTTTGTCAACAAATTTTCTGCTGAATACATGTACGTGATCAATGCGACAGACTCACAGATTCCGCGAGTCAATCAATCATCTTATGACAGGAAAAAAGAGCTTGATGAACAATGGACGGTCCTAAAAAGTGAAGCAGAAGGATGGTTGAGCAACGAGTTGCCTGCGTTCAATAAGGCACTTTGGGACGAAGGAATTGGAGCCATAGACATGAAACAATAAAAAAGGGGTGCTACTTTAGCACCCCTAATATCCTGTTACATCGTTTACTTAAAAGACTTCGGCAAACAACATTTTCATTTCCTCCCAACTTGCACTGTCTGCTGCTGCATCGTACGCCAAAGGCAAGCCAAATTCTTCTCCGATGGCGTCCGCACCTTTATTGGTAAAAGCATGTTGTGCTCCTTCATAGGAGACATATTTGTAATCCACACCGGCCCCATCCATTACGGCTTTGAAATCAGAAACTTGTTGCTCTGAAATCCAAGGGTCCTCAGCACCATTGGCTACCAGTACTTTTGCTTTTACGGTTCCCTCTCCTTCAGGCATGATGGGCAAGCCGAGACCTGCGTGAAAAGCCGCCACAGCGTCGATGTCATATCCTGCGCTCGCCATGCTTAGCCCCATGGTGCCTCCAAAACAAAAACCGATAACGCCTATTTTGTCGCTATCTACATCGGGGTGGCTTTTCAAGATTTCCATGGCGCTCTCAAATCGCACTTTTGCCACATCCATGTTGCTCACCACGGCAGTCATGTACTTTCCGGCATCTTCCGGATGGCTGGTGTTCTTCCCATCGCCGTACATGTCCAGGGCAAATGCTACATATCCCAATTCTGCAAGCTGATCGGCCTTTTCTCGTGAGTGGGAATTGTGGCCCCACCATTCGTGAATGACCAGAATACCAGGTTTCTTATCGGCTCCTTCGCCCACCGCAAAGTATCCCTTGAGCGTGGTTGTGTCTGCGTTGTAGGTAAATTCTCCGGTTGGAACTTCTGCCTCCACAGTAGTTTCTGAAGAAGTCTCTTCAGTAGTAGAAGAGGTGCTACATGCTGCTACAAAAAAGACAGCAAGTAAGATGTAAGTGAGTTTTAGCTTCATGTTAAATTTAGGTTTAAGCGTGTAAAGGTAACGGCGTTCGATGGTCCACTGCAGTTTGGTTGTGGAATTTTGTAAATTGAAAGAACCAAACGAACGCAACAGCATGGGTCAATACGATCATCAAGACATCCCGGGCAATCCCTCCACCGCAAAGAGTAGTGATCTTCAGCTTCGGAAGAAGGCAACACAAGAAACGTTGCGAATCCTCACCATGGAAGAATGGGAGCATTGGATGCACAATGGCTACATCGTTGTAAAGAATGCGATACCAAGGGTACAAGCCTTAGAGACGGCCGCATTTCTATGGGAATTTGAGGAAAAGGATCCAAATGACCCTGCTACCTGGTACACCGCCCCTCGTGCGGAAATGCAAATGAAGGAATTGGCAGGGACAGGCATGGTGGAGGTTTACAACCATCAGCAACTATGGAACAATCGTCAGTCAGAGAAGATCTATGATGTCTTTGTGGATTTATGGGGGACAGAACAGCTTTGGGTGACCATAGACCGAGCGAACTTAAACTTCCCTATTCGCCCAGGACATGAATACAAGGGATTTATCCACTGGGATTATGATCCCGAAACACGGCCGCAGAACATGCAAGGAGTCCTGGCTTTGTCGGATCAGCTGGACGAGAACATGGGTGGCTTTCAGTGCATTCCCTGGTTGTATCGTAACTATGACACCTGGAAAACCACGCAGCCGGAGGACCGAAACCGATTCCAACCTGATATCAATGGGTTGGAAGATAAGCTGGTTAAAGTGCCTCTGGAAGCGGGTGACTTACTTGTTTTCAACAGTACGGAGCCCCATGGTATTCGTCCAAATCACTCGGATAAGGTTCGTATCGCACAGTACATTTCAATGATGCCGGCCCAGCCGGAGAATGCAGAATTAAAGTCGTGGCGAATCCAATCCTGGAAAGATCGCGTTGCGCCTGAGGGATTCGCTTTTCCCGGAGACCCCCGAAAATGGGAGCAAACGAAATACGAGACCGCCGAACTGAACGAACTAGGTAAGAAGCTTCTGGGTTTGGAAGACTGGTAAAATTTGAATTTTGATTTGAACCTGAGTGGAGTTAGCCTTGTTTTAAGCCTATGAATCCTTACTGTGACCCTGAAACGGGTATCTGCACTCCCTCCTCGTTGAATGAGTTGCAGCGTCTTGGACAAGGCATGATTGCCGATAAAACAGAAATTCTCTACGTGGGCGACCCGATGTGTTCCTGGTGTTGGGGCATTTCACCGGCACTGGTTCAATTGCGTAACCACTATCGGGAGCAAGAAATCGGTTACCGAATCGTAGTTGGTGGCCTCCGGCCTGGGGGAGGTGATCCATGGAACGATCAAATGAAAGACTTTTTAAGAGAGCATTGGGGCCATGTCACGGAAATGAGCGGACAGCCTTTTGGGTATGACCTCATGGAGCTTGAAGAATTCAACTACGACACCGAGCCTTCTTGCCGAGCTGTAGTGGCCGCTCGACCTTTGGTGAAGGAAAAAGAAATGGAGTTCTTTGAAGCTATCCAGCGAAAGTTCTACGTGTATTCACAAGATCCCACAACCTCAAAATTTTATGCATCCATCTGTGATGCGTTTGATTTGAATTATGGCGAGTTCCTTCAACGCTTTGAAAGCCCTGCAGTACAACAGGAAACACAGCAAGAGTTCCAACTCAATCGGCAATGGGGTGTGAAAGGATACCCCTCCGTGATTTTAATGCATCAAGACCAGCTTTTTCTTTTGGCAAATGGCTACGCAACGTTCGAACAAATGAAAGATCGAATCGAACACATCTTAGCAGCCGAACATGCTAAAATTGACTAGTTATTTGATCAATCCTGGCCAATTTTTATTGGCCTCTGTGACATAGCCTGGTATATCTTCTTCCCACTCTTTTTGGAGCTTTAAGTTATAATTGAGATAGAGCTTACCATCAATAATGCTCCAAGCCTCCGGTTCAATCTTATAAAGTCCACCTTTGGCAACACCATAGGCGCAGTAACCACCGTACTGTGGGGCGTAAGCTTCAGGGTTTGCCTCAAACAGGTCTTTATTTTCCTGGGACGAAAAATACCAAGTAGCACCACTCCATTCCAATTTTTGTTCGCTGTCTCCCTTGATGGGTTCGCCTACGGTAAAATAGGCCACCGGATCGTAGCCTTTGATTGCTCCGGCTTTAGTGCTAAAGATAGCGTTCTCCTGACCGGAGACGGATAGTGTAAAGAGCGTGATGGAGAGCAAAAGGAAGTACTTCATGACAAATTCAAACTTATTTCGCACGCAAGATCAATAGGCGGAGTCCCGCGAAAAAAGAAATGGTGTAATTCCAGGTGATTTGTCAATTCCCAGTCAAATCATCGCAATACCCTGGCAGGAAGTAAAAACAAGGCTTTGATAAACTGTAGCACACCTTCAACGGCAAAGCCAAGAATTCGGAAAGGCAGGAATAGTACCCAAAGAATTGGATAGAGAAACAAGATTGCGACGGCGACCGGCCAGCAAAGAATTAAAAGGATTAGCCAAAGTAAGAATTTCATATGGCTAGTTAAACGGGCGTGTTTCTGGCCGGGTTATCTGACCGATCCCGAACATAAGGCGGACAATAAGTCGGATTTGTAACACATTTTCAAACTTCGGCTCTAATGGGAAAACAACTGAATAATGAAAAAGACCATTGAAACAAATCATGAGCTTAACGCACCACTTGACAAAGTATGGCAGAATGTACGCACAGGTGCAGAATGGGAGCGTTGGTTACCCATTTTATCAGACAGTACCATTGAAGGTGAGGGAGCTGGTGCCAAGAGAGTATGCAAAATGCACGACGGGAACGAACTCTTCGAGACAATTTTGACTTCCGATGACAATGAGAATCTGTTTAGTTACCGCATCGATCAGCAGTCCTTCATGCCGATTTCTGATGTTGTAGGCACCATGAAGTTTACTGAGAAAGAAGGCACAACGTTACTTTCCTGGAATGTGGAGTTCGAAGTCGCCTCCGATGAAATCTTTGGACAAGTGAGACCCGGGATTGAAGAGATCTACGCCACGTCGTCACAGAAGCTGGCAGAAATTTCTCGATAGGGTTTTTCAGGAGTTCGTGGATTTTTTTCACGAACTCTTGTCACACCTTTAACTTTTTGGGATCAAATGGGGTAAACCCATTAATATGAATCCGTTTTTACACGAATACGACACTGATCTAGATGATGTGAGCCTAATCAAAAAGGCCAAGCAAGGAAGCAAAGAAGCCTTGGAGTCACTGATTAAGAAACATCAACCCTTCATCTTCAACATTGCCTGGAAAATGGTACAAAACCCTAATGATGCACAAGACATTACCCAGGAGGTGTTGATCATTGTTACTACCAAGCTTTCCCAGTTTCGTGGAGAGTCCCAATTTCGAACCTGGCTTTATCGTATTGTTGCAAACCATTTTTTGAAGATGAAAAAAATCGGACGTGAGCAGGTCGTTACCGACTTTGAAACGTTTGGTAACCTTCTTGATAGCTTTGACAATATCGAGCTCACCGCGCTGGAGCAAGAAGAAAAGGAGGCGGAAATCAGGGAAATGAACCTAGCCTGTATGTCCGGAATGTTGTTGTGTTTGACCAGAGAACAACGAATGGTCTACATCCTGGGGGAGCTATTCAATGCGGATCACACCATTGGTTCTGAGATCCTGGGAATTAGCAAGCAGAACTTTCGAGTACGACTTTCTCGTGCCCGGAAAGACCTCTTTCAGTTCATGAACAATAAATGTGGACTGGTTAACAAAGCCAACCCGTGCAGATGCTATAAGAAAGTCACGGTCGTCTTGGAAAACAAACGCATTGACAGTAAGAACCTGCTTTTTAATCGCAAGGAGTACGCCAGTTTTCAAAAGCATATTTCTCAGGAAACGGACGAGGTTTTGTCCATTGTAGAAGAGCAGTATCGTCGTCTACATGATCGCTTGCCGCTGAAAGAAAACTTCGATCGAAAGACTTTTCTTGATGAGGTCATAAGCGATGAAAAAGTGATCCGACTTTTTAATCTGAATTAGCAATTTCCATCAGGAAACCTGTAACACCAGGGCCAAAAGTTGATCTAAGCAAAAACAAAAAAGCAGCAAATGAAACGAAGTGTTAGAGCGTTGTCGATGGTAACGCTAGTCCTTCTGACTCTAGGAGCGGAAGGTCAAAAAGCGAAGAAGGTACAAACCTTTAAAGTGAGTAAGGTCATCGATATTCCAGCGAACGAGCTATGGGATGTGGTGGGTAAGGACTATGGAAAGATCGCGTATTCGCATCCCAAAATCATCGCGTCCGAGTACGTGGATGGATCCTTGATGGCAGGTGAAGGTGCACAGCGGGTATGCTATTTCAATGAAAAACAGACACAGTATTTGAAAGAAAAAATGGTCAACTATGCCCCCGAACGCATGTCATTTACAAACAAGGTGTATCAGGCTGGAAAGTTTCCTGTAGATCCCGACTACACCCAGGCGGTCTATCGGATCAAAGATGTGGGAAATGGGAAAAGTGAATTCTCTTTTGATATGCAGTACCGGACAAAACCAGCGTTTATGGGAGCCATGACGAAGGGCAAATTCAAAAAACTGATCAATGATTATTTCATTGCGGTGGAGCACTACACCAAAACTGGAGAGGCTGTAACGAAAGAGAACTTTAAGGAAATTAAAAAACTGTACGTTAAGAACCGGATGGAACCGGAAGGGTTGCAGGCAGTGGCATCGCTACTAGATTGAGTTATTTATTGATGTTATGGAAAAGGGCTTAGGCCCTTTTTTCCTTTTTAGGCGCATCACCTCCAAGAAATAGAATCAAAAGCATCCAAATCCACCAAAATTCTGTAAGCAAGTCTCCCATGCAATTTTTCTGTTTACCTACTTAGTAAGCAAAATTCTTTATTTCTTACAGTCATGAAATTACCTATCTATCAGGTCGATGCCTTTACCGATCATTTGTTCTCTGGAAATCCAGCTTCTGTGGTGCCCATTGAGGGTTCCTGGCCTAGTGATGACATCCTTCAGAAAATTGCGATTGAAAACAATCAGGCGGAAACCGCTTTTTTCAAGCAAATAGACGAAGGATTTCAACTTCGATGGTTTACGCCCATTTTTGAGATCGACCTATGTGGCCATGCTACCTTAGCATCGGCGCATGTCCTGATCAATCACTTGGGATACCAACAGGAAGCCATCAAGTTCCAAACCGTGAGTGGGGAGCTAATTGTAACGCAGCGTGACGACCTGCTGCAATTGGACTTTCCGTCAAGAAAACCAACCGCATCCAGCATGTCCGAGGAACATTTAGGGGCCTTTAACATACAGCCCGCAGCAGTTTTGAAATCAAGGGACTATTTCCTGGTCTTCAATTCCGAAGCCGAAGTAAGGGCCTTGAAAGTAAACGGGAATCAGTTAGATGTTGATGATTTTGGCAAAGGCGGAATCATTTGTACCGCAAAAGGAGATGGGGTTGATTTTGTGTCACGATTCTTCCTGCCTGGTGCAACCATCTTTGAGGATCCGGTGACGGGTTCGGCTCATTGTTCATTGATTCCCTACTGGTCTGAAAAGTTGGGAAAGAAGGAGCTGATCGCCTACCAGTTAAGTGAGCGAAAGGGGTACCTAACATGTGAAGATCGCGGCGATCGGGTACTAATTGCCGGCAAAGCGGTGACCTATCTAAAGGGAGAAATTGAGGTCTAGCTTCCCGGTGCTTTTAATGTGGCATCCCTCAAAACCAAAAACTCCAGAACAAGGGTCCAGTAATAGGGATCACAGCGCCAATAGAGCGTGGGTACCAGCTTTGAATCATTTAGTGTCTTGCGAAGAAAAGTTCCGGAACCAGCAGCCAACATGATGTTGGCGGAAAACCAGTGAAATTCTTCCTGTTCCTCCAATAATTTTTTTACATCAATGATGGGAACAGGGGTTTCTCCTAATCGAAGTAGCGAAGTATACAGGATTATTTTGTGTAGCTCGAATTCAGTGGACTTCAATTCTGAATGGAGCTCAGAAATTATTGCTGATTTAAGTTCAGCCAAAAATCCGGGAGGGTCCATTGCCATCAATCTGCTAACGTGGTAAAGGATGACAGGTGTTTTGTTGTAATATGGTGAAAGCACAAAAGGATGCTTTTGATGTAACTCATCCATAATACTCTCTTGAATCAGCGAAAAAGAGGCCGAGTCATACCTGTTCAATTCATATCCATACCGAAGCACAAAGAGCAGGGTATTGGTCAGCGCACAGATGTCAAATTCCTGCTTCCATTTGTCGGCATACCAAACGCCGTAGGCTTCGGAACGCTTCAATCGGTTGAAGGTGGTCTTAACCTTTTTCTTTCTAGTTGCAGTGTACCGTACCATCTCTTGCCGGATTTCCTGTGCAAATTCAGGACTATCCAGTAGCACTGCAATCATGCTGGTGTCGTCAAAATCATCCGGCACTTTGTACTTGTCGGTCTGGTACTTTGCTGGTGCGTTCGGATGAGGAATGTCAGGATCGGTCTGCCAGTAATTGAAGGTCGCTCTTCCCCGCCTACTTCGATACCGGAACGCATTTTTACGGACTCCCTGGTAAATGGATTGAATGTTTTCCTGACTTTCAGAAGGCATTTCTTTTGCTATGGAATGCAGAGTCAGTGCAATGAGCGTGGAGAAGAACAAAGAATTGTCCTCGTACACATTTTTTTTATGTAAACGCTGGCTGGCAAAGAGACCATCATCGTAGAATGCATCTCCATTCTTTTGTTGGCTTGCAATCCATTGCAGTAGAGAGTCCGGAGTCGGAAGATCCTGCTGGGCATTTAGTATACCAAAGGAACAAACTACAAAGAGAGATGTGAGAACTTGTTTATTCACTAGCCGCAGGTAGGTTGGCAGTATAGCTTCTTTTAAAGTGCAGATGCTCAAGGTACAACGTCCAGCTGTAAGCAGGGCAACGCCAGCTGATATCTGAAACTACTGCTTCGAGAAAAGCCAGCTGTGGGTTCCCCAAAAAAGGTTTGACCGAAAAGAAGACAAAATCCTCAAGTTCTGCCTCGAGCTTATCATAGTCTAACTCGACCGAAGGAAAGATCCCTAGTCGTAGTAAAGAGGTCTGCACAAGCATTTTTTCCACTTCCGTTTCAGAGGTACTTTGCAATCGAACCAGCTCATTGATTACGGTTGGTTTGCTGGCATCCATCAGTCCTTCCCGATCGACTTCGAGCAAGCGAGCTACGTGATAATAGATCACAGCAAGCGACGCCGTATGATGGGATAGATAGCCAATCTCGTCTGTTGTAAGATCACCATCTAAAATCATTTGCCCAATGAGGTCTGCGCTAGCCAGGTCATGCTCATTCAATGGGTAACCTTCAGTGAGTACAAAAAGGAGTGCGTTGGAGAGCACACAAATGTCAAACGTTTGGGGCATATCCTTTGCAAACCAAGCTTCGTACGCCAGCGAGTTCTCGTACTTTTCCAATGTATTGCGAACCGCTTCATCGCGATCTTCTCTTCCTGCATAGCTGATCATATTTGCCCGCAACCGCGCTTTTAACGTATCATTTTCTGTACTCATGGCCAGGATGACACTTGTATCCAAGTCGTCAGGAAGGCGCATCTTTGCATTCGAAATCCAACGATTGCCGTTTGGGAAGGGCAGATCAGGCGCTACGGTTTGCCAAAAATTAAAGGTTGGTTCCTTATTTCTACTTCGGTATAAGACATAGTTCTCCCTTGCTTTCTTCGTGATCGCATCTACGCGGAAGCTGGAAGTGAGATCAAGCGATGGGGCGATGCTTTGCAATGTTTGCACGATGGAGGCCGTAAAGAAGATGGTATTGTCTTCTACGGGATTTTTGGAAAGATTCCAGCTTCGCTGGGTAGGGAACAGCCCCGAACTGTAGAATGGGTCCGAATAAATCTGTAGTGAATCGATTCTTGCCAAGACTTGCTGCTGCTTCATCTGACAGAACCCTGCCAGCGAACTAAAAATCAATATCAAGCAAACAAGTGTTCTCATAGGCTTCACCCGAATTATCTGGTCAGCATGGCTACCATAAAGATTGCGTAGCTAAGATGCGAAAATCGTACACCATGCAACACATTCTTTCGACTGGCATTCCGAAAGAAACGAATAAATGAAATTCCGAAAAGGAGGGTCGAAGTTATGAAAAGCACAATGGAATGCATTGGAAGTGGCTCCATGTAAAGCAAAAGAAAAATGGAAGAGGAGGCTCCAACAATCATGAGACCCAAAATCTGATTGAATCGTTTCCGCGAGGTGGTCCAGGCCAATGAACTTTTTCCTGAGGCTCTATCGCCCTCAATATCCAGCCAATCCAGTAACATTTCGCGTGGGATTGAAATGAAAAACAAAAACAGGCTACTGAAATACAGGATCGAGTCCGCTTTGATCCAATAGACCCCCCACTGCGTGCCGGCCACAAATACGGCCACCATGACATTGGCTGGGAATCCCGAAACTCGATTGAGGAATGAATAGGAGGTTGCTAACCCGAGAAAAAGGACCGAAAGTATTAATACTACCTTCCCGAAGGCAGCCGCAGAAGCCATAAAGATCACACCGAACACGATCGTCGCGATGAGCGCGATGGGGAGGGGAAGCTCCCCGGTGGCAATGGGTCTTTTTTTGTTGTTGAGCAGATCCTTTTCTTTATCGAAGATGTCGTTGAGGATAAAACAAAAAGAGGAACCGGTGAAAGCGCACACTACCAACCAAATCACCTCTTGCCATTCCTTTGTTTGGGGGTTAAAGGCTGAAACCGCTAGCAGACATGCACCAAGCGTGGCAGATGGGCGAATCGTATATAGGATCGCGGCAAGTACCTTTGACGTTTGCTTTAGCATTAGCTTAGCGTTAGGATATTCAAAGCCCTCGTTCTCAACATGCCACTAATATATGAATCAAGCTATACCAAAAGACCGCTATTGCATTTTAATTCCTACCTGGAAACGGTCCTACCCTTTTTAACTACACGCATATATCAGGTAGACTACACTAGAGAGCGGCTGGAACTGCCGGATGGAGATTTTCTTGACTTGGATTGGATACAAAACGGCGGCTCGAAGTTGATACTCTTAACACATGGCTTTGAAGGAAATACGAGAGACCCCTACATGGAGCAGTCCGCCACCTATTTTGCAAAGCAAGGGTTCGATATACTACTTTGGAATCTGCGAAGTTGCAGTGGAGAGCTGAACCGATTGCCCAGGTTCTACCACCATGGTGATGCGGATGATTTAAGCCAGGTGATCGATCATGCCCAGCAAAAAGGAAACTACACAGAGATCATTTTGATAGGATTTTCATTGGGAGGAGCCATTTCACTAAGTTTCATGGCGCGGGACTTGTCCAGATCCCCCATCACTGGAGCCATCGTACTTTCCGTGCCGCTGGATATTTCCAAGACTGCGGAGCGTATACAAAAACAATGGACTCGGCTTCTCATGGAGAAGAATTTCACAAAAATCAAAGCCAAAGTACTTCGAAAGGCGGACCAGTTCCCTCATTTAATTGACAAAGATCGGGTAACGAAAATTTCAAATTTGAATGAACTAAACAAGGAGGTGCTGCTGCAGCTCAATGGGTTTTCATCAGTTGAATCGTACTTTGAAAAGTGGAATACCATCCAATTCCTTCCCAAAATCAAACGCCCTACCCTCATCATTAACGCACAAAATGACCCCCTCCTATCTGAAAATGATTTCCCCTACGAATTAAGTGAGCAAAGCGAATGGGTCTATCTGGAGGTTCCTCAATACGGAGGCCATGTCGGTTTCAGCAAAATGGTGAATGGAAATCATTGGTATCTGACCAGAATACAAGAATTTATAGAGACAACGATCGCTTAGAGGATTTCTACGATATGCTTTGCCACCTTGCCGCACCCATCCAGGATCTGGTGTCGGCACGAGGTACCAGAGGCTAAAATAATGGTGTCCGGATCTGCCTCGCGAACTCGTGGGAATAACACTAGCTCTCCCACTTTCATAGATACTTCGTAGTGTTCTTGCTCGTAACCAAATGAACCGGCCATACCACAGCATC